>JBAXEN010000156.1:0-9368 GCA_037140415.1 Betaproteobacteria bacterium | reverse complement strand
CCTGCTCCAGGCTGTGGCCCTGCGCGAGCAGCAGACCAACCTTGCGGTTGCGGCTGAGGTCGCCAGTGGCTGTGAGCACCAAATCGCCCAGGCCAGACAAGCCGGTGAAGGTCTCGGCGCGCGCCCCCAGAGCCACGCCCAGGCGGGTGATCTCGGCCAGCCCGCGGGTGATCAGGGCCGCGCGGGCATTGAGGCCGAGGGCCAGGCCGTCGCAAAAGCCGGTGGCAATGGCAAGCACATTCTTGACCGCGCCACCGACCTCGGCGCCGACCAGGTCGTCGTTGGCGTAGATGCGCAAGGTCGGTCCATGAAAAGCCTCCACCAGAGCCTGCCGCACCGCTTCATGGTGGCTGGCGGCGACCAGCGCGGTGGGACGGCCCAGCGCCACCTCGCGGGCGAAGCTGGGGCCACTGAGCACGCCACACATCAATTGCGGCGCCACCTGAGCCTGAATCTCGTGGACCATCAGGCCGCGCTCCTGCCCGCCTGGCTGCGGCACCTCAAAGCCTTTGGACAGCCAAGCCAGGGGAGCCTTCAAATCAGCCAGCTCGCTCAGCAGGCTGCGGGCCGCCGCCACAGGGCCGGCCAGCACCACCAGGTCCTGATCGGCGGTGGCTGCTTGCAGATTTGCGTCAGCGAAGATCAAGGCAGCCGGCAGTTCCACACCGGGCAGATAGGCCGGGTTGCTGCGCTGCGATTGCATCTGCAGCCGCTGGGCCGGCTGACGCGCCCACAGGCTGACCTGATGCCGACCCTGGGCCGCCGCATTGGCAGCCAGGGCGGTGCCCCAGGCACCTGCGCCGATGACGATGATTTTCATGGCGGGGCTCAGATCGGAACCCCCAAGCACGCTGGCTCAGGGGCGAAGGGCTCAGGCAGTTTGGGTGCCGGCTTGCTCGAGCTGCTGCTGGTAGAGCGCCTGGAAATTGATTTCAGCCAGGTGCACCGGCGGAAAACCTGCGCGCTGAACCGCGTCAGCCACATTGCCGCGCAAATAGGGATAGACGATTTGCGGACAAGCCATGCCCAGCACCTGGCCCATCTGCTCCTCTGGCAGGTTACGGATCTCGAAGATGCCGGCCTGCTTGGCCTCGACCAAAAACACGGTTTTCTCGCCAATTTTGGTGTGTACCGTGGCGGTCACCGTGGCCTCGAAGACGCCATCGGCCACCTGCTCGGAGCCGACCGCCAGCTGAATATCAACCTGCGGCTGGGCTTGCTCAAGCAAGATGGCCGGGGAATTGGGTTGCTCCAGCGACAGCTCCTTGAGGTAGATGCGCTGAATCTGGAAAACGGGATCGGCTTGCGTGTCGGCCATGGACAGTCCTGGGGGTTTGAAGTTCATGCGCCGAGCCCACTGCGCGGCGAAACCGAGATTATGTCAGGGCCTCCGAAGCCATCCGGGGGCCAGATCAACACCCGCCCCGACGGCGATCGCAGGGCCCGCGCAGGCCCGCCTCAGACCTGAACCTGCCCCTGCTGCAGCAGCGGCAGCAGGCCGCCACGCGCATCCAGGGCCATCAGATCGTCGCAGCCGCCCACATGGGTCTGACCGATGAAAATTTGCGGCACGGTGCGACGGCCGGTGATTTCCATCATTTTTTCGCGCTCGCCAGGAATCTGGTCGATGCGCACTTCTTCCACTTGCTCGACGCCGCGGCGCTTGAGCAGTTGCTTGGCCTGCTGGCAGTAAGGGCAGACGGCGGTGGTGTACATCTTGACGGCTTGCATAAACTTTCCTCATGAGCAGCGGGACCAGAGCTTGCCACAAGGGCGCTCATCGCGTGCGGGCAGGCCGCCCGCAGCCCCACCTGGGATCAGGCTTTTTCGACCGGCAGGCTCGCGTCACGCCAGGCCTTGAGGCCGCCGGCGATGGATTGGGCCTGCTCGAAACCGAGCTTTTCGGCCACTCCCACGGCCCGGGCAGCGCGGGCCCCGACCGGGCAGACCATGATGACCGGCGTGGCCTTGTTCTTGACCAAGCCGGGCAACTTGTCCTCCAGCTGACCGAAAGGCACGTTCTTGGCGCCGATCACGTGGCCGGCAGCAAATTCATGCGGCTCGCCCACGTCGATCACCACCGCTTTTTCCCGGTTGATGCGCTGCACCGCGTCGGCTGGGCTGAGGCTGCCCGCGCTCACGCCGCCGGCTATCACCGGCCACACCAGCAAGGCGCCAGAGGCCAAGGCCACAGAGATCAGCATCCAGTTGTCGAGCAAAAATTTCACGAAGATCCTTTTGGGGTCAGAGGCGGCAAAGCCTGTGATTCTAAAATGCCGCCGTCTTTCCTGCCGAACCCGGGTTTGCCGCGGACCAACGGCAGGCGCTGCATACCTCCCTCCTCCTCTGACTATGTACAAACTCGTGCTCATCCGCCACGGCGAATCGACCTGGAACCTTGAAAATCGCTTCACCGGCTGGACCGATGTAGACCTCACCGCCACCGGCCTTGAGCAAGCCAAGGAAGCCGGACGGCTGCTCAAGTCTGAGGGCTATGACTTCGATCTGGCCTACACCAGCGTGCTCAAGCGCGCCACCCGCACGCTCTGGCATGTGCTCGACGAGATGGACCGCACCTGGCTTCCCGTGGTGCACAGTTGGCGCCTCAATGAGCGCCACTATGGAGCCTTGCAGGGGCTCAACAAGGCCGATATGGCCCGCCAATATGGCGACGAGCAGGTGCTGGTCTGGCGGCGCAGCTACGACACGCCGCCACCGGCGCTCGAGCCCCAGGACCCGCGCAGCGAGCGCGGTGACCGACGCTACGCCCGGCTCGAGCCAGGCCAGGTGCCACTGACCGAATGCCTCAAAGACACGGTGGCGCGGGTCATCCCCTTTTGGAGCGAAGCCATGGCGCCAGCCATCAAGGCAGGCAAGCGGGTGGTGGTGGCCGCGCACGGCAATTCGATCCGCGCCCTCATCAAGTACCTCGACGGCATCTCCGACCAGGACATCGTTGGCCTGAACATTCCCAACGGCATCCCGCTGGTTTATGAGTTGGACGCCAACTTGCGGCCTCTGGGCCACCACTACCTGGGCGATGCACAGGCGGCCGCCCAAGCCGCCGCTGCGGTGGCGGCCCAGGGACAGCGCCGATAGGGCCGCCAGCGCCCTGGCCCAAACCGGGGGCCAATCGACCCTACAAGCCCTTGCAAAATAGGGCCTGACGGTTACACAGGCTCATCTGCACGGGTGTATATTGATGCTCATTTTCTGCGCAAAGAGTCGTCCACTGGATGCCGGCTCGGGCGTACCGATGGAGACAGTATGGGTCACAAACTCAAGATAGCAGGCTGGATCAGCCTGGGCGCGGTTGCAGGAGCACTCACCACGGTGCAGTTGCAGGCGGTCGCACGCAACAACTTCTCGCCCTTGCCGCTGGAAGAACTGCAGCAATTGGCGGCGGTCTTTAGCATGGTCAAGAGCGACTATGTCGAGCCGGTGGACGAGAAAAAGCTCATCAGCGAGGCCATCGCGGGCATGGTGTCTAGCCTGGATCCGCACTCGGCCTACTTTGACAAAAAGACCTTCAAGGAATTTCGCGAAGGCACCACAGGCCGCTTTGTCGGCGTGGGCATCGAGATCAGCCAGGAGGAGGGCTTGGTCAAGGTGGTCTCCCCCATCGAAGGCTCACCGGCCGATCGCGCGGGCCTCAAGCCCAACGACCTGATCACCAAAATTGACGACACCATGGTCAAGGGCCTGTCGCTCAATGAGGCGGTCAAGCGCATGCGCGGCGAGCCCAGCACCAAGGTGGTTTTGACCATCTTCCGCAAGGACGAGAACCGCACCTTCCCGGTGACCATCACCCGCGAAGAAATCCGCACCCAGTCGGTGCGGGCCAAGGTGATCGAGCCCGGCTATGGCTGGCTGCGGGTGTCTCAGTTCCAGGAGCGCACCGTCGAAGACTTCGCCGCCCGGCTGGAGACGATCTACAAGCAAGAACCTGAGCTCAAAGGCCTGGTGCTCGACCTGCGCAATGACCCGGGCGGCCTGCTTGACGCTGCGGTGGCCATCTCTGCCGCCTTCTTGCCGGAGAATGTGACTGTGGTCTCCACCAACGGCCAGTTGGCTGAGAGCAAGTTCACCTACAAAGCCTCGCCGCAATACTATGTGCGCCGCGGCGCCGATCCGCTCAAGCGCCTGCCGGCTGCGCTGAAGAACGTGCCGCTGGTCGTGTTGGTCAATGAAGGCTCGGCTTCGGCCAGCGAAATCGTGGCCGGCGCCTTGCAGGACCACAAGCGCGCCACCATCATGGGCAGCCAGACCTTCGGCAAGGGCTCGGTCCAAACCGTGCGCCCGCTCGGCCCAGACACCGGCCTGAAGATCACCACCGCCCGCTACTTCACCCCCAGCGGCCGCTCCATCCAGGCCAAGGGCATCATGCCCGACGTGCTGGTCGACGAAACCGCTGAAGGCAGCCCCTTTGCCATCCTGCGCTCGCGTGAGGCCGATCTGGACAAGCACTTGTCGGGCACCGGCGCACCGGAAGTCAAGGACCCGGAGCGCGAGAAGGCACGCGAGGAAGCGCTCAAAAAGCTCGAAGAAGCTTCACGCAAGCCGGCCGACCAGCGGCGCCCGCCTGAATTCGGCAGCGACAAGGACTTCCAGCTGATCCAGGCCATCAACCAGCTCAAAGGCAGGCAGGTGCTGGTCAGCAAGACGCAGACCGCCCGCAGCGAGGTCAAGAAGGAAAACTGAGCTGCACTGCCGGCAGCCACGGCCGGGCCTGCATGAACGACGAACAACTGCTGCGCTATTCGCGCCATATCCTGCTCGACGAGATTGGCGTGGAAGGCCAGCAGCGACTGCTGGCCGCGCATGCCCTCATCATCGGCGCTGGGGGCCTGGGCTCGCCGGCCGGTCTGTACCTGGGCAGTGCAGGCCTTGGGTGTATCACGGTGGTGGACCATGACCGGGTGGACGCCACCAATCTGCAGCGGCAGATTGCCCATGCCATGGACCGGGTCGGCCACTTCAAGTGCGAATCGCTGGCCCAATCCATCGCCCAGATCAATCCCGAAGTGCAGGTGCACTGCGTCACCGAGCGTGCCGACGCCGCACTGCTGGCCCGCCTGGTGCCGCAAGCCAGCGTGGTCCTCGACTGCACCGACAACTTTGCCACCCGCCAAGCCATCAACCGGGCCTGCGTAGAGCACCATGTGCCGCTGGTGTCGGGGGCTGCCATCGGCTTTGATGCACAGCTGAGCGTCTATGACAGCGGCGCCGATGGCCCCTGCTACGCCTGCCTGTTCTCGCCGCATGCGCCGCCCGAGGAGGTACGCTGCGCCACCATGGGGGTGTTCGCGCCGCTGGTGGGCATCATCGGCAGCATGCAGGCGGCCGAGGCGCTCAAGCTGATCTTGGGCATAGGCCCCGCGCTGGCCGGCCGTTTGCTCATGCTCGACGGCCGCAGCATGCAGTGCAGCGAAATTGCTCTGCGCCGCGATGCGCAGTGCAGCGTGTGCGCTAAGCACTGATGGTCCTTGGCGGGGCCCGCCGCCCTTGGCAGGGTCAGATCAGATCGGCGTGAGCGGTAAACGAGTAGCCGCGGCCATACCAGGCACGGATGGGAAAGCGCAGACCGCTTTCGGTAAAGATTTTGCTGCGCAAGCGACTGACCAGCGTTTCCAGGCGCGGGCCGTTCATGGCGATCGACTTTGAAGTGAAGGCCGCCAGCAGCTGCTGGCGCTGGACGAAGCGGTCGGCCTGCGCGAACAGCACGGCCAGCAAAAGACACTCTGCTTGCGACAGACTCACTGGGCTGCCCGCTGGGATGAGCAGCAGTTGCTGCACGCGATCGAGCCGCCACATTGAGGGCAGGGCGCTTGGCTGCATGGGCGAAGCCCGGACAGGGCCCACACGGCGCTGGACACTGGTCAAAATGGCGGCCAGCTCCTCCGGATCTACCGGCTTGACCAAATAGGCGTCAGCCCCAGAACGCAGCAACTCCAGGCGCAACTTGCGCTCGCTGTCTCCGCTGCAAACCACAATGCCAGATCGCACATAGGGTCTCAAACGGGCGCACAGCTCGGCCCCGCTGCCGTCGGGCAAGGTCAGGTCGATGACCAGGAGGTCAAAGTGCGACTGCAGCGCCTCCTCGGCCGCCTGCACCCCGCTCACCCAATGCACGTTAAAGCCTTCACTGCCCAGATAGTCCTGAAGCTCTAGGGCCAGAGTCGGGTCATCTTCGACCAACAGTACGGAGACTGTGTCTGCAGAAGGTAACTTGAGATCGAAGGTTGACGTGCGCAAGGGGGTAGCATCCCATTAGCTCAGCCGGTTTGCGAATACTGTCAAAACCTGAAATCGTTGTCAAGCCGGCCAGACCCGAGCTACAGCGGGGCCGGCCAGCTTCATCATGCGGGCGCGGCGGCCAAGGGCAGGCAGAAGGAGAACACGGTCAGCCCCGCTTGCCTGCGGTAGTCCAAGGCCCCGCCATGCAAGGCGGCAATGCGCCCGACCATCGGCAGGCCGATGCCAAAGCCCGATGTCCCTGCTCGGCTGGTCGCCCTGCGGCTTCTTTTCCAGTGGACCAGCAGCAAGTCGGGCAAAGTCAGCCCCTGGGCCAAGCCAGGGCCACTGTCGCGCACCTCAAAGCGCAGCTGGCCCTGCGATGGCAGGTCCACCACCAGCTCGATGGGCGCGGGGGCCTGCGAGGCGCGGGCCGCGTTGGCCAAGAGGTTGATCAGTGCGCGCACCACCATCTCTTCATCCATCAACACCCAGGCCGGAACCTGCTCGGCCAGCGTCACTTGAAAGTCCCGGTCGGGCCAGGCATCGGTGACCAGGGCCTGAACACGTTGCAGGCAAACGGCCAGATCGGTCGGCTCCCTCAGCAGCTCGAAGTCGGGGCGATCGATCTGCTGCAGCTGCAGGTGGCGCTCGATCATGTCGCTGGCGCGCACGGCCGAAGCCTGCAGGCGCTCAGTCACCCGCAAAGCCTGGTCGGGGTCCTGACGGAGCAGGCGCCGCACATTGGACACTCCCGTACGCACCGCGCCCAAAGGGGTTCGCAGGTCATGAGCGACCCCCGCAAAATACAAAGCCTGCTGCTGCCGCAGGGCCTGTTCGCGCTGAGCTGTGCGCCGCAGGGCGCGGACCTTGCGCACTTCGTCGAGCGTGCTCATCTGGGCCAACAACAGAAAACCCGCGCAACCCAGGGCCCAAAACAACTCCCAATATCGAGCGGCCGGCAGCAGCCCCATCACGGTCAGGGGCGCACCGGCAAAAACGGCCGAGCTGGCGCTCAGCACCAGGGCCGTGATCAGATTGCGCCGCTGCGCCTGCCAGACCCACCAGGCGCCGGTGGTGATCCAGCCCAGGCTGTAGAGAATGCCTGCCATCAAGACCAAACCGCCAAAGGGCGCATAGAGATCGAAATAGCGCAATCCCAAAGCCGAGGCGCACAGCACAGGCACGGGAAGCTGCAACTGCACCAGGCGGCGGCTGACGGCCGCAAAATTGAGCGCGCGACCCAACAACAGGCACAGCAGCGGAAAGAACAGGGCCATCGAGACAGGGTGCAGGGCGTCGGCAAGCTCAGGCCGCTGCGGCAGCAGGTACTGATGCAACAGGCCCAGGTTGGCCAAGGCCGCCAGAGCAAACGAGGCGGTCAAGCCAAGAGCGGCCAGCAACAGCTTGTCGCGAATGAGCCCCCAGGTGTACAAGAAAAACAGCATGGACAGGATGATGATGCCCAGCAAGCTGCCGATCCACAGCGCGTCGATTTGCAGCAACTCCTCAAAGGCCTTGGGCTGCCAGAGCACCAACTGACTGGTCAAAGCCGAATCGCTATGCAAACGCAGATAAAACACCTGTGTCTCCGGGCCCGGCAAGGCCAGCTCAAAGACAGGGCGTCGGTAGCGCACCTGGCGCTCATCGAAGGGGTAGCGGTCGCCCGCTTGGACACTGGTCAATGCGCCGGCAGCATCCGCGCTGAAAAAGCGCACATCGTTGATCACCGCCGAGGTCAGTTCCAGGAGCCAATGCACCGGCGCCTGGCTCTGGCGGGCAAGGGCGATGCGCAGCCAGATCACATCGTTGCTATAGCCCAGGTTCAAACCGCCTGACAGGGGCTGGAACCGGGAGGCCATAGACGCGGCGCGGACCTGCTCGGGCTGAAGTTGGCCCGTGGGGTCTCGCAGCAGCGAGACCTCGGCCGCGCCGAGCACGCGCACCCCCTGATCCGCCCGCAAGGGGGCGGCGGGCGGGGCCGCGTGGGCCAGGGCACCCATGCCCAACAGGCACAGGCCGACCCAGGCCTGTCGGCACAGCATCGCGCCGATGGCCCGCCAACGTGAACTCAGGCAGCGTCTGAACACCCGGCGATTGTCAACCCAGCCATACACCTCAGCGAGCGATCAATCAATCAATCAGCTTGTTTTTGAGCGCGTAGTAGGTCAGGTCGCTGTTGGAATTGAGGCTCATTTTTTCCATCACCCGGGTGCGGTAGGTACTCACCGTCTTGACGCTCAGCGACAGCGAGCGGGCAATGTCACCGGCCGTCTCGCCCTTGGCGAGCTTGAGAAACACCTGAAATTCGCGCTCGGACAGCTGCTCGTGGGAGGCCACATCATTGGGCCGGTTGAGCTGCTGAGCCAGCAGCTCGGCCACAGCCGGCGTGATGTAGCGCTTGCCCAGGGAAATGACGCGGATGGCTTTGACGATTTCTGCCGGGTCACATTCC
This sequence comes from Betaproteobacteria bacterium, assembly GCA_037140415.1. GTDB lineage: Bacteria > Pseudomonadota > Gammaproteobacteria > Burkholderiales > Burkholderiaceae_C > Polaromonas. The sequence continues at coordinate 679 of JBAXEN010000156.1, read as the reverse complement.
TTGTTCAGGTAACCACTGGCGCCCTGGCGGATCAGGTTGACCGCGTAGTGCTCCTCCGGGTAGCCGCTCAAGATGAGGATGCCCACGTCAGGGGCTTTGGCGCGAATCATGGCCAGCGCATCAATGCCACTTTGTCCCGGCATGGACAGGTCCATCAGCAGCACGTCGAGCTCCGTCTTTCGCACCAGGTCAATGGCCTCACGGCCACTGGCGGCCTCGCCCACCACCCGCAAATCGACCTGGTCCGAAAAGAACTGCTTGAGCCCTGACCGTACGATCGCATGATCGTCCACGATGCCTATTCTGATCATCTGTGTTTCCTCTCGCTTCGGGTTCTAAGAATCAATGCTCGGAAAAAAGCTCAACAATTGAGCTTATTTCCCACTTTTGCATTGATTGGCCATTATTGGCAAATAAATGACCTTTTTGACAGCTCAACTGCGTTTTTGACCGACAAATCGAGGGGCGACAAGCCGGGAACTGTGGGCTCTGGCACCTACCTGCGGCAGCTCTGGCCACCGACATGCACAGCGCCTGCAAGACGATGGCGCAGGCTAGCCTGACGGGCGATGCTGCCGCCTGACACGTCCCAGAAAGGCCCACCGACCCATGTTGCACCCGATTTACGCCGCCTTGCTGCGGCGGCCCGACCTGGGCCTAGAGCACCTGCTGGCCTATG
>JBAXEN010000155.1:0-9412 GCA_037140415.1 Betaproteobacteria bacterium | reverse complement strand
GTGATGCCGAAGCCGCGAAAGGCGCCCGCTGGCGGCAAGTTGGTGTAGACCTGGTAGGAGTCGATGTCGAGGTTGGCGATGTCGTAGGGGCCGCCAGCGGTGAAGCCTGATTTTTGCGTCACCCGCGGCCCAATATCGGCGTAGGCGCCGCCATTCCAATACACCTCACAGTGGCGGCCGGTGATGCGACCGGCGGCGTCCACCGCGCTGCGGATGCGGAAGGTGGTCGCGTGTTTGGTGACGACGTAGAACTGCTCCTCCATCGTCAGCGCCACCCGCACCGGTCGGCGCGCGATCAGTGCGAGCACCACAGCCAGGGCTTCGAGCTTGATGTACAGCTTGGCGCCAAAGCCACCGCCGAGCAACCGGGTTTTGACCTGCACCTGGTTCTCAGCCCAGCCCAGCAGGCGCGCGATCTCCAGCCGCACAAACGAGGGGCTCTGGGAAGCGGTGTGGATGATGATTCGCCTGTCCAGCGGCTGCGCGATCGAGACCATGGGCTCGAGCGGCACATGCACCACCTGCTGGGTACGGAAGGTGTGGTCGAACACATGCGCCGCATTGGCGAAGGCCGCCTTCACATCGCCGTGGCGCAGCCGGTAGTCCAGGGCGACATTGGTGCCCTTGCGGCCCGCCAGGTGCTTGAGGTCGGGGAAGGTGCCGGCCGGGCGCAGCGCGTCGTGGACCAGCACATCGGTGTTGTTGGCCGCCTGAACTTCGTCGAAAACCGCCGGCAGGACCTCGTAGGTCACGCTCACCAGAGCGGCGGCCGTCTCGGCCACGTGCACGTCGTCGGACAAGACCACCGCCACCGGCTCGCCGATGTGGCGCACCTTGTCGATGGCCAGGATGGGTTGATCATGGAAGGCCGGGCCGTAGTGCGGGTCGGGGATCACGCGCATCACGTCCTGCGCGGTCACGACTTTGAATACGCCAGGGACCGCCGCCGCTGCGCTTGTGTCAATGGACAGGATGCGGGCGTGCGCGTGCACGCTGCGCACGATTTTGGCGTGCAGCATCCGGGGCAGCACCACGTTGTGCGTGTAGTCGGCGGTGCCCGTCACCTTGGAACGCGATTCGAGGCGGTCGATGCGCCGGCCGACCTGGCGCTCTGGAGTGTTCGTGTCATTCATGCGTGGCTCCGGCTGCGACGCAGCGCCGCTTCAATGGCCCTGGGCAGGGCGACTTTCAGCAGTTGGCCCTTGTAAGGGGCCGATCCGTGGGCATCGCCCATCAGTGGGGCTTCAGCCGCAGCGGCTTCGGCTGCCGCGCGCAGGGCACTGGCTTCAAGGCCGCGCTGCTCGAGCACAGACTGCGCCTGATGCAGCCGCGTCGGGCGATCGGTGGCGGCGCCGGTGAACACGCTGGCGCGCTGCACCTGCTCGCCGTTCATCTTCAGCACCACGGCCACTCCAAGGGCCGGCCAGTCATGGGCGGCTCGGGTGGTCATCTTCAGGTAGGCACCGGGGCCGGCCTGCGGTGGCACCACGACCCCGGTGACGAGTTCGTCGCGCTGAACCACGGTTTCGTAGTAGCCGGTGCTGAAATCTTCCGCACGCACCGTGCGAGACCCTAGTGGCCCGGTGATGGTGATCCGCGCTTCCAGGGCGGACAGCACCGGCGGCATGTCCAGGTGCGGGTCGGCATGGCTGATGCAGCCGCCCAGGGTGGCGACGGCACGCACCCGCGCGTTGGCCACGCCACGCAGCGCCTGCGCCAGCAGCGGCCAGTCGGCGCGAACAGCCCGATGGCATTCGATGTCCGCGAGCTTGGCCTGCCCGCCGATCAGCAGTTCACCGGCTGGATTGACCTCGATCGCCGCATGCTGCTGGCCGATCTTGTGCAGGCTGACCAGCCGCGTCGGGCGCAGCACGCCAGCCTTCATCATCAGCATCACTGCCGTGCCGCCCGACAACGGCCGGATGCCCGGGTCTTCCGGGTCAAGCAGGGACAAGGCCTCCTCCAGCGAGTAGGGGACCAGGAATTCAAACGGAGTCATCGCGTCACCTGTAAGCAGAGATCGATCAGGGCGGCGGCCACACGATCGGGAACTTCCAGCGGCGTCAGATGGCGGGCGCCCTGAATCACTTGCATTTGCGAGCCGACGATCCCCTCGTGCATCAGCTGGGCCATCGCCACCGGCGCTGCATAGTCTTCCTCGCCGACCAGCACCCAGGTCGGCACACGGATATGGGCCAGCAAAGCGCGGCCATCGAAGGCGCCCAACATGCGGCAGGCGCCCATATAGCCCTGCAGATCATTGGCCAAAAAGGTCTCGACACTCGCTTGGACGATGTGCGGCTCAGTGGCGCGAAAGCCGTCGCTGAACCAGCGCGTTTTCTGAAAATCGACCATCGAGGCCAGGCCCTTGGCCTGGGCATGGAGGGCGCGGTCTTCCCAGTCCTTGGGCGCGGTGGGCCCGTACCAGGCGGTGGTATCGATCAGCGCCAGGCCCTGGGTCCGCTGCGGATAGCTGCCCGCAAACTGCAAGGCGACGCAGCCGCCCATCGAGGCGCCACCCACCACTGCCTTGGACACCTCCAGGTGGTCCAGCACATCCAGCAGGTCCTCGGCCATGCCTTGTGCGCTCAAGGGCGCCTGGCCGCGGCCGGACCGGCCGTGGCCCCGTGCGTCGACGGTGACCACCGTGGCTTGGCCCGCCAGGCCTTGGGCGACCGGGTCCCAGAAGCGGTGATCCATGCCGAGCGAATGCACCAGGGCGATCACCGGCGCGTCGGCCGCTGCTGGCCTCACGCTAAAGGCCAGTGGCGTGCCATCGCGGGCATGCAGCAGGTTGGGAGCTGATTCTTGAGTCATGGTCGGGCCATTGTTCGTCTGGCCGGTCTGCGCGTCCAACGAGAAATTTGCGTGATGCCGATGAAAACCGCTCATGACCTCAGGTCTGGGCATAAGGCCGGCGCTCTAGCGCATGAAGACTTTTGATGACCGATAGGCAAATAACTCATTTGACCGCAGCGGCCGGGTCGCCGAGTATCCTTGCTAAGGCCATACTGGCCTGATCGTCACAAAGCATGAAGGGGATGACATGACAAACCGGATCTTTTCTCGCCGCCCGCTGGTGCTGGCCGGCGCCGCCTTGCTGGCCCAAACTCTCATGGCTGGCACGGCGGTGGCTCAGGCGCAGGACTACCCTTCGCGCCCCATCCGGGTGGTGGTGCCCTTCGCCCCGGGGGGTGTGGTCGACGTCACGGCCCGGATCCTGACGATGAAGATGACCGAGCGTCTGGGCTGGAACTTCATCGTGGAGAACCGGCCAGGCGGCAATGGCTTTATTGCGGTGACCCAGGTGGCCAAGTCTGCCCCTGACGGTTACACCCTGTTGACCGCCCACACCGGTGAGTTCGCGGTCAACCCCGCGCTCTTCCCGAACGTGCCCTATGAACTGGACCGCGACTTTGCGGCCATCACGATGATCAGCGACACCACCATGCTGCTCGTGGCAAACGCCAAGGAGCCCTACAACACCATTCAGGAACTCGTCGCTGCCGCCAAGAAGGATCCGGGCAAGTTGTCCTTTTCGTCGCCGGGCAACGGCAGCATCAACCACCTGGCCGGCGAATGGTTCTCGATCGAGTCCGGCGCCAAACTGACACACATCCCGTACAAGGGCGGCGCTCCGGCGGTCGCCGCTGTCGCCGCCGGCGAGGTCCCGCTGGGGGTGGTTGCCATTCCCGCGGTGATGCCCCATGTGCAGTCTGGCCGGGTGAAGGTGCTGGGGATCACCACGGCCAAGCGCGCGGCCTACAACAAGGACTGGGTGACGGCCAATGAAGCGGGCGTGAAGAATGTGGACGCATCCAATTGGGTGGGTCTGTTCGCTCCAAAAGGCGTTGCGCCCGATATCCTGGCCAAACTTCAGTCCGAGGTCGCCAAGATCCTGGCTGAGCCGGATGTCAAGAAGCGCTTCGCGGACGCGGGCGCTGAAGTCGGCGGCATGTCGTCTGCGGCCTTTGCCGAGCGCATCCGCAAGGACGCCGCACGCTACAAGGACGTGGTGCGCGACGGCAAGATCCGCGCAGAGTAAGGTGCGCTCAGGACTGGGCGAAGTAAGCCAGCAGCCATTGCTTGAACACACGCACCTTGGGCAGGGACGATCGCTCGGGCCGGCTCAGCACCTGGTAGCCGGCGGGCGAGGCACAGCGCAGACCGAAGGGCGCGACCAGACGCCCGGCGGCCAGGTCGTCGCGCACCAGCAGCGACCGCCCTATGCCCAGGCCCAGCCCCTCCAAAATCGCGTGCATCGAGAACGACAGCGTGGCGCAGTAGATTTCATTGCTGAAGGAATCGATCTCGCTGCCGGCGTGCTGCAGCCAGACCGGCCAGTCGTCGGTGATGATGGGCGAGACGGTGCGCACGATCGGGTACTGCGCCAGGTCGGCCGGTGTGCGCAGGGGCGGACCATCGCGCAGCAAAGCGGGAACGCAGACCGGGAAAATCTCTTCGTCGGCGATGCGCTGCCCATCGAAGTCGTTCCACTGATCAACACCATGCCAGATGGCCACGTCGAATTCGCGTTGCTCGAGCCGGTCTGTCGGCGCCAGCGGCGTCAGCCGCAGCTCAAACTGCGGATGTTGCTGACGGAAGTGGCGCAGCGCCGGGATCAGGCATTTGGCAGCGAACGCATTCAGGCAGGCGATGGTCAATCGGTTGTCGTGGACGGAGGACACGCTCTCGGTGGCGGCGGCGATTTGGGCCAGCGCCGGCCGTATGCATTCAAGGTAGGTGCGGCCCTCGTCGGTGAGACGGGTGGTGTTTTGCTTGCGGGTGAACAGTTGCACCGACAGTTGGCTCTCCAACTCCTTGATCCGGTGACTGATGGCAGTTTGCGTCAGCTTGAGCTCAATGGCCGCACGGGTAAAGCTCTGGTGGCGCGCGGTTGCCTCGAAGGCAAGAAGTGCGCTCAAGGGCGGCAGGGCTCGTGGCATGAGGCGATTTTAGGTCAGTCCCCGCCTGCGAAAATTCAAAGACATGAGGCCAGGCGTCCCCCAGCAACCGGCTCCTGAGACTCGCCTGCGCTCGCTTGCCGCTCGCCCCGCCGTGGCGCCTTCGGCCCACCCTTGAATCACAACAGGAGTCCCACCATGAGCGACAACACCCTTCCCACCTGCTATGAGCCCGCTGGCATGGCGACGCCGCGCGGGCACTACAGCCATGCGACGCGCGGCGCCGGGCTGGTTTTCATTTCCGGGCAGTTGCCCGTCGCGCAAGACGGCACCGTGCTCCATGATGCCCCCTTCGAGCTGCAAGCCCAGCAGGTGCTCGCCAACGTCGCAGCGGCGCTCCAGGGCGCAGGCAGCTCGATCGGCCAGTTGTTGCAGGTTCGGGTGTACATCACCGACATGGCACTGTGGCCGGCCTTTAATGGGATCTATGCCCAGTGGGCCGGTGCAGCCCGCCCTGCCCGCGCGGTCGTGCCGGTGCCGGTGTTGCACTACGGATGCGCACTGGAGATGGAAGCGACAGCCCTGGGATGAGCGCATGCGCCGCCCTGGCGCGATGCAGCTTTCTTGCTCCCTCTCCCTTCAGGGAGAGGGCAGGGGTGAGGGCATGGGCCTTTGCTCACACCCGCAAGCGGTATTCGTCCATCTTTGCGCTCAGGGTCAGCTGCCAGTAGTCGACCAGGCGCCAAGGCTGGTTGGTGACGATGCGGCCTTGGGAGTTTTTGTACCAGGTGGTGACGCTCGGGTGGCTCCATGCGAGCTGGCTCAGCTTCTGGTCAATCAGGGTGTTGTATTGGTCGTGCACCTCGCGGCGCACCTCGGCTTCGCGGGCGCCCTTTTCGAGCAGGCCCTTGAGCAGGCTGACCGTGTAGCGGACCTGGCATTCGGCCAGGAAGATGGCGCTGCCACCGTGGCCCACATTGGTGTTGGGGCCGTAGAGCACGAACAGATTGGGGAAGTCGGGCACGGTGATGCCCAGGTAGGCGCGGGGGTTGTCGTCGCCCCAGACTTCTCGGATCGACACACCACCGCGGCCGCGGATGTCCATCGGCCAGAGCATCTTGCCGGCTTGAAAGCCGGTGGCAAACAGCAGGGTGTCGACCTCCACCAGGCTGCCGTCGCTCAGGCGCAGGCCTTGGGGCTCGACGCGGGTGATGTCGGTGGTGACCAGTTCCACATGCTCGCGCCGCAGCATGCGGTACCAGCCCGCATCGCCCAGCACCCGCTTGCCAAAGGGCGGATAGCTCGGGATGACTTTTTGCAGCAGGGCCTCGTCGCCCTCGAGCTCGCGCTTCATGTGACGCAGCATGGCCTCGCGCAGCTGTGCGTTGTAGGCGCTGATCGACAGCTGGCCGCCGTCCCAGTCGGGGTCGATTTTGAGGGCTTCAAACAGGCCGTCGCCAAAGGCCCAGAACAGCTGGAAGCGGTACCAGGCGGCGTAGTAAGGAAGATTTTTCAGGGCCCATTTCTTGTCCTCACTGACCGCCTTGTCGATGCCAGGCCGGCGCACCACCCAGGCGCCCGAGCGCTGCATGACATGCAGCGAGGCGACCTCATCGACGATGGCCGGGCCCACCTGCACCGCGCTCGCGCCAGTGCCGATCAGCGCCACCCGCTTGCCTTTGACCGAGCTGCCCTCGGCCCAGGCGCCGGTGTGCAGCACCTGGCCGGCAAAGTCTTGCAGACCGGGCAGCGCGGGGATCATGGGCCGGTTGAGCTGGCCGACCGCACAGATCAGGAAGTTGGCCTCGACCGTCTCCGGCTTTCCTTCGCCGGTGCGGACCTGCACCTGCCAGAGCTTGCGAGTTTCGTCGTAGTGGGCCGCATCCACCTCGCAGCTCAGGCGCAGGTGTTGGAGCACGCCGTATTTATGGGCGCAGTGCTCCAGATAGGCGCGGATGCTGGGCTGGCGCGAGAAGTAATCGGGCCAGTCGTTGTTGGGCTCGAAGCTAAATTGGTAGAAGTGATTGGGCGTGTCGACCGCGCAACCGGGGTAGCGGTTTTCATACCAGGTGCCGCCGAGCTGGGGGTTTTTTTCGAAGACGGTGTAGGCGATGCCGGCTTCGGCCAGCCGCACCGCCGCGCAGATGCCCGATGCGCCGGCGCCGATCACCACCGCGCTCAGGCCGGTCTGCTCGCGTGCCGCAGTCGGCGGTGGCGCGTCCAGCCCTTCCAGGCGCATGTGTTCGAGCAGCATGGGAATGTACTGCTCATGCACAGGCTCGCCGACGGCCACCGCCATCATGCGCTGCATCAGCTCGGGCGGCGGCACCGGGCAGGCCGGTGCGCCGCCAGCGGCGATGCGTTCGAGTTCGCAGGCCAGCCGCTCGCGGATGGAGGCGGCCAGTTCGGGTGGCACTGCTGCGAGGTGTTCCCAGGCGCCCCGCACATGGGGCCGCAGGGCCTCGAGCAGCTGCTCGTCCCCGCTCAATTGCAGCAGCGACAGGGTCAGCGGCACCATGGCCGCGCCCTCCAGGCGCTGGCGCAGTTCTTGGCCAGCGGACGGGTTCATACCGAGTAGCCGCCATCGACCGCCAGTTGCTGGCCGGTCACATAGGCGGCGGCGTCGGAGGCCAGGAACACCGCCACCTGGGCCACCTCCTGGGCGGTGCCGAAGCGGCGCAGCGCGGTGTTGCGCCGCATGGCCTCCACAAAATCGGGCTTGACCTGCTCCTTCAGGCGCAGGAACAAACCACCGTCAACGATGCCGGGCGCCACCGAATTGGCGCGGATCTGGTAGCGGCCTTCCTCGCGGGCGATGCCGCGGATCAGCGCTTCAATGCCGGCTTTGGGCACGGTCGAGAGGATGTCCATCGGGGGGTGGCGAACGTTGCCGGCAGTTGTGATGGCCACAATCGAGCCACCGCCGTCTGCGCGCATCAGCGGCAGGCAGGCTTTGATCACATGAAAGAAGCCATCGAGATCGCCGCTCATGGTGCGCTGCCATTCATCGGGGTCGATGTTGGCCACATGCACCATGCTGATGTCGGCGCCCGAGGCAAACACCACGGTATGAATACGGCCAAATTGCTGGTGCACGGCCTGCATGGCCGCAGCCACCTGCTCGCGTTCGGCCAGTTGCAGCGCAAAGGCCAGGGCTTGTACCCCGAGCGCTTGCAGTGCGGCGACCGTCTCTTGCGCCGCCTGGGCATTGCTGCGGTAGCTCAGGGCCACGTTGCAGCCTTGCTGGGCCAACTCAACGCAGATGGCCTGCCCCAGGCCGCCGCTGCCGCCGATGACGACCGCTGCACCTTGCGGGAAGCCGCTCATGCGCTCTTGACCTGCTCGGCCGCATCCTCGCCGGCGATCTTGCCGAACACCGCACCGCGCAGCACCGAGGTGGCGCCGGTATAGACCTGGTAGTACAGGCCGGTGGCTTCGCCGGCGGCATACAGGCCCGGGATGATGCGGCCGTCGCTGTCGACCACCTGGGCGCGGCTGTTGGTCTTGATGCCGCCGTAGGTAAAGCAGACGCCGGCAATGATGGGGTAGGCCATGAAAGGGCCTTGGCTGATGGGCCGGGCCCAGTTGGACTTGCGCGGCTCCAGCCCTTGGGTGGCCAGGCCGTCGACGCGCAGCGCCGAGAACTCGCCCTCGGTGCAGGCCGCGTTGTACTGCGCCATCGTTTGCTGCAGGCCTTCAGGGTCAACCTCAATCAGCTTGGCCAGCTCGGCGATGCTGGCTGCCTGCACCGGCGCTTGGTCGGTGCGTATGCTGCGCTTCCAGTTGGGCACATCGTCGATGCTTTGGTCAAACACCACCCAGCAGATGCCGTCGGGCTGGTCCTTGATGGCGCGCGAGATGTGGTCGTAGTTCACATCGACCGGGCCGGGTGCCTCGTCGACAAAGCGGCGTCCCCGCCGGTTGACCAGGATGCCGTAGGGAAAGTTCATCACCAGGGCTTCGGGCAATGGGGAGCGCGGGTCCAGCGGTTCGGCATGGAAGGAGCTGAAGTCACCGGCAGGCGCCGCCCCCAGCGCCAGGGCCAGCCTGATGCCTTCGCCCTTGTTGTAGTAGCCGCCGCGCGCCACCGGCCGGATGTAGCGGGCGGTCGGGCCGATGTAGTGGGTCATCATCTCGGGGTTGCCCTCAAAGCCGCCGGAGGCAATCACCACTGAGCGCGCAGCCATGTGATGGCCCTGACCGTCCTTGCTGACCACGCCCACCTGCAAAAAGCCTTGGGCGTCTCGCCGACTGAGCTGGTGGGCGGTGGTCTCGAAGTAGAGAGCCACGCCCAGCTTTTTGGCCTGAGCCTGCAGCGCCTCGATCAGGGCCAGGCCGCCACCGACCGGCATCAGCCGCGGCGCGGCGGCGGTGACGAAGTAGGTGGGCAAGGCGGCAAAGCGCACGCCCCATTGTTTGAGCCATTGCACGGTCGGGCCGGCCTGGGTCGACAGCGTCGAGACCAGCTCGGGGTCGGGCATGCCATGGGCCTTCACATAGCCCGGCCA
>JBAXEN010000154.1:0-9422 GCA_037140415.1 Betaproteobacteria bacterium | reverse complement strand
CTCGGGCTCCCACATGAAGGCCTGTATCGCCGCGGCTGCGCGGCTTCCAGATCGCGAGGTCCTGGCGGCCGATCCCAAGGGTTTACCCTGGGGCGGGCCCGTCAGACTTAGTTGTTGGTGTACATCGCCATCAGCCCTTTGAAGCTGCTGGTCAGGCTGGACTTGGTGCTGTTGCTATCGCCCACGACGCTTTCCATCACGCTAAATTGTTTGGTGTAGCGTTCCTGCAGGGCCGTCATGCGTTCTTCCAGCTGGGTCAATTCTTTCTTGTACTGCTCGATCCTGGCCGTGGCGCTCTTGCTTTGTGCATCGAGAGAGCCGGTCGAGCGAAGCATCTTCTCGATGTTCTTGACCGCATCACCGGCCAGGCCGCCTGGCGTCTTGATGTCGTAGATGCTCTGATCGTTCTTGTTGGCGGTGAGCAGGGTCACCACCTGGTCGAAGTGGTCGCTCAGCGCGGTATCGAGTTTGCCCTCATCCAGGGTCAACTTGCCGGTGCGGTCAAAACTCAGGCCAATATGCCGAGCGGCATGGACATCAGGGTTCAGAGGCGGCTGGGTCTCGTCATTCTTTGGATAAACCTTGCCACTCTTGGTGAACATGGCGCGAATCTGATTGCGCACCGTGTTGATGATGCTGTCGCCGGCCAGGGCCCCACCGAAGCCCTCAACCTTGCTGTCTTTGTCGGCCAGCACCTTGAGGCTGTCGTCAAACAGGTTGTAGGCTTCGACCACCGCTTTGATATTGTCTTTGATGGCGGTGGTCTGACGGTTGAGGTCCAGACGGGCCGGGGTTCCACTGGTGGTGGGAGCGTACAAATCAAAAGTGACGCCGGCAATCACGTCGCTCACTGAGTTGGTGCCGCTGGTGATCGGCAGCCCATTGACACTCAGCTGTGCATCCTGAGCTGTGTCCAGAGCCGACGCGCGCAGGGTCAGGCCAGAGGGCAGATTTGACAGCGTAAAGGCATTGGCCGCCCCCGTCTGCCCGGTGAAGGTGATGGTCGAGCCGCTGCCGGTCTTGACCATCTGGGCACTGACACCCGTGTTTTTGGTCGCCGCATTGATCTCCTTGAAGATCCCCGCCGGAGTTGCAAGATTGACGGTGATTTTCTGGGTATAGCCCAAGGTCGGCAGATCTGGCGCCGGCACAGCACCCCCATCGCCTGCGGTGCTGACGCTGACCGCCGTGGTGCTGGCGGGGCTGCTGGTCAGACTCAAATTGGCGCCCGACGCAGCATCAACGCTCCAGCCCGAAAGGCTACCTGAGAGGGCATATGAGTTACCGCTGGTGTTTGCCGGTGTACTCAACGCGGTAGCGACCTCGGCAGCTGTCATATTGGCCGAGGCGGTTAAGACCAGCCCCCCGACCGTCACCGACTGGCCGGCCGTTAAATTGGCGAAAGTCACCGTCTGCTGTCCATCGACCGGCCCGCCCACCTTGTTGATCCACAGATCAAAGGGGCTGTTGCCGTTGAGGGGGATGGACGAATCGGAAAAGTTGGCCGTCGCCAGCCGCGTGGCTTTGGCGATCCGCCCGACCTCGACGCTGTAATTGCCGGCTTCGGCCGTGGCATCGGAGGTCACACCGAAGGCCGAGGGCTGGCTGTTGTTGGGAGTGATAGAGCTGAATTCTTTGGCGTCGTTGATCTTTGCGAGAGACTTTTGAAGGTCGGCCAGCAGCGACTTGATGGCGCCATGGCCGGTGATCTTGGCCTCTTCCTTCTTGATTTTCCCGTCAATCTGGTTTTTGCGCGGGGCGCGCTCCGCCTCGACCAGGCTTTGGCCCAGGGCCTTGGTGTCGATGCCGGAGCCGGCGCCGAGCGCATTGACGAAGTTGACGTTACTGGTGGCCATGAGGGGCTTTTAACGGACCTAGATCCATCTTGGAATCGGCTCGGCGCGAAAGAACTTGAGGGGCCACAGGTTTGGCCTCAACGCAGGTACTGGAACAAGGACAGTTGCGAGATCTTGGAAAAGCTGCTCTGTGCGGCCTCCAGCGACATCATTTGCTTGTTCATTTCAGCGATCGCCTGGGCATAGTCCAGGTCCTGCACATCGGACAAGGTCTGCTTGAGGGTGATCAGGGTGTCTTCAGTGCTGGAACTTTGATGATCCAAGATAGCCATGTCGGTACCAATATTGGCCTGCGCCAGGGTCAGCCCCTCCAGCATCTGATCGAGTTCGCCATTGCCACGCTGCATTTTTGCGGCGTCGGAATGCTTGACGGCATCAATGATGCCGTCAAAGGCCTCAAAGAAACCCACGCCTTGGGTCTGACCCGCATCGTCGCTGCGCAGCACCCGCACAAACACCTCGGAGCCCGACCGGTTGATCGGCAGCGAGCGCTGGTCACCGATCATCACCTCCATCCGGGTCTGATCGCCCTGATAGAGCGGCGAGGCCAGCGGATCGCTGGCCGGCGGTGCGAACGGTGGCTGGCGCACCCGGCTGCCCGCGAACAGGTGATTGCCATTGGTGTCCTGGCTGTTGGCCAGGCTCAGCAGCTGCTCGCGCATGCCCTGGAGCTCGGTGGCAATGGCCTGACGATCCGACGCGCTCACGGTGTCGCTGCTGGCCTGAACCACCAACTCCTTGGCCCGGTTGAGCAGATCGACCGAGTTGGAGACGGCGCCCTCCTCGGTTTCAAAGCGCGCCTTGATCAGGTTCATATTGCCCAAGTAGTTGTCGTGGCGCACCTGCAGGGAGTTGAGCCTGGCGATGGTGGCCATTTGATTGGGCGCGTCGCTCGGGCGAAGCACCTGCTTGCCGCTGGCGAGTTGGTCCTGGGACTTGACCAACTGCTCTTGCAGCGTGCTCATTTTGCTGGCGGCGCGGTCAAACAACAGAGCGGTAGAAATTTTCATCAGGCTAACTCCAATCAGGCAATCTGCAGCACCGCGTCAAACAGCTGCGATGCGGTCTGCATCACCTTGGCCGAGGCTTGATAGGCTTGCTGAAAACGAATCAGGTTGGCTGCCTCTTCATCAAGGTTGACGCCAGAGACCTTGTCGCGCGCCTCGGCCGCCTGATCGCGCACCACGGTGAGCGCTTCTTTGGCAATCACAGCCTGGCGCGAGATGTTGCCCATGTCGTTGACATGGTCGATGTAGGCCGCGCCCAAGGTCTTGCTGCCGCCCACCAGCTTGAGGGTTTCCAGGCTGGCCAGGGCGCGCATGTTGTCGTTGTTGCCTGCGCCGTCCTTGTTTCCGTCGAGCACGAAGCGGTCGCCTATCTTGGGCATAGTGCTCAGGCTGATCGACAGGCCGCGAAAAACAATGCCGCCGCCCGGCTGCGAAGCATTGAGTAAATTAGGATCGAGATCGCGCTCGGCCATCACCGTATCGGTGTTCTTGTCGGTGATGCGGTAGCGCAGCATGCCTTGCGCGCCACCCGGGATGATTTCCACTTCCATTGGCTGTGCGCGCAGCGAGGGCGCCAGCGCTGCCGCCTGCCCCTCAAAGGCTGCCGACACGCGGGCGCGGCTGCCGGCGGTGTCGCTGGCAAACACCACCACATCGTCGGCCACGCTGCCGCGCAGATAGGCGGCGGTGCGCAGGCCCAGCTTGGCCAGATCGCTGGGCGCTCCCGAACCAAAGCCAAATTCGATGGAAGTGCCGCCCTGGTCGTTGACCAAGGCGCGGGTGATTTCAACCTGACCGCCATAGGTTTTAGCTTCGATGCCCAGCGCATTGCCGCCCGATGAAGGGCCGATGACGATGGGCTTGCCCTCTTCCCCGGCCACGTTGCTCAGCACCAATTCACCTTCCGGCGAGACCTGGGCCAGCACCTTGGTTTGCGAGCTCACCGCATTGATCTGCTCGAGCCAGGCGTCGGCGGTCGCAGGCACCACGGAGGGCCTGAGCAGCGGGATGTTGTTGATTTGCAGGGAGTTGGCGTTTTTCAAGTTCACGCCGGGCACCCGAATCTCGGTGAAGGCGCGCGCGGAAATGCCTTGCGCGGGCACGGTGCCTGCAGCCCAGCCGTTGATCCACTGGGCCACCTCGTCAGCCTGCACGCTGGCGCCGGCCGGCGTCAAGGCGGGCAGTTGCAAGCCGTTGAGGGTCAGCGTCCCGCTGGTCAGGCCCACGAAGTCGCTGGCAATGCGTCCGCTCAGCAAGACCGCCGGCGCCGGCTCGGGCGCAACGTGGATGCCCAGTTTGGCCAGATCGCTGGGCTTGCCCGTACCAAAACCGATATCGACCGCGGTGCCGCCTGCTGGATTTGACACAGAGCGAATGATTTCAACCTGCCCGTTGTAGGTCTTGGAGTCCAGGCCCAAGGCGTTACCGGCACCGGCCGGGCCGATGTTGATCGAGCGCCCGCCGTAGCCATTCATATTCGTCAGCACAAGCTCGCCCGTCGGCGAGGCCTGTGCGAGCACCTTGGTCTGCGCGCTCAACGCATTGATCTTGAGCATCCACGCGTCGACCGTGACCGCGCCCAAGGCCGGCCGATCGATGCTCACCCCGTTAATCTCCAGGGCGTTGGTATTTTTGAGATTGGCGGCAGGCACGTGGATTTCATTGAACGCGCGTGCCGTGATGCCTTGCGAGGGCACCAGGCCTGCCGCCCAATCATTGACCCAGGCAGCCACGTCGGTGGCCTGCACGGTTGCGCCCACAGGAACCAGTGCGGGCATGGCCTGGCCATTGATGGTCAGGGCGCCGGCTGCCAGGCCTGTCAAACCGCTGGCCACCCGCTCTCCGGTGGAGGTGTCGGTCACGGCATTGCCCGCACCGTCAAACTGCTGGAGCACCCGCTGCTCGGCCCGGGCTCCGTAGAAGATATCCATGTCCTTATAGCCACTGGCCCCAGAAGCGCCCAGATACTGGTCGCTGTAGCTGGCCCCGGACACCATGCTTGGCTGACTCATGAGCAAGGCCTTCTGGCTTTGCGAGAGGGCAGTACCCAGCAGATGCCGGCCGTCGCGCGTGACCAGCTGCAACTGCTGATCGCCGCTGGCGTCATTGAGGTAAATTGTCACATCGTGCAGACCCGCTGGTACCGTGGCGATGGCCGTCAGCGGCGCAGCGCTGCCCATGTCCACATTGCGGGCCGCCGAGGGATGCGGGTTGTTGACCAACACCTCATTGAGCACAGGCGGGACGGCCGGTGCCGGTGTTTTGAAGCTCACCGTGGCGTCGGCAAGACCGGTGTTGAGGGAGTTTTCAACCACGCGAAACTGCGCCGCAGCAGCAATGCGCATGGCATCGTCGATGGCCATGCTGACACCGCCCGCCACATGCTCTGCCGCCGGGTCAATCTTGAAAAGATCACCGCCGATCTGCCCGTAGGCATCGACGCCGCTTTTATGCTGGGTATTGACCTCACTGACAAAGGTGCTGGCAATGAAGTCGACCGCACCGCGGGTGGACTCCAGCACCTGATCGCGAAAGGTCAGCAGGCCAGCGAGCTTGCCACTGGTCACGCCCGACAGCAGCGCGGGCTTGGGACCGTAGGGGTCGAGCATCAGCCCGATGCGCTCGGGCGCGGCCACGTTAGAGGTGTAGCCGACCCGCACCGCAGCGTTGCCAGCGACGATCACGTCCTTGTTGATGGTGCCGCCCAAAGCCACCGTCACCGCACCGCTGGGTGCGAACGAGGTGCGTATGCCCGCCCACTCGGAGAGTTGGCGCAGCAGGCGATCGCGCTGATCGAGCAGCTCCGAGGGCTGTTTGGACGCCTGACCGACTTTGGCCAATTGGGTGTTGATCGCCGCCAGCTGGGTGGAGATGGTGTTGATCTCGCCCATCCCGGCGGCGACCGCCTCGCGGGTCTCGGTATCGACCATATCGAGCTGGCTGGAGATCTGGCCAAAACGCGCAGCCACCCCCTGAGCGCCACGAAAGAGCTCGCCGCGCAAGACGGTGGAGGCAGGATCGGTGGTCAATGCCCGGGCTGAGGCAAAAAACTGATCGAGCGAGCTGGTCAGGCCCGCGCTCTCACTGCCCATGATGTCGATCACCCGGTTGGCATAGTCGACCATGGGCTGCTGGCTGGCCAACTCGCTGGTGCTGGTGCGCAAATTGCCCTCGGCAAACGCGTCGTACTGACGCTTGACCCGGTCAAACACCACACCACTGCCAATAAAGGCAGTGCCCAACTGACGGGGCGTGCCGGCATTGATCTCCACCGACTGGCGGGTGTAGCCGTCGGTCGAGACATTGGCGATGTTGTTGCTCACCGTCCCCAGCGCGAGCTGGTAGGCGGTCACCGCCGAACTGGCAATGCCCAGAAGATCGCTCACCGGCTAACTCCCAGACCCAGCTTGGCCGGGTTGATGTTCAAGGGGCCGCCGGGGCGCTTTAGGGGCTCCCAAGCCGCCGGTGGTGCCTGCAGCGGCAGCGGCTGAGCGGGTGCGTCCAGGCGGCGAATCTCGGACTTGGCGCTGCCGGCATCACGCGCCTGCAGGGCCTCGGCCGTGCTGATGCTGCCCATCTGGCGCTCCTGGTTTTGCACCAGCATGTCGGCCAAGCCCATCGAATTGCGTTTGGCCATGGCGACCGAGACCTCGCGGTCGAACATCCCTTCAAAGGTCTCGGTGTGGTTGCTTTGCACCAAGTCGCTCTTGTCGATGGACTCGCGCATGGACTTCATCATCATCTGCAGGAACATCGCCTCAAACTGCTGGGCGGTCTCGCGCAAGGCGGCTTTGCCGTCGCGCGCGGCCTGCCCCTTGAGCTCGCCCAGACCTTGGAAGTCCAGGTAAGAACGGGCGTTGGCGTTGTTGACGGGTTCCATGATGGTGAGGGGGTATGAGGCGTTAATAAATCAGATCACCAGCAACTCGGCACGCAGGCTGCCCGAGCTCTTGAGCGCTTCAAGGATGGCGATCAGGGCCGAGGGCGATGCGCCCACCTGATTGACCGCATCAACAATCTGGCGCAGGTCCACGCCAGGCTGGAACAGGAACATCGGCCGGTTGGGCTCGTTGACGGCCACCTCAGCGTTTTGCACGCCAGCGGTCTGGCCGCCGGCCAACGGGTTGGGCTGAGAAATTTCATTGGTGGCTGAAATCGCCACGGAAATCGTGCCGTGCGATACCGCCGCAGCTGAGACCCGCACGTTGCGGCTGATCACCACCGTGCCGGTGCGCGAATTGACCACCACCCGCGCCGGCGGCTCGCCGGGCTGCACATCAATGTTTTCCACCATGCTCATGAAGGCCACCCGCTGGCTCAAATCGGCCGGCGCGCGCACCGCCACCGACACGCTGTCGATGGCCTGGGCCACACCGGCGCCGAAGCGCGAATTGATCGCATTGACGATGGCCGACATGGTGGTGAAGTCGCCTTCACGGATATTGATGATGAGTTGCTCGGCGGTGGCAAAGGGGCTGTCGACCATGCGCTCGACGGTGGCGCCGCTGGGCACCCGCGCCGAGGTGGGCACGCCGATGGCGACCTTGGTGCCGGCGGCAGCCGCATCAATACCGGTGGCTGTGAGGGCCCCTTGGGCCAGTGCGTAAACTTCGCCGTCAACGCCGCGCAAGCTGGTCAGCAGCAGGCTGCCACCGCGCAGATTGCTGGCCTTGCCAATGGCCGAGACGTTGATGTCGATTTTTTGACCGGGCTTGGCAAAGCCCGGCAGTTCGGCCGTGACCATGACTGCGGCCACGTTTTTGATATCCATCTTGCCAGCCGTGCTGGCGGTCTCAAAGTCGGCCAAAGCGCCTTCGAGGGCCACGCCCATGCGGCCGAGCATGGCTTTCATGCTTTGCGCGGTGAAGGACACATCAGCGCCGTCGCCGGTGCCTTGCAGGCCCACGACCAGACCGTAGCCGATCAGCTGGTTGGTGCGTTTGGCCGCCACCGTGGTCAGGTCCTTGATGCGGTCCGCGCGGGCAGCCGAGGGCAGCAAGGCCAGAGCCAGGCCAGCGGCGGCCAGGACGGTGGAGATCAAACGTTTCATATCAGTGTCCTCAGAAAGGCCAGAGCTTGAGCAGCGCGCTGGTGGCCCAGCCCGGCTTGGAGGCCGCGGCCAGATCGCCGGTGCCGCGGTAGGTGATCTGTGCATTGGCCAGGCGGCGCGACTGCACGGTGTTGTTGGGTGCCACATCGTCAGGTCGCACCACACCGGCAACCTGAATCACCTCGGCGCCTTCGGTCAGCGCGAGCTGCTTTTCGCCGCGCAGCACCAAATTGCCGTTGGCCAGCACCTCGACGACCATCACCGCCAGCGAGCCTTCCAGGCTCGCCTGCTGGTCGGCCGTGCCTTTTCCGGTTGACGCGATACTGGCATTTCGCACATCAATGCCGCCCACACCGAGATTCCTGAGCCTGTTGGTCAGACCCAAGGGAAGCACGTCATTGGCCGATTTGCGGTTGACCTCGGTGTTGGCGGTGCGGGCCGCCTGGGTCGACTCGTTGAGCAAGACGGTGATGACATCGCCGACCTGGTATTTACGACCCCGGCCAAAGAAGTTGTCGCTGATGCGAGCGTGGTAAATCGCACCGGTAGCCGCCGGCGGCCGGTCCTGCGCCACCGGAATGACCGGTGCAAAGTCTGGGCTGTGGGTCAGGGGCTGCGGCGGCAGAACGGTGCAGCCACTGGCCAGAGCCACAGCAAGCAAAGAGAGGATAAGTTTCATGAGGGAGCCCTTAGATCACAGGTGATCGTTGATGAAGCGCAACATGCCGTCGACGGCAGAGATGGCCTTGGAGTTGATCTCGTAGGCGCGCTGCGTCTCGATCATGCTGACCATCTCCTCGACGACGTTGACGTTCGACGATTCCATGGAGCCCTGCAACAAAGTGCCGGCGCCGCCTTGGCCGGGCACCAGCACCTGCGGCGCGCCGGAGGCCGGCGTTTGACGCAGCAGGTTCTGACCCAGCGACTGCAAGCCGCTCGGGTTGACGAAGCGCGCAATCTGAATCTGTCCGAGCACCTGGTTGCCGCCCCCATTGAGCTCGACCGACACCGTGCCGTCACGGCCGACCGTCAGGGCGGATGCGTTTTGCGGCACGGTGATGGCCGGCTGCAGCAGCGCGCCGCTGGAGGTCACCAACTGGCCGGTGTTGGAGAGCTTGAAGCCGCCGTCACGGGTATAGGCCAGCGTGCCGTCAGACTGCGCGATCTGGAAGAAGCCGCCGCCGGCAATGGCCATATCCAGCGGGTTCTGGGTGGTCATCATATTGCCCTGGGCGTGGATCTTCTCGGTCGCCACCACCCGCACGCCGGTGCCGAGCATCAGACCGGTCGGGGCCTGCGAGTTGGCATCGGTCTGGCCGCCGGCCTGGCGCACGTTTTGATAGAGCATGTCCTCGAACACCGCGCGATCGCGCTTAAAGCCCGTCGTATTGACGTTGGCCAGGTTGTTCGAGATGACGTTCATCCGGGTCTGCTGGGCATCCAGGCCCGTCTTGGCCACCCACATCGATGCATCCATGTTCAGCTCCTTCCTAAGTATTCAAAATTCAT
>JBAXEN010000153.1:0-9467 GCA_037140415.1 Betaproteobacteria bacterium | reverse complement strand
CGCCGGGCGAATAGCCCGGGCTGAGCAGGCCCTCGACCGTCAAATCCCCATAAAAAGCGCCGCTGCCCTTGAGCGCGGCGTCGGCTCCCACCCACAGGTCCGTGCCTGCGTCCAGGGCGGGGAGTTTGGCCAAGTCAAAGCTTTGACCCGTTAGGCGCTCCACCCGCTGCAGGCTGGGTT
Source organism: Betaproteobacteria bacterium (assembly GCA_037140415.1). Lineage (GTDB taxonomy): Bacteria > Pseudomonadota > Gammaproteobacteria > Burkholderiales > Burkholderiaceae_C > Polaromonas. The sequence goes on along the minus strand of JBAXEN010000153.1, from coordinate 9,287 downwards.
GCTGCAGCTGGGGGTTGGCGGCGGACTGCAAGTCCAGCTGCCACTCGGGCATCCAGGCATCCATGCCGGCCTGACCCCAAGATACGGTCAAGCCTTGGCCGGCGTCCTGCTCAAAAGACAGCGATGCCCCGTCCGCGCTGACCTGGGGCTGCCAAAGATCTTGCTCAGGAACAGAAAAGCCCACCGGCAAACCAGCGCCAGCGTCTGCCGCGTTGAGTGCCACGCTGCCCTGTCCGGCGTCGGCAAGGGCCAGCATCGCCTGGGTGGCAGTGGAGGTCTGCAAGTCCACCGCCACGCTGGGTACGCTGGCCAGCATGCCCAGCATCGCACCGGGCGAGGACAAGGACGTCTCACCGGTGGCCAGTTGTTCAGCGGCGCTGAGTTTGTCGTGAAGTTCGCGCTCTTCAGGCAGGAACAGCGCGGCCAGCGGAGAAAAGACCGGATCTGCCGAGAGCAAGACACGCGGCTCAAGCGGCTCGACCCGAAACGCATCGCGCACCCGGGCCACACCCGCATTCATGCGTGGGGCCTGCACAGCCCCTCTGAACGGCGCAGACGCGTGAGCGCCCGCCCGTGCTTTCGCACGGGCGTTGAGCCAGTCACGCATGGAGGTGCGCACTCAGTACAGCCGCGCGAAAGAGGTCATCAGGCCGCTTTGAGCATGGCGCCCTGGCGCTCGTCCTTGAGCGTCATCAGGCGCTCGATTTGAGCCAGTGACAGCAGGTGCGCGTAGATGGCAGGCAGGTAGCGCTTGTCGCGCAGTTCTGCAAAGCGCTCGGCGGACAGGCCGTTCAGACGCTCTTCATTAATGACGTAGCAGCCATTGATGTTTTTGACCTGGTCCGACTGGCGCACCCGCATGTTCAAGGGCGTGAACATGTTGTTGGCCACCATGAACTTGCAGAACTCGCCCGTGAAGGCATCCATCTGCTGCAGCTCACCCAGGTAGCGCTTGACGTTCTCAAGGGCTTCGGCCGGCTCGCCCTGCTCATTGAAGAGGGACACACCTTCGCTGTCGCTGAGCAATTCACTGCCCTCGTCGATACAGACCGTGAATTTGTCCTGCTCGCCGGTGCTGGCCAAGGCAAAGGGATAACGGCGAATGATGGCGGGAATGTAGGAGGCCTGCCACTTGCCGTCAGCGTCCACATAGAGGTTTTCGCCAGCGTCCAGGCCCATCAGGACGACGGGGCGGAAACTGTCTTGCTCCTTGTCTTCCAAAAAGACCACCGGATAGAGCGAGGCCGCCCGTGCGAACTCGTGAACCATGATGGAGGCGATATGGAAGTCCGAGGCAAAGCCAAAGCCCTGCACTTGCCTGATTTTTTTGCCTTCGTGGCGGGCTTTGTTGACTGGTACCAAAGATTTATACATGATTGCGGCCTTTTCCTGATAGGTTTTGATGCGGTTATAGCGAATGACTTTGACTTTTAAGGATATTCCGGGCCTGCTTTTAAGAACTTAGTAGTGCCAAGTGCTTTCCTGCGGGCTCTTTAGAACTCAATGTTTACAAAATGGCTCCATGAGCGATGTAAACATATTGTTTATATGTGGATTTCCTTTGCCAAAAACTTTCAACAATTGTTTCTGAATCTTACTAGAAAGCGGCGATACGGTCCAGTTTCTAGACCGATTGTGGGCACGGGGCTCCCACAAAGTTGACCTTTACGCCACACTCGGCGCTGGGCTCAGGGCGCTGGCGCCTGCACCACCCACTGGACCAAGGCATCGAGCGCGGCGCGGCCGGGGCCGGCTTGGTCGTGGTTGATCAGCGCCACCACCACATAGCGCCGACCGCTGGCGGCCTGGGCATAGCCTGCGATGGCACTGACATCGCGCAGCGAGCCGGTCTTGAGCCAGGCTTGGCCGGCCACCGAGCGGGCGCGGTTGCGCATGGTCGCGTCCACACCGGCCACCGGCAAGGAAGCGAGCAAGGGCGCAGCATGCGGGCCACGCGCCATGCGCAACAGCAGGTCGGCCAGGGCCTGGGCGCTGATGCGCTGGGCCCGGCTCAGGCCCGAACCGTTGTCGAGCAGTGGCAGCGCGCTGCCCGGTTGGTGCTGGCGCCACCAGTCCAGCAGCACGGCGCGCGCGCCCTCCTGCGTGCCGGCCAGGGCGGGCTCGGCCCGCAGGCCCAGGGTGTAGAACACCTGCTGGGCCATGACGTTGTTGGAATACTTATTGATGTCCTGCACGATCTCGGACAGCGGCAGGGAGGGCGCATCGAGCCGCACGGCCGGCTTGGCGCCTGACAGCGATCCGCTGCGCGCGAGCTGGGCGGCCTCGGGCGCGCTGGCCTCGCGCACCCGACCCGACAGACCGCCGCCTTGGGAACGCCACAGCGCCTCGACCACCCGGGCCGCAAAGGACTCCGGCTCCGAATATGCGGTGGGCCAGGTGCGCTCGCCGCAGGAGGCCGGATAGCGCCCGCGAAATTGCACCCGCTGCGGCTGGTCGAGCACCGCCTGCAGGGACGCGCGCCAGTCCTCACAGCGCGCGCCAGCGGCCAGCGGCACGCTCGCGTCGACCTGCACCCCGGCCAGCGGTGGCTCCAAGGTCACCAGCGCGCGCCGCTGCGCGGGCTCCGGGGTGAAGGTCAGCACCATGGATTTGAAGTTGACCAGCAGCGCATCGGGCTGGGCGTTGTAGGGCTTGAGCGGCTCACCGTCAAAGTCCCCCGGCCGCACCGCCGGCGGCTTGAACAGCTGCCGATCAAGAACGATGTCGCCCTCAATGGCCTTGACCCCGCTGGCCTGGACCTGGGCGAGCAAAGCCTGCAAGCGCTCGACCACCAGCTTAGGGTCGCCCCCGCCACGCAACACCAGGTGGCCCTTGAGCACGCCGCCCTGCAGGAGGCCGTCGGCCAGCACGGTGGTGGTCCAGGTGTGAGCGGGTCCAAGCAGATCGAGGGCGGCCGAGGTGGTCAGCAGCTTGATCACCGAAGCCGGATTCATGGCCTCATCGCCGCGATGCTTCAGGCGCACCTGCGCGCTCTCCAGATCGACCACCATAAAGGCAGCCGCATCGGCCGGCACATGGGCCCGCTGCAAAGCCTGCGCAACCACCCGCGGCAAGTCATCGACCGGCCCGGCGGCATGGCTGCAGCCCACAGCGCTCGCAAGCCCCCAGGCCAGGATCCGTCGAACGAGAGGTAGGCGGGGCGCAGGCATGCGGCGATGATACGAGGCGGTTGCTTTGATTGGACCCAGGCAGCCCTGAGCCCTTGCCGGGATAATCGTCCGCTCACCCCCCACGCCGCTATCCCTTGACCGCCCCCACTTGCGAACCGCGCCTCCTGGCTTTTGACACCAGCACCGACCTCATGTCGGTCGGGGTGCGGCGTGGCGAGCGCTTTTGGCTGTACAGCGGGCCTGGCGCAGCGCAGTCGTCGGGCACGCTGATCCCGACCGTGCTGGACCTGCTGGCGCAAGCCGGGCTGAGCCTGCAGCAGCTCGATGCCATCGCCTTTGGCCGGGGGCCGGGCTCCTTCACCGGGCTGCGCACTGCCTGTGCGGTGGCGCAGGGGCTGGCGGCCGGAAGCGACCGGCTGGTTTTGCCCATCGACACGCTGATGGCTGTGGCCGAACAGGCCCGCGCCGAGGCGATGGCGGACGAGCCCGGCGGGACGAGCCCCACGCACATCACGGCCCTGCTCGATGCCCGTATGGACGAGGTGTATCTGCAGCACTTCGAGTGGACAAACGGGCGCTGGCAAGCGCTGGGCCCCTGCCAGCTGTGCGCACCCGAGGCGGTGCACTTGAACCCGGGTGCGCGAGTGCTGGTGGCGGGCAATGCCTGGGAGGTCTACCGCGAGCGGCTGCCCGAGCTGCCGGCCGGCAGCCGCTCGGTGGCAGCCCTGCCCACGGCAGCGGCCCTGCTGCGGCTGGCTCCCGGCCTGCTGCATGAGGCCGTTCCGGCGGCGCAGGCGCTGCCGCTGTATGTGCGCGACAAAGTGGCCCAAACCACGGAGGAGAGGTTGGCCAGCAAATTGGCCAAAGCCGAAGCGGCCGAGCTGGCAGCGCGCCGGAGCCCTGCCCCATGAGTGCGCTGGCCACAGTGCCGCAGGTCGAGTTGCAGACCATGACGCAGGCCTGGCTCGATGAGGTGGCCGGCATTGAGAAGCGGGCCTACACCCACCCCTGGTCGCGCGGCAATTTTTCCGACTCACTGCGGGCGGGCTATCACGCTCAGGTGCTCACTCAAGAGCAGGCGGTGCTGGGCTACCACGTGCTCATGCTCAGCCCGGGCGAGGCGCATCTGCTCAACATCACGGTGGATCCGCAGCAGCAAGGCCGTGGTTTGGCCCTGATCATGCTGAACGCGCTGGCGCAGTGGTCACAGGCCCAGGGCGCACAATCTCTGTGGCTCGAAGTGCGGGTGGGCAATGCCCGCGCACGCCAGATCTACGAACGCTATGGATTCAAACCTGTGGGCCTGCGCAAAAATTACTACCCCCTGGCCCCCTTCAAGCGTGAGGACGCGGTGGTCATGAGCTTGCCGCTGTCGGAGTTGCCATGACGCTGGACGCGCGCCAAAAAGCCATGCTGCGCGAAATGGGGGTGCGCGTCTGGTGGCCGACGCAGGCGGCAGCGGCTGTCGACAAGGGCGAGTCGGCCCAGACCACTGCACATACCGCAGCGCCTACCGCCGCGCAGCCCCCAGCACCCACCGCTGCGGCGGCTCCGGCTGCGGCGGCTGAGCTGCCCAGCTTCAGCGGCCGCGCCGCGGCCAACCCACCGCCTGCGCCCACAAAGCCGGCCAACAGCGCCGTGGCCTCAGCGGCCGCTGAGGCCGATGGCTCGGCGCAGGGCTGGCGGCTCGGCCCGCTGCAGGCATTGCATGAGGCGGGCGAGGCCGGCGGCCCGCGCTGGCTGCTGCTGGCCGAGCAAAGACAGGACAGCAGTGGTGATGCGCAGCGCCTGCTGCAGGCCATGCTGCGGGCTGCTCGATTGCATCAGGGCAGCCAGGTGTGGCTGGCACCGCTGCTGCGCGTGCCCGAGGCCGGCGCGGTGCAGGGGCTTGAGCCGGTGCTGGCCGAGAGCCAGCCGGATTTGGTCTTCATCATGGGCCGCCTGGGCGCTCAGGCTCTGCTCGAAACCGAGGAGCCCTTGGGCCGGCTGCGCGGGCAGGTGCACGACCTTTGGGGGCTGCCGGCCATCGTCAGCTATGACCCGGTGACCCTGCTGCGCAGCCCGGCCGACAAGGGCAAGGCCTGGGACGACCTGTGTCTGGCCGGACATCTGGCCCGGGAGCAGTACGCCGAGCGCAGGGCCAGCGAGTCAGACTGAGGGCCCGCCCATCGGCGGCGGCGCCGCTTCAGGATCCGCGCAAGCCGTCGAAGCAAGTGAGCGCGACCCAGTCGATGATGGCCTCATCATTGAACTGCCCGCCGGCCTTCATGAATTCGAGCACCGGGTCGCAGGCGCGCGAGTAGAGCGTGTAGAGCACCAGGATGGGCGGCAGCTGGGGGTTGATGCTGCGGTCGGCCTGGGCGGCCTCGATCCAGGCGCCCAAGCGGTCGCTCACATGCATGAGCAGATCCAGGTAAGCGCGGTTGGCCATCAGGCGAGCGCGCAGGCTGGAGTTCTGGCTGGGCAGGGTGGGCATCTGGCCGGCCAGCTGCAATCGCATCATCCAGCGCACCACCGCCTGCAGTTGCTCGATAGGTTGGGCCTGGGCAGGCAGCTGGTCTAAAAACTCTTCGGCCAGGGTCAGCACCCGCACCATCGCGGCAGCGGCCAGGTCTTCCTTGCTCGGAAAGTGTTTGTAGAGGCTGGCCTTGGCGATGCCCACTTCGGCCGCCACTTCGTCGACCGTCATCAAGTCAAAGCCCTTTTCGGCGAGCAGGCGGTTGACCGCCTGCACGATGGCGTCTTCGCGGGCCTGCAGCATTTGCGCCTTGAAGGAGGAGCGACGCGGCGCACGCGGCGCGTCCTGGGCCGGCTCGGCATGGGCCGGGCCCGGGGCGGGGCGGTGGTCGTCTTGCATGGTTAGGCTTCCTGAGGGGGCGCGGGCGCGTCGAGTGCGCCCAAGGTGAAATAAACCGTGGTGCCCTGGCCGGGCGCCGATTGCGCCCACACCCGCCCGCCATGGCGGGTGACGATGCGCTGCACGATGGCCAGGCCCAGCCCCAGCCCCTCGAACTGCGCACTGCTGTGCAGACGCTGGTAAGGCTGAAACAGGCGGTCGGCCAGGGCCATGTCGAAGCCGGCGCCGTGGTCGCGCACATAAAAAGCACCCGCTTGGCCCTGGGCTTGAGCGGCCGGTGAATCGGGCACCCGGCCCAATTCAATGTGCAGCTGCTCGCTGTGGCTGCTGAATTTGCGGGCGTTGTCGAACAGGTTTTCGAGCAGCTGGCGCAGCAAGCGCCGATCACCCTGGACCTGCAGCTGCGCTTGCACCTGGGCCTGCAGCCTTGGATGCTGCTGGCCTATTTTGTCCAGCACCTGCTCGGCCAGAGCGCTCAGATCGACCGCGCCGAGCTGCAGGGGCGAGCGCGACAGGCGGGCCAGGGCCTGCAAGCCGTCGATCAGCTCGCCCATGTGTTGGGCGCTGGCGCGCAGGCGCGAGGCCAGGTGGCGGGCCTGCTCGGCCTGCGGGCCAGCCTGGCCTTGCAGGGCGTCTTCCAGCAAACTGGAAAATCCGTCCAACGCGCTCAAGGGGGAGCGCAGGTCGTGCGCGACCGCATGGGCGAAGGAGTCGGCCTCCTCGCAGCGGCGCTGCAGCTGCGCGACCCGGTGCTGCAGATGGGCAATCTCGGCGCGCAGCTCTTCCTGCCCTGTTGGCAAGTGTTTTGCGACCGGGCGCGCTTCCAGATTGGATTGCGCCTCTTGCCCAGGGTCGCTGCGCCTGACCGTTCCCTGATGCATGCAGGCATTGTCGTCGTCAGGGCCTGACCCCCCGCCACGCTCGGGTTTGGGCATGGGCGCTGTGTGCGCCGCTGCAGCAGCAGTGCCCAAGCCGGGCCGCCGAGCTCAGGCCTGTGCCCGGCAGGTATATTCAGGCGCTGATGGATGCAAGCCCAGGACCGGCTGTTGATGCCCGAGTCCGCCAGCAGATGCTCCGCATATTGACCACTGATAAAGGATGCTCACCATGGGCTTTGATTTGGACCGTGTCCGCCAGGAGCTGGCCGCTGGCGGCACGCTGCGCGTGGGCCTGAATCTGTCGAATTTTTTGCTGATCAATCCGGGCACCGGCGACAAGGTCCCCGAGGGCATCGTTCCTGACCTGGCCCGGGCGTTGGCCGCCGAGCTGGGGGTGGCGATTGAATTTGTGCCCTATCCCTCGCCCGCCCCGCTGGGCGACGCGGTTGAGAAAAACGCCTGGGACGTCGCTTTTCTGGCCGACGAGCCGGCGCGCGCTCAGGCGATCGCCTTCTCGCCGGCCTATCTGGAGATCCAGGCCAGCTATCTGGTGCCCGCTGGCTCGCCTTTGAAGCGGGTCGAAGACGTTGACCGTGCGGGCGTTCGGATTGCGGCCATGAATGGCGGCGCCTATGCGCTGTACCTGCAGCGCAGCCTGCAGCATGCCGAGCTGGTGCTGACCCGCAGCATTGACGAGTCGTTTGAGGTGTTTGTGGCACAGAATCTGCAGGCGCTGTCGGGCCTGCGCCCACGCCTGCTGAGCGACCAGGCCCGGCTGCCCGGCAGTGTGGTGCTGCCCGGCCATTTCACGGCGGTGCAGCAGGCGATCGGCACGTCGCGCCGCCACAGCGCGGCTGCGCCCTATCTGGCCGATTTTGCCGAACGGGCCCGTGCCAGCGGCCAGGTGCAGCAGGCCATCGACCGCCACAAGGTGCCGGGCGTCAATGTGGCGCCGGCCAGAGCGGGCTGAAAGCCCCGGCCCTGCCCGGGCCCAGGCGCGCGGCTGAGCGATCAGAGACAATCGCGAACTTTGCGCCGTCCGGCGCAATCACCCTTGAAGCCAGCCATGTCCCTTGCACCGCCCGCGGTATCTGCCCCCTCGTCCGAGCTGTCCAGCGCCGAGTTTCGCCAGGCCCTGGGCCAGTTTGCCACCGGCGTGACGGTGGTGACCGCCTGCGGCACCGACGGCCAGCGGGTGGGGCTGACGGTGAGCTCCTTCAATTCGGTGTCGCTGCAGCCGCCCTTGATCCTGTGGAGCCTGAACCGGGCCTCGCAGGCCATGCCCGTGTTTGCAGCCCAGCGGCCCTACGCGATTCATGTGCTGGGCGCGCACCAGCTGGCGCTGGCCGAGCGCTTTGCCGGACCGCGCGAGCAGCGCTGGCTCGGTTTGGCGCACAGCTGGAGCGCCGCCGGCGTACCCCTGCTGGACGCTTGCGTGGCCCGCTTTGAGTGCGTGCACCGCAGTGCTTATGAAGAAGGCGACCATGTGATTTTTGTGGCCCAGGTTGAGCGCTGCCACAGCAGCGACAGCGCTCAACCCCTGCTGTATCACCGTGGCCGTTTGCTGGCCAGCGCCGAGCTGTGAACAAAGCCCCCGGGGCGGCCGGCGGCGCAGGGGCCGCGCCTGCACGCAAGGACCGGCTCGACGCTGTGGCCATCGCCTTGCTGCTGACCTGCTGCCTGTTTTGGGGCCTGCAGCAGGTGCTGATCAAGCTGACGCTGGCCGAAATGCCGCCGGTGTTTCAGGCCTGGATGCGGCTGGGGGGCGCTACCGTGATGCTGTTGCTGTGGTGCCGCTGGCGCGGCATTGCCCTGCTCGAGCGCGACGGCACGGCCTGGGCTGGCCTGTTGGCTGGCTTGCTGTTTGCTGGCGAGTTCATTTGCATCTACAGCGGCCTGGGGCACACCGGCTCGGCGCGCCTGACGGTGTTTCTCTACACCTCGCCTTTTTGGGTGGCACTGCTGGTGCCGCTGTGGACACGCTCGGAGCGCTTGCACAAGATGCAATGGGCCGGGCTGGTGCTGGCCTTTGCGGCCGTGGCTTTTGCCCTGCGCGAGGGCCTGGCGCAGGGCCCGGGCGCCACCCTGACCGGCGACTTGCTCGGGCTGGCCGCCGGCCTGTTTTGGGGCCTGACCACGGTGGTCATCCGAAGCAGCGGTCTGGTGCGCATCAGCGCCGAAAAGCTGCTGCTCTATCAGGTGGGTGTGAGCGCTGCGTTGCTGCCGTGGCTGTCCTTGGGCCTGGGCGAGACCTGGCGCTGGGACCACAGTGCCTGGGTTTGGGCATCGGTGGCTGTGCAGGCCTCATTGGGCGGATTTTTGAGTTTCCTGGCCTGGATGTGGATGCTCGGGCGCTACCCGGCCACGCGCATTTCCAGCTTTTCTTTTTTCACCCCCTTGTTCACCCTGGTGTTTGGCGCA
>JBAXEN010000152.1:0-9632 GCA_037140415.1 Betaproteobacteria bacterium | reverse complement strand
CCGGTGTTCAGGTAGCCGTGCAGCGGGCGGTGGACCTGCAGCAGCGTCTCGATGCCAGCGTCGATCTTCGCCCTCTGGCTCTCGTAGTAGCTCTCGGTGTAGAAATAGGTGAGCAGGCCGGCTAAGAAACAGCGGTTGATGCCCATGGCCTGGGCCGAACCCATCCACCAGCGCACCATGTCTTGCCCGCGCTGACCCAGCTTGCCGAAGGTGGAGGTCATGGCCAGGCTGCGCACCCGCTGCGGCTGCTGCAGGGTCATCTCCTGTGCGATCGCGCCGCCCAGGGATTTGCCCAGCACATGGGCCCGTTCTATGCCCAGGTGGGCCATCAAGCCCAGAGCGTCGGCCGCCAGCATGGCGGTGCTGTAGGGGTGATCGGGTGCGTCGGTCGCGCCTATGCCGCGGTTGTCGAAAGCCAGCACCCGAAAGTGCTGCGCCGCCCGCTCAAGCTGAGCGCCCCAGGCGCTGTAGTTGCCGCTGGCATAGCCGCCGACCATGACCAGCCAGTCGCCCGTGCCCTGCACGGTGTAGTTCATCCGGATGTCGCCGATCTGGGCTAGGGGCATGGTGCGGTCCTGTGTGTGCGAGCGGGCCGCGAGCGGGCCTGATCCTTAGGGACCGAATATAGCAAGGCTTTTTACGGCAGGGGGCTGGGGGTATGCCCCAAGGGCTTCAGGCGGCTGTGGCCTGCTCGATCTGTTCGCTCAGTTGCAGCCAGCGCTCTTCCAGCTCTTGCAAGGCCTGCTCCACGGCTTTCAGGCGCTTGCCGGCCTGGGCCAGGACCGCCGGGTCGGCGCTGGCGGCCAGTTGCTCGTGCAACTGCGTCTGCTCGCTCTGCTGCGCGCTGATCTCGGCCTCGATCTGCTGCAGTTCCTTTTTCAAGGGGCGCAGCAGCGCCAGTTGCTGCTGCTGCGCCTGTTTGTCCAGCTTGGCCGGGGTGCTGGCTGGGCTGGGCGCTGGGGCGGCGGAGACTGGAGCGGCCTGTGCACTGGCCGCGTTGGCGGCACTCGCAGCGCCTGCAGCACGGGCCTGCTCGCGCTGCCGTTTGGCTTCGTCGAGCAGGTAGCGCTGGTAGTCGTCGAGGTCGCCGTCGAAGGGCGCGACGCCGCCGCGCGAGACCAGCCAGAATTCGTCGCAGACCGCACGCAGCAGGGCGCGATCATGGCTGACCAGCATGACCGTGCCTTCAAATTCATTGAGTGCAACCGACAAGGCCTCGCGGGTGGCCAGATCCAGGTGGTTGGTCGGCTCGTCAAGCAGCAGAAGGTTGGGGCGCTGCCAGACCAGCATGCACAGCACCAGGCGGGCTTTCTCGCCGCCGCTCATGCTGCCCACTGCCTGCTTGACCATGTCGCCGCTGAAGTTGAACATGCCCAGGAAATTGCGCAGCTCCTGCTCGCGGGTTTCCTGCCCCGACAGCTTGCCGCTGGCGCTGACGACCTTGGCCAGGGCGATCATGTGCTCGAGCGGGTTGTCGGCCGGCTTGAGCACGTCGAGCTCCTGCTGGGCAAAGTAGCCGATGTTCAGGCCTTTGCCTTCGATGAGCTCGCCGCTGGTGGGGGCCAGTGTGCCGGCGATGGTCTTGACCAGGGTGGATTTGCCCTGACCGTTGGCGCCCAAAATGCCGATGCGCTGGCCAGCCAGCACCGAGCGGTTGATGCCGCGGACGATCACCGTGGGATCGCCCTCGGGCGATGGGTAGCCTACGCTGACATCTTGCAGGCTGAGCATGGGGTTGGGCAGGCTGGCCGGTGGCTTGAACTCGAAGCTGAAATCGGCCTCGGCCAAGAGCGGCGCAATTTTTTCCATGCGCTCCAGCGCCTTGACCCGACTTTGCGCCTGCTTGGCCTTGCTGGCCTTGGCCTTGAAGCGGCTGATGAATTTTTGCAGGTGAGCGATCTTGTCTTGCTGCTTGGAGAAAGCGGCCTGCTGCAAACTCATTTTTTCGGAGCGCTGCTCTTCGAAGCTCGAATAATTGCCGCTGTAGCGACTGAGCTGGGCGCTGTCGATGTGCAAGGTGACCTGGGTCACCGCGTCCAAAAATTCACGGTCATGGCTGATGACGATCATGGTGCCGCTGTAGCGCTGCAGCCAGGCTTCGAGCCAGACCAGGGCGTCGAGGTCCAGGTGGTTGGTGGGCTCGTCGAGCAGCAGCAGGTCGGAGGGGCACATCAGTGCCCGCGCCAGTTGCAGTCGCATGCGCCAGCCACCGGAAAAGCTGTTGACAGGCTGATCGAGATCGGCCACCGCAAAGCCCAGGCCAAGGATCAAGGCCTGCGCCCTAGAGCGGGCGTCGTGCTCGCCGGCGTCATACAGCGCCATATAGGCATGGGCCATGCGTTCGCCGTCGTTGCTGTCGTTGGCAGCCTGCACCTCGGCCTGCGCAGCTACCAGTTGGGTATCGCCCTCGATGACGAAGTCAGTCGCGCCCTGGCTGGTTTCGGGCATGTCCTGGGCCACCTGGGCCAGGCGCCAGGCCGAGGGCATGCTCAGGTCGCCGCCGTCTTCGTGCAAGCTGCGGTTGAGCAGGGCAAACACGGTGGATTTGCCCGCGCCATTGCGGCCGACCAGGCCGACTTTTTCGCCCGGGTTGATGGTGGTACTGGCACCATTGAGCAGCACCTTGGCGCCGCGGCGCAGCACCACGTTCTTGAGAATAATCATGGGGGAAAACTTAGCTCAGTTGATCGCGCTCGAGCAGCAGCACCTGATCGCCACCGGCGCTGGTGCTCAGCCAGACCGGCGCCAAATGGGGGAAGGCGCGTTCGAAGTGGGCCCGCTCGTGGCCGATCTCCAGCACCAGCACCGCCTGCTCGCTCATGCGGCTGGCCACCTGGGGCAGCAGTTGACGGACGAAGTCCATGCCGTCTTCGCCACCGGCCAGCGCCAGCGCCGGCTCGGCCCGAAATTCAGCGGGCAGGGCGGCCATGCTCTGGGCATTGACGTAAGGCGGGTTGCACAGAATCAGGTCATACGGGCCGGGGCAGGCGCTCAGGCCGTCCGACTGAATCAGCCGCACCCGCTCCTGCACTTCGTGCTGGTCGACATTGATGCGTGCCACCTGCAAGGCCTGCTCGCAGATGTCGGCCGCATCGACCTGCACCTGCGGGTAGGTGAGGGCGGCGATGATGGCCAAGCTGCCGTTGCCGGTGCACAGATCGAGCACCCGGCAGGTTTGCTCGCTCAGCCAAACGTCCAGCGATGCATCGCTCATCAGCTCGGCAATGAAGGAGCGCGGGATGATGCTGCGCTTGTCGACATAAAACGGCAGGCCGCACAACCAGGCCTGGCCGGTGAGGTAGGCGGTGGGCTGGCGCTCCTGGATGCGCCGATGCACCAGGGCTTGCACCCGGCTCCGCTCCTCGGCGCTGATTGGGCGCGATGCAGCAAGGTTCAGATCTGTTGACAGCGGTAGCGCCAGCGCCCACAGCACCAGCCAGGCGGCCTCGTCAAAGGGCTCTAGAGTGCCCTGACCCAGGCCGTTGCGGGCATCGATACCAGCAACGCGCAGCTCGGCGGCCACAACTTCGACCAGCGCGAGCAGTTGACTGGCGCTCATGCGCCGGCCAAGCGTTCAAGGACGCCTTTGTAGATGTCCTTGAGCGGCTCGATGTCGGCCTGGTTCACATGTTCGTCGATCTTGTGGATGCTGGCATTGATCGGGCCGAACTCCACCACCTGCTCGCAGATGCGAGCGATAAAGCGGCCGTCGCTGGTACCGCCCGTTGTCGAGAGTTCAGCGCTCACGCCGGTGCGCGCCTCAATGGCTGCGCGCATGGCTTCCACCAGGCTGCCCTGGGGCGTGAGAAAGGCTTCACCCCCCAGGGTCCAGCTCAGTTCGTACTCAAGGCCGTGTCGCTGCAATACGGCAGCCAGCCGCTGCTTGAGGCTCTCGGCGCTCGACTCGGTCGAAAAGCGAAAGTTGAAATCCACCACCAGCTCGCCCGGGATGACATTGCCCGCTCCGGTGCCGCCATGGATGTTGGAGACCTGCCAGCTGGTGGGCGGAAAGTGTTGGTTGCCGCGGTCCCATTCGGTGGCCGCCAGTTCAGCCAGGGCCGGCGCAAACTGATGGATGGGATTGCGCGCCAGGTGCGGGTAGGCGATATGGCCTTGCACCCCCTTGACCTTGAGCTTGCCGCTGAGCGTGCCGCGACGGCCATTTTTGATCATGTCGCCAAGTTGGTCGACGCTGGTCGGCTCGCCGACGATGCAGTAATGCAGCGGTTCTCCCCGGGCCTGCAGTTGCTGCACCACCACCAGGGTGCCGTCTTTGGAGGGGCCTTCCTCGTCGCTGGTGAGCAAGAAGGCCATCGACAGGTCCGGCTCGGGATGCTGGGCCAGAAACTCCTCGCAAGCCACCACCATGGCCGCCAGCGAGGTTTTCATGTCGGCCGCGCCCCGGCCATAGAGGCGGCCATCGCGGTGGCTGGGCACGAAGGGCGCACTGCTCCACTGCTCGAGTGGGCCGGTGGGCACCACGTCCGTGTGGCCGGCAAACACCAGGGTGCGCGAGCCGGGGCGCCCCGCCTTGCGGGCCCAGAGGTTGCTCACCCGAAAATCGGCCGGTCCGCTGTCCATGCGCTCGCAGGCAAAGCCCAGGGCGCTCAGGCGAGCAGCGATCAGCTCCAGACAGCCGCCGTCTTCGGGGGTGACCGAGGCGCGGCTGATCAGCTCCTCGGTCAGCTCCAGGGTGGGGTTCATGCGGGCGGGCGCGGCTTGAATCAGTCGCGCAGCAGGTCGTTCAGGCTGGTGGTGGCGCGGGTCTTGGCGTCCACCCGCTTGACGATGACCGCGCAATACAGGCTGTACTTGCCGCCGGCCTTGGGCAGGTTACCCGAGACCACCACCGAGCCAGCAGGGATGCGCCCGTAGGTGACGGTGTCATTCTCGCGGTCATAAATCGGGGTGCTCTGGCCGATGTAGACGCCCATGGAGATGACCGAGTTTTCTTCGACGATCACGCCCTCGACCACCTCGGAGCGGGCGCCGATGAAGCAGTTGTCTTCAATGATGGTCGGGTTGGCTTGCAGCGGCTCGAGCACGCCGCCCAGACCCACGCCGCCCGACAGGTGCACGTTGTTGCCGACTTGGGCGCAGCTGCCCACCGTGGCCCAGGTGTCGACCATGGTGCCTTCGCCGACCCAGGCGCCGATGTTCACGTAGCTGGGCATGAGGATGGCGCCCTTGGCGATGAAGCTGCCGCGGCGGGCCACGGCCGGCGGCACCACACGCACGCCGGTGGCGCGCATCTGCTCGGCGTCGAGGTGGGAGAACTTGGTTTTGACCTTGTCAAAAAAGCCCAGATCACCGGCGCGCATGATCTCGTTGTCGTGCAGACGGAAGGACAGCAGCACCGCCTTCTTGATCCACTGGTGGGTGGTCCACTGGCCAACCCCTTGCCGGGTGGCGACCCGCAGGCTGCCGTTGTTGAGCTGACCGGTCACGTTCTCGACCGCGTCGCGGATGTCTTGCGGGGCGCTGGCGGGCGAAAGCTTGGCGCGGTCTTCCCAGGCGGCTTCGATGATGGCTTGCAGAGAGGCTTGGCTCATGGTGTCAGGTCTTTGATTGGATGAATTGAACGATGCGCTGGGCGGCTTCGAGGCACTCAGCGGGCTCGGCCACCAGCGCCATGCGCACCCGACCGGCACCGGGATTGTGCGGCCGGCCGTCGGGCCCGGGGGCTTCGCGCGCCAGGTAGCTGCCGGGCAAAACCACCACATTGTATTGAGCCAGCAGTTGGCGCGAGAACTCGGTGTCTGAGCCCCCAAAGGCCGCTGGCACGCCGGCCCACAAATAAAAGCCGGCGTCGGGCAGCTTGACATCCATCACCGAGGCCAGCAGCGGTGTGATCTGCTCGAACTTGGTGCGGTAAAGCGCCCGGTTGGCCACCACGTGCGCCTCGTCGTCCCAGGCGGCGCGGCTGGCCGCCTGCACCACTGGGCTCATGGCGCCGCCGTGATAGGTGCGGTAGAGCAAAAAGTCCTTGAGGATGTCGGCATCGCCCGCCACAAAGCCTGAGCGCAGGCCCGGCACATTGCTGCGCTTGGACAGGCTGGTGAGCATGATCAAACGCCGAAAGTCCTGGCGCCCCAATTGCCAGGCCGCCTGCAAGCCGCCCAGGGGCGCCTCGTCGCGGAAATAGATCTCGCTGTAGCACTCGTCGGAGGCAATCACAAAACCGTAGCGGTCGCTCAGCTCAAACAACTGCTGCCATTCGCTCAGGCTCATGACCGCGCCGGCCGGATTGCCCGGCGAGCACACATACACCAGCTGGGTGCTTTGCCAGACCTGCTCGGGCACTGCTTGCCAGTCGATGCCGAAGTTGCGGGCCGGCTCGCTGGGCGCGTAGTGCAGGCGGGCGCCGGCCAGCAAAGCTGCGCCTTCGTAGATTTGATAAAACGGATTGGGTGCGACTACAGTGGCTGCGCGGCTGGGGTCGATCACCGTTTGGGCCAGGGCAAACAGGGCCTCGCGCGAGCCGTTGACCGGCAGCACCTGCCGCGCCGCATCGACCTCTAGGCCGTAACGGCGCTGCAGCCAGCCGGCCATGGCGGCCTTGAGCGCTGGCTCGCCGGCGGTGGCCGGATAGCTCGATAGACCGGCCAAGCTGGTTGTCAGCGCCTGTTCAATCAATGCAGGCGTGGCATGGCGCGGCTCACCGATGCCTAGGCTGATGGGGCGATACGCTGGGTTGGGTGTGACGCCGGCGTGCAGCTGTCGCAGCCGCTCAAAAGGGTAGGGCTGCAGCAGCCGAAGCAAGGGGTTCATGGGGCGATTATCGAAGATCCCTAACCAACACTGTTTTATAATTCCTTTAGGCCAATGTTTTCAACAGCTTTACCGTCCGCCTAACACCTTGTGTTGTGCGCATGGCAGCAGCTTGTAGGTCCCAGGCGCGTGTCAAGAACACTGTTTTTCAAGCTTCGTCCCCCGGGAAAAATTGACAGCGCTGCTGCGGCTTGGCCTGTGCCCTTGCCTGTGGGGCGCTCAAAGCCCTTCCTGGATTAGCGTCTCCATGAGCGCACGCCCGCCCCTGAGTATGAATGCGCTGCTGCGGGGCTTGGCTTTGCGTCTGCGGGCGCTGCTGCGCAGCTTCAGGCCAGGCAGTGCAGTACCGCCAGCGATTGAGGCTGAGTATTTGCGGCAGATCTACCGCAATTTGGCGGCCGGCAGTCCCATCTCGCTCGCTATGGTGGTCTATCTGGCGGCGCAGGCCGAACCCGATACGGCCTCCCTGGTTCGTATCTGGGCTACTTTCTACAGCGTCTACATCTGCCTGCGCTGGGCGGCCAGCTTGCTGTATCCGCGTCAGCGCGAGCCAGAGCCGCAGGAGTTGCGGAGGTGGTCCATCCTGGCCGTGGTCATTCAAGGGACCAGCGGATTCTTGGTCGCGATACTGGCCCTGTTTGTGTTGCCCACCCTGGATTTGTATGCCCAGATCGTGGCCTGCATGGTGGTGCTGATTTTGGTGGGCGCCACCGCCTTCAGCTTGTCGGGCCGCTGGATTGACACGCTGGTGTTTGCCCCGCCGATTTATCTGAGTTTTGCATGGCATATATTCTGGCAAGACCATCGCTATGCCCACGGCGTGAGCGCCTTGCCCTTGGCCTTGTTTGTGCTGCATCTGGTCTATGCCAGCAATCACCGCAAATCGATTCTCAAGGGCTTTGAGGTGGCCAGGCGCAGCGCCGATCTGGCGCGGGAACTGCAGTTCAAGAACATTGAATACCAGGAGCTGGCCAGTGCCCGCAGCCGTCTGCTGGCCACCGTCAGCCATGACCTGCGCCAGCCGGCTCACGCTATCGGCCTGCTGTCGGAGCGGGCCTTGGCCGACAACTCCTTTGCCAGTGTCAAGGCGACCTTGCGCGATCTCAATGAATTGAGCCAATCCCTGAGCGCCTCGCTCATCACCTTGATGGACCTGACCCGGCTGGACGCAGGCTTGGTCAAGCCGCGCATGGCTGCGGTATCGCTGGCCCAGGTCTTGTTGCGGCTCGATGCCGAGTTCGGTGCATCGGCTCGCGCCAAGGGCCTGGTGCTGGAGGTGGAGCGCTCGCAAGCCTGGGTGCAGTCCGACCCCGTCTTGCTCCAAGGCATCTTGTCCAACCTGATTTCGAATGCCATCAAGTACACCCGCCAAGGGCGGGTTGATGTGCGGGTGCTGGACAAGGGCGCCCAGCTTCAGATCGAGGTGATCGACACCGGACAAGGCATCAGTGCCGACAAGCTCGAGTTGATCTTCAAAGAGTTCGTTCGGCTCGATGCCTCGGACTCGGGTACCGAGGGTTTGGGCCTGGGCTTGTCCATTGTTCGTCGCTATGCCAACCTGATGGCGCATGCACTGAATGTGCAGTCGGTGCCAGGCCAAGGTTCAGCTTTTACCGTGGCGCTGGCGCGGGCACAGGCGCCCGAGCGGGCAGTCGAAGCATTCATCACTGCGCCGCGCGAATTGGCCGACGATCATGGCCTGGCTGGCTTGAATGTGCTGGTGATCGACAACGTCGAGCTCCTCTTGGTGAGCATGAGCAAAACCCTCAGCGGCTGGGGTTGCGAGGTGCGCTCGGCACGCAATATGACCGAGGCCCTGCAGTGCGCCAGTCAGCAGTGGCCAGACCTGGTGGTCAGCGACCACCACCTGGGCGATCGCGAGCCCAATGGCCTGGAGTTGATCAAAGGATTGCGCGAGCAAGGCGCGCGCGAAGGCCGCAAGGTGCTGCCGGCCCTGCTCATGACGGGCGATGTCTCTCCTCAGTTGGAGGCGCAGGCCCGTGAAGCGGGGGTGCGCATCTTGCACAAGCCCGTGCGCCCCAAGGTGTTGCGCGCCAGCCTGGCCGAGTTGATGCGCCGCGCCGCCGATGCTGTAGCTGTGCCTGGACGCCGCGATCAAGGCTGAAAGCCCGAGCTCCAGTGCCGCTGCGGCACAGGCGGTGGGTGAGCTGCGTTCGGGCTGGCGCAGCGGGTGCGCAAATCATGCACAAGCCGGTGCGGCCGGCGCAGTTGCAGCAGCGTGTTTTGCAGCTGCTCGATGCGGCGTGAACTGAGGCCATCGATTCCTTCGGTACGGCCTGCGCCTTTTGCCCGAACCCCGCTCAGTCATGAAGCTACCCCTCGTGCCCTTGTCCTTGCAAGCTTTGAGCAGCCGCGCCGGCCGCTGGCTGCTGGACAAATGGCGCATCGCAGACCCTGACTCGCGTGCCTGGTACACACGGGCGATCTACCTCGACTACATCTTCAACAGTGCGGTGGGGCTGTTCATCAGCCTGGCCATTTACCTGTCCTGGCCGGGGCAGCCCTGGCTCTTCCTGCAGGCCTTCATGGTGGTGTGGACGGTCTACCTGACGGCTCGCTTGGGGCTGGGCGTGATCTACGCGCGGCGGACCTTCCTGCCCGCTGACACCATGCCAGCCCAAGCCATGCTTCGCTGGGCCCGGCTGCCCATCCTGTTTCAGGCCATCGATGGCGTCATGCTGTCCCTGCTGTGCCTGTTCATTTACCCGAGGCTCGACGAAGTGACGCAGATGGCGCTGATGGCCTCGATTTTGGTCATGGTCGGCTCGACCGCCTTCAGCCTGGCGGGGCATTGGCTGGCCATGGCGGTGTATGCGCCGCCGATTTACGCCAGCCTAGCC
>JBAXEN010000151.1:0-9689 GCA_037140415.1 Betaproteobacteria bacterium | reverse complement strand
CCCAGATCAGGGCTTGTCGGCCTGCTTGCGCGGGTATTGCACCATGGACTCGCGGTTGCGTGCGGCCGCTGCTTCCTGGGCGGCGCGGGAGGAATCGCCGCTTTGACGCTCGCGCTGCTGGCGGGCCATGGCTTCGAGGTCGCGCTTCATGGCGCTGGCGTCTCCCAAAGCGCCTTGCATGGACTGCACCTGGCCGGCCATCTTGTTGGTGGCGGCCGACTGGGCCTGGAAACGGGCGTCCAGACCGGATACCTGTTTGGCCAAGGCCTGCATCCGCGCCTCGACCTGCTTGGCGGTTTGCTCGGGCACGCCCTGGGCGTTCTTGATCACCTCTTCAAGGCGGGCGTCGATCTTGGCCTGGGCGGCCGTCATTTCGCTTTGCTTGGCAGCCACGGACTTGAGCACTTCCTGCGCACCGCCGACCAACTCCAGCGAGGCGTCCATTTCCACCACCCGCTTGCCCACCGCCAGCACCATTTCGTCGAGCTGGGCCACCCGGCCTTGCAGCTTCAGACTCATGAAAACAAACAAGGCCGCAGTCAGTAGCATCAGGGAGGCCGCGCTGGCCAGCAAGATGATGGCGAACTTGCTTTGCTTCTTGTTACTGGCGAGCATCTGCACATTGCCCTGCAGCAAGTCCTTGGTGGCGTTGCGCAGGTCCAGGCCGGCATTGGCGGACAGGCTGGCGGCACGGGTGGCCAGTTCGGCCGAGTCCATGACCACCAGCTTCATGTCTTTCATGTCGGCCAGGGTCTGGGCGTCGGTCATAGCGGCGTCCTCGCCTTGCGAGGCGGGCGCCTGCGGGTCCGGCTCGGTGGTTTTGTGGTCCATATCGGGCTCCTGTTTTTCCTGTCGCCAAGCGCCTTAGCGCTTGGCCTCGTCGGCCAGGTCCTCAAGCTTGTCGAGCTTGTCCCGCACCTTGTCGTTTTCAATCTTGAGCTTGACCACCCGGGCGGGGAAGTCCATCTCGGCCCATTGGCCACCGGCTGCGCCTATGGCCTGCTCGACCTGCGCCTGAGTCTTGCTGGCGGTCTCGGAAATGATCCGCTGCGCCTGCGCCAGGGGCACCGGCGCCAATTCGGGCGCATCGCGCCGGGCGATCGGCGGGGGGACGGCTATCTCTTCGCGACTGGCAGACCGTGCCTCGGGCAGGGCCACTTTGTGGTCTTGCAGCGAGCGCTCGAATACCGGGCCCTCTGCGGCGACGGCCTGAGCCGGCGCGTCGATAGGCACTGCCTCCCGGTGGTCATGGATGCTGCGCTCAAATGCAGGTCCCTGAGCAGGGGCGAGTGGCGCAGGCACATCCTCAGGCAGTTGTTCACGGTGGTCCTGAAGGCTGCGCTCAAAGACCGGCGCATCGGCCTCTGGCGGGGCTTCGGACGCCTGCGGCGGCAGAGCCTGGCGCCGTTCACGCAAGAAGCGATCGACCGGGGTCTCGAACTGCTCCCCCAGGGGCGCCAGTTCGGGGGGCAGGTCAACCTGCGCGCTGGAATCCTGAATCGAACGCTCGAAAACCGGTGCAGCAGTCGCTGGCTCGCTGCGCACATCGCCAGGCAGGGGCGGCGCTTCGGCGGCCGACCCAGGGACGGTGCGCTCAAAGACGGCAGGCGCTGGCTGATCGGTGGACTCTTTCACAAAAGGAGGCGGCAAGCCAGCTTCGCCTTGCGCTGGGTGGTCTGCGCTGTCGGCGTCCTCGCCGGCCAGAACCTTTCTGACCTGCGGCCCTTGCGGGTCCGATGGCTTGGAGGTAGCGACCTGCGAGCCCTCGGGAAAACTCACCGAATGCTCACTCTCATGCCGAATGATGGACGGTTGATCGCTCATGTCTTGGACTCCCTCGCAGCTGCTGGACTTCGCAGCAGATCAACCGCCTTGATCGGGCTGTTGGGCTCAGCGCCACTGCGCACGTCCTTGACCGGTTGCGCACCGGCCGGCTTGCTCACACCAAAGCGCCCGCCGTTCAACCAGGCCGAGACGGCCACCGACAAGGCGGCCAAGCCGGCGACAGCCATGATCCAGCGCGCTTTGGGCCAGCGTATGCCTTTGCGCGCAGGCTGGTCGGCGCGGCGAGCACCGACTTTGGAAGCAAGGCCGGCACCCGCCTTGCGCAGGCCTTGCAGGCGCTGGCTGAGCACAGGCACCAGCTGCCTGGCGCGCTCGGTCAGCGCGGCAAGCACCGCGCGAGCCGGCTGGCGTGCGGCGCCGTCCACCTGCGGCCTGTCCTGGGCGGGGCTGAAGCTAAACGGTTCGAGCGCGGGCGTAGCAGCCTTGAGCACCACCGGCTGCAGATGGCGCAGCAAGCCAGTGACCAGGCTCTCGCAGCCTTCGATGCGAGCCTGGCTGAGCATGGCCTGGGCCTGCTCGGGCGTGGGCGCCTCGATGTCCCAACGCACAAAACGCCGACCCAGTGATTCAAAGGCCTTGCGGCTGCGCAGCGCAGGGCCGAGCAAGAGGACGGCGCGTATATTGGCGCCCGGAAAATTGCTGACCAGTCGGGCCAGCAACTGCAACTCGTGCTCGGCCAGCGCGCCGGCGTCGTGCACCACCCAGATGCGCTCGGGCACCCGTCCCATGCCTTCGGTCATCGCTTCCTTCATGGTCTGGCCGGCCAGTACTTCATTGAAGCGGGCCACCAGCGCGTCGGTGCTGGCCGGGAAATAGGTTTCGACTTGGCTTTGAGGTGCTGCCCGACGCAGCCGCTCTGTCAGCAGCTTGCCGTAGTGGTCGAGCGCAGCCTCGTGCTCGCTCGACATGGCCAGGCTGCGGCCTTCTTGCGTCAGGGCGGCCACGCAGCCTTCAAGGCGCAAGCGGTCAGCGGGTCGGAAAAACAGCGAAGGCAGGGCCGAACCATCGGCCGCCAGGCTCAGGGTCAGGTCGACATGGGTGTTCATGCGGTCTCCAGTTTGCCGTCAGCATCAAAGCGCATCGAGGCCGGTACCTTGGGGGCGGGCTTGGCCATGGGCTCGACGCCAGGCTTGACCTGCGCCAGGCTGAACACATAGGCAATCACCGGGGCCACCGCATGGTAGAGCGCTTCGGGAATGGGTTGGTCCACCTCGGTGGTGAAGTACAGGGCGCGGGCCAGTTGCGGCGAGGCGAACATTTCGACCCCGTGCAGGCGCGCCTCTTCACGGATGCGCGCTGCAATGTGGTCCGAGCCTTTGGCCAGCAAGATGGGCGCTCCGTCGGAGGTAGGGTCGTATGACAGCGCCACGGCAAAGTGCTCAGGGTTGGTGATCACCACATCGGCGTCCTTGACCTTGGCCATCATGCGGGCGTTGGCCATCTCGCGCTGACGCCTGCGTATCTGTTGCTTGACCTCGGGTCGACCCTCCGAGTCCTTCATCTCGTCCTTGACCTCCTGCTTGGTCATGCGCAGCTTCTTGGCGTAGCTCCAGCGCTGATAGGGCGCGTCCACCAAGGCAATGAAGATCAGGCTGAGCGTGAGCCACACGGCCGATTCGGTGATCATGCGCCCGGCCTGGCCCAAGGCCGGCTCCAAGCCCATATTGGCCAGCAGCATGAGCTCTTGCAGGTGGCGATTGACCAGCCACCACAGCACCAAAGAGACCACCGCAAACTTGCTAATGGCCTTGATCAGTTCCACCAAAGCGTGTTTGCCAAACATGCGCTTGATGCCATTGAGCGGGTTGAGCTTGCTGAAATTGGGCGAAAAGGCCTTGGCTGAAAAATGATAGCCGCCGGTCACACCCGATGCGGCAATGGCCACCACGGCGGTGACCACCAGCAGCGGCAAAACCACCAGCAGCCCCTCGCCCACCGCATACACAAAGGTGGTGGGCAGCAGGGTCGGCGTTTCCAGGGTTTTGCGATCGAAGGTAAAGCCCGCTTGCATCTGGCGGGCAAAGCGGCTGACCCACCAGCTGCCCATCATGAGCATGGTCACCGCCGCAGCAATCATGACTGCCGCAGCGGGCAGCTCGGTGCTGCGCGCCACATCGCCTTCTTCAACGGCCTTGCGCAGCCTTCGGCCTGTGGCCTCTTCTGTTCTTTCTGCGCTGTCGTCACTCATGGGCGACTCCTCACGTCAGACCGACCAGAACGCGCGTCTGGCTCAGGCCTTGGGTCCACAGCCACTGCAGCCGCGCACCGATGTTGGCCATGGACATGACCAGCACCAAAAAACCCATGGCGATGGTCGCCGGCAAACCGACCGCAAAGATATTGAGGCTGGGTGCGGCGCGGGTGATGACGCCAATGCCAATGTTGATAAACAGCAAGGTGACCATGACGGGCATCGCAATCAGCAGCGCGCCCAGGAAAATCATGGAGCTCCAGGCCATGACCTGGCGCCAGCTCTGGTCCACCAGAATCAGTTTGCCCACCGGCAAACTGGCAAAGCTCTCGACCAGCATGGCCAGCAGCAGGCCGTGGCCGCCCAAGCCGACAAAGATCAGGGTGGACAGCACCACCAGAAACTGGGCGATGGTGGGCACATTGCCCAAGTTGGGGTCGATCATCATGGCCATGGACAGGCCCATGGAGTTAGAAATCGCCTGGCCGGCCACCACCACGGCGGCGGTGGCCACTTGCAGGATCAGGCCCATCATCAGGCCGATGGTGATCTGGTTGCCAATTTCGAGCAGGCCGGCGGCCGACAGCGGATCGATGCGGGGCCAATCGAACATGGGGTAGACCATCACCGCCAGTGCCAGCGCCAGCAAGATGCGAATGCGGGTGGTCATGGCCGGCAGGGAAAACACCGGTGCAAACAGCAGCAGGGCCGACATGCGCAGCATCGGCCACAGCAGCGCATAAAAGCGCTCCACGATGTCGATGGCGGCAACCGTGATCACAATCGTCTCAGCTGAAAAGAGTGGGGATGCGCATGAAGATCGTGCGCATGTAGTCCACCAAGGTAGCGATCTGCCAGCTCCCCACCACGGCCAGCGTCACCGAAATGGCCACCAGCTTGGGGATGAAGCTCAGCGTCGCCTCGTTGATGGAGGTGGCGGCCTGCACGATGCCCACCACCAGACCCACGCCCAGGGCCACCAGCAGCAAGGGGGCCGAGACCAGCATGGTCATCCAGAGGGCTTGCGTGCCCAGTTCAATAACGGTGGCGTTGTCCATGATGGCTTTCTGTGTTTCTTTTTTAGGTGACAAAGCTCGAGGCCAGCGAGCCCATGATCAGGCCCCAGCCGTCGACCAGCACGAACAGCATGAGCTTGAAGGGCATGGAGATCATCATGGGCGAGAGCATCATCATGCCCATGGACATCAGCACGCTGGCGACGATCAGGTCAATCACCACGAAGGGGATGTAGATCAGAAAGCCGATGGTGAAGGCGCTCTTGAGCTCGGAGGTGATGAAGGCCGGCACCAAGGTGGTAAAGGGCACCGAGGCGGCATCGAGCGGCTCGCCCTTGCGGGCAATCTGCATGAACAGGGCAATGTCGTCCTGCCGGGTCTGCTTGAGCATGAATTCGCGGATCGGCCCTTCGGCCGCGGCCATGGCCCGCTCGGCACTCATGCCGTTATTCATAAAGGGCACGACCGCGTTTTGATACACATCACTGAGCACCGGCTGCATGATGAACAGCGACAAAAACAAGGACAGGCCCACCAGCACCATATTGGGCGGCGTTTGACCCGTACCCAGCGCCTGGCGCAGCAGCGACATCACGATGATGATGCGCACAAAGGAGGTCATCATCAGCAGCAGCGAAGGCAGCAGCGTCAGCGTGGTCATCAAGGCCAGCAGCTGCAGCGTGATGCTGTACTGGGTGCCCCGTGCGCCTTGGCTGGTGGTCACCATGGGCAGGCCCTGCGCCCAGGAAGCCAGCGGCACAGACAGCACCAGCACGGCCAGTGCAGACAGGGCGAGCCAACGGCCCCAGGATTTAGGTGCCACTGCGCGACTCCCTGTCGAGCAGCGCCTTGGCCGTCATGGGATAGCTCAGATCGCCCGTGCCGTCTTGGCCCTCCGGCTCGGCGGCGGCTGCAGCTTCACCAGAGACCGGCCATTGACCCAAGGCCGTCATCTGGCCGGGCGACAGGCCCACCAGTACTTCGTGACCGTCGACACGCACCAACGCGATTTTTTGGCGCGGGCCCACGCCCACGCTCTCGACAATTTGCAAGCGCCGGCCCGGCAGGCTCTGGCCCATCTGGGTCTGCATGCGTTTGAGGCCCCAGAGCAAAGCACCCATCAGCCCGAAGACCAGCACAAGGCTTCCGATGATGCGCAAGATTTCCATGGCGTAAGGTCAGTTCTGGGTTCAGAGGTTTTTCATCCGCTCGGAGGCGGGCACCACGCGCGTCAGGCGGATGCCGTAGCGGTCATTGACCAGCACCACCTCGCCTTGCGCTACCACGGTCTTGTTGACCAGCAGGTCCAGGGGCTCGCCGGCAATGTGGTCGAGCTCGACCACGCTGCCTTGCGTCAGGCGCATCAGGTCGCGGATCTTGATCATGGCGCGGCCCACTTCCACAGACAGGGTGACCTGAATGTTTTGCAGCACCTCGGGGTTGATCTGGTTGTCGCCGCTATGGTTTGAGGAGTTGTCGCTCATGGTCGCTGATCCTGAGGTTATTGCATGCCTGGAATGACACTGTGCTGAATTTGCACCGCCGTCTGGCTGCCCAAATTGCCCACCTGCACATCGAAGGCAGGCACATCGTTGATCAGCATCCGAGCCAGATCAGGCTTCTTGAAGAAAAGGACGTCGCCCGGCTGCATGGACTCGATGGCGCCCAAGCTGGAGGCAATCTCGCCGAGCATGACGCGCATCTCCACCGAGGCGCTGTCCACGGCCACGCCCAGATCGGTACGCCACTGGTTGTCCGACTCCTCATTGCCGTCGCCGGTCTGCACACGGCTGCGCAGCAGGTCCCGCACCGGCTTGAGCGAGGCGTAGGGGTAGACCAGATCGATGAAGCCTTGCGTGTTGGGGCCGGCTTCGACCTCAAAGCGCGAGAGGATGACCAGGTCGTTTTCATCGGCGATCTGCGCGAACTGCGGGTTGATCTCCGAACTCACCACCTCATGGTCAATGTCCATGATGGCCGACCATGCATCCTTGAGCGAGCGAAAAAACACCTCCAGGATCATGTTGATGATCCGGGTTTCCGTGGGGGTGAACAGGCGGGTGGGCGGCAATTGAGTCACGCCCCGGCCGAATCCGCCAAAAAAGCTGTCGAGCGAGCTGAACACCACCACCGGGTCAATGGCCACGATGGAGTAGCCGCGCAGCGGGTTCATGCGCACCATGTTGACCGACAGCGGCGCCCGCAGGCCCTTGAGGTAGTCACCAAAACGCGAAATCTGCACCCGGTTGGGCGAGACGCGCGGGCTCGAGCGCAGCATCTCCAGCAGGCCCAAGCGGAAGGTGCGCACGAAGCGCTCGTTGATCATGTCGATGGACGCCACATTGACGCCCAGGCTCGAGTCTTCACTGGCCAGGTCGTGCTTGCGCACCCGCATGGCGGTGTTGAAGCCGGTATCGACGGGGATGCTGCCGTCGTTGATGCCCTCGGCCAGCGCCGAAAGCTCCTCCGCACTCAACAATTGGTCTGTCATGGTCTGTGGCCTAGTCGCTGTCGCGGGGGCAGCGTCACTGCACGATGAAGGAGGTGAAGAAGACTTCTTCGACGCCGCCGAATTCCTCAAATTTCTCCAGCAGCGCGTTCATGGCATCGCGCAGCTTCTTGGCCAGATCGACCCGAAATTCAGGCTTGTTGATTTCTGCGTCCTGCGACTGGCGCATGACGTCCATCATCACCGAGCGCAGCGCAAACTCGTGCTTTTTCAGATTGTCGATGACCTTTTGGTCGTAGCGGGTCATGACGGCGACCTGGATGGACATCACCTTCTTGGAGCCGGTCACATTGACCAGGAACTCGTTTTCCATCTTGAAATAATTGAAGTCAAAGCGCTCGGCCTGGGGCGACTTCTTGAGCTTCTCGGGCTTGCCGTCTTTGCCATCCTTGGCGTCTTTGCCGCCCGCGCCCCCTTTGCCGGCCGCATTGGGCTCAGGGTCTAGCCCAAGCGCGATGCGTTCATCGGCGGTCAGGGTGGGTGCCTTGGGCTTGAAATAGCCGGTGAAATACAAAGTCGCCAGCATGGTGCCGGCCACGAGTACGATCAGGCCGACCGCTCCCGCGATGAGGGGAATCAGCTTGGACTTGGGCTTTTGCTCCGCGCCGTCTTCAACAACTGCTTCTTCTGCCATGACTTACCCTTCAGGTGTCTCCCGTGCGATGCGCCTGAGCGTTTCAAGCCAGCACATCCCAGGCACTCGTCCCCTGGCGCGGTCTTGCAACCGCCGGTGCCGCGAGCGGCTCGTCAGAGCCTGCATCGCGACCGCTTGCCGTCTCATCGTGTGGATCCGGCGTGCGCCCAGGTGTCGGATTTCCGCCAGTTTGGCGGTTGGAATCCCCTTGTACCCAGACATTAGCAACTGCCGTGCCTGATTGAGACAGACTCTCGCGCAGACGCGGCAGGCCCTGGGCGATCAAATCGCGTGTGGCCTGATTGTCACTGCGAAACACTGCATCGAGACCGCCAGCGCTCATATCGAGGCTCAGATCGATGCGACCGAGGTGGGCCGGATCGAGCCGCATCTGGACTTTCCACTCGCCGCGCTCGAGCTGGCTTTGCAGCCGTTGACCCAGGGCCTCGCCCAGGCGCTGAGCCAGTTGCTCATATTGTTCGGTGCGCTGGGCCGCGGTGCTGACCCAAGGCGCCGGGGCACTGGCCGCCGGGCTCAAGGCCTGCGGCCGACCGGGCTCATGGCTGGGATGGGCAGCGCCGAGCGCCGGCTGGGCGTCGGCCTGCGGGTCCAGGGCATCCACGGCCTGGGTCGCCGGCACGGCCAACGGGCTGGACGGGCCCACCAGGTTCAAGCCGCGCATGTCCAGGCGCAGCAGGCCCACGGCCGCCACCGACTCGCCGGCCACCGAACCCCAGGTGGCCTGCTCGCCGGTACCGGCCATGGCGGCCAGGCGCCGGGTGATGAATTCAGTAGGAGCCAGGCGCAGGCGCATGACTTCGGGCAAGGCCTCGGGCGCCACATCGGACAGGGCCGCCGTCGCAGCCGCAGCCGCGCCCTGGGGCTGCAATTCATGCACCGGCACCACAGGCTGGGGCGCCGCCACAGACGGTACCTGCCAGCTCACTTGACTCACCCGCGCCCCTTCGACCGCGGTCAGCGGCACGCTTGAGGCCGCAGCGACAACCGCAGCCGCAGTGGCTGGGGCGGCCGCAGCGGATGGGGCGGCCGCAGTGGCTGGGGCAGAGGCTGAGGCAACTTGGGCCACAGACAAGGCGGGCTTGCCGGTGACAGCCACCCCCCCTGCGGCCTGAACCATCCCCCGCCCGACCAGGGCAGGCAGCGCGCCGCCGCTGGCCAGGACCAAGGACTGTTGCAGGGCCAATTCATCGGAGGCGGGGGCTTTTTGCGGGACGGGTGCGTCGCCGAGCATGGCTGCGGCTTGCTCGAGGGGCTGGGGCAGCGTCGTCACCAGGCGCAGGCCGCCCAGGGCCAAGGAGGGTTGCAGGGGGAAAGGGGGGGGAAACGACCCGGGGGGCCCCCACCGGTGCAACAAGGGGGGGGGGGGGGGGGTGGTGGGGGTTGGGGGTGTTGGGGGGGGGGGGGGGGGGGGGGGGGAGGGGGGGCGCGGTTTTGGGGTGCGGCGGTAGGCATGGGGGCCTGGCATACAGGCAG
>JBAXEN010000150.1:0-9734 GCA_037140415.1 Betaproteobacteria bacterium | reverse complement strand
CTCACAGTATCTATTTTCAGATTCTCGGTGAACACGGGTGGGCTGGCTTGATGCTCTTCATGTCCATCGGCTTGACAGCATGGTTGCGTGCCGGGCAGTTGATCAGGAAGTTGAAGGATCAACCAGAAAAGCAATGGGCAGCCGACTTGGCGCGTATGTGCCAAGTCAGCCTGATTGGGTTTGCCGCGGGCGGTGCCTTTCTCAGCCTGGCCTACTTCGACATGCCTTACAACGTCGTGGCGATGATCACGCTGGCCTACACCATCGCCTTGAAGCCGCAAGCCGCTGCCAAGACGAATCTTGCGCCATTACCTTTGCGGGCGGCGCCGGGCCAGTCTCCATCACGGGGTGAAAGGTGACCTTGGCTCGACAGACTTTTTCATGGTGGGAGCCTGCAAATCGGCTGACCATCCTGATCTTCCACCGTGTGCTTCCAACGCGCGATGCGCTGTGGCCGGACGAGTGGGTGGCGCAGGAGTTTGAACTGGTCTGCCGCTGGATGTCCGACTGGTTTCAGGTCATCCCCTTGGCCGAAGCGGCCGAGCGGCTGGCTGCCGGCAGTCTGCCGCCGCGTGCTGCCTGCATCACCTTCGATGATGGCTACGCCGACAACCAGGCGCTTGCCTGCCCAATACTCTTGAAGCACGGCCTGTGCGCGACCTTCTTCGTGTCGACTGGTTTTTTGGATGGCGGCCGCATGTGGAACGACACGATCACAGAGGCCGTGCGCCTGACGCGACGAGAGGTCCTTGAGTTGCGTGGTCCGCGCCTGGGCCTCCTGAATGAGGTGGCCATGCAGACTGCCGAGACCAAGCGCTCCAGCCTTCGGGCGCTGATCCGGCTGATCAAACACCTGCAGCCCGGCGCGCGCGCAGATGCCGTGGCAGAGCTCCTCGAGGCAGCAGGCCTGAGCGAGCAAGACCTGCCGACGAACTTGATGATGAGCTCTGAACAGGTGCGCAGTTTGCGGGCGGCGGGCATGCAGATCGGCGCGCATACGGTCCACCATCCCATCCTGGCGACCTTGGGCGACAGCGATGCCGAGCGCGAAATTGCCAGCAGCCGGGAACACTTGGAGGGATTGTTGGGGCAGAGAGTGCCCCTGTTTGCCTATCCCAATGGCCGCCCGGGCGAGGACTACCTGCAGCGGGATGTGGCCTTGGTCAAGCGGCTCGGGTTCAGCGCCGCAGTGACCACGGCCCCCGGCGTGGCCCGCGCCGGCACCGACCGCTTTCAGTTGCCCCGCTTCACGCCCTGGGACCGCAGCCGCCTCAAGTTCGGGTTGCGGCTGGCGCGACAGCTCGTCACCAGCGCACCATCGGCTGCGGTGTAGCCGTCGGCCCGTCAGCGCAAGCGCGCATCCGGCGCGTGCGCTCGCAACCATTGCTCCAGCATCATCAGGATCCACACCATCTCACCGTAGTAGCCCGGGTGCTGTGGCAGATGGTCTTTCAGCAGCGTGTGGATGAAACCCGGCTGCACGATGCCGCGCGTGCCCAGGCTGCCCAATGAATCTTCTGCCAGACCGCGCAGCCCCGCATTCTGGGTGGCCCACACGCCGAAGGGCAGGCCGAAACCCTGCTTCTTCTTCACCAGAATCTCGTCTGGCAGAAAGCCGCGCAATGCCTCTTTGAAGAACCAGCGCAGCTTCAGGCCCTTGAGCTTGTAGTGGTCGGGCAGGGTGGTGGAGAAGTCGATCAAGGCCTCAGACAGCATCGGAAAACCCACATCGATACCCGCCAATGCACATGTGCCCTTGACCTTGGGCAGGTCGCTTTCGGCCAAGGTGTAGCGCCAGTCGAAGGCCAGGGCGATGTTCAACTCGCTGGCAGTTGGGTTGGCGGCGCGAATGCGGTCCCACACCTGCTGCTGCTGCTGCGCTGGGGCTTGTTGGTCCACCTGTGTCAGGAAGGTTGGTTCCAGCACCTGTGCCGGGCCCAGGCGCAGCAGCAGGTTGTAGGTTTCCATGCGCGCGGGCAAGGGCACTCGGGCCTGCTCGATGTAGCTGCGGCCCTTCTTCAAGCCCGGCAGAGCGCCCACCGGCGTGTGCAGCAAAAGCGGCTCCAGCACCGCACTGCGCAGCGGCCCCGGCACCTGGCTGTACCAACCGAACACACGTTGCTTGGCATAGCGTGTGTTGCCGCCGAAGAGCTCGTCGCCGCCGTCGCCAGCCAGGATGCGCGTGACGCCGTCTTCGCGGGCCATCTTCGCGCAGTAGTAGGCCGGCAGCGCCGACGAATTGCCGAAGGGCTGGTCGTAGCTGGCGGCGACCTGCGGAATGGCGGCAACCAGGTCATCGGGTGTGACGTAGTACTCATGGTGCTCGCAGCCGAAGTGCTTGGCCGCCAGGCGCGCGTAGGCCATCTCGTCGTAGCCCTCGGCCTGGAAGCCGATGGAGTAGGTGGCAGCAAACCCTTCCTCTTGCTTGAGTATGCCGGCCACGGTGGAGCTGTCGGTGCCACCCGACAGAAAGCACCCAGCCTTGCCGCCCCCCGTGTCTTGCGCGCGCTCGTCACGCACGGCCTGGGCCAGCAACTGGCGGAATTGGCGGCGCAGCGCCGCAAAATCGGGCTGCGACTGCGGCGCGAAACGGGTCAGCCAAGGTGCGGCGATGCGCGACACCTGACCGGCCGGCAGCGGCCTGGGCTCTGACGCCGCGCGCTGCTGCCCTGCGCGCACGCTGCCTGGGCTGGGCACTACGTGGAAATACAGGTAGTCAAACAGCGACTGGGCAGAGAGCGCCGTGGAAGCGGCGAGTGAAGTTGTTTCCGGGGGTGGCGGCATGCGTGGTGAATCATCAAAACACGGACACGATTGTCGGCTGTCGCACTGATTTGCACGGGGACAATTTCACGAGCGTGCGCGCATCGTCTACTGACAACGGCGCCGATGAAGGCAAACAGAGATGGCTGCCCACACAATCATGCGCATGGAAAACCCCCCGCTCGCCTGACGCGTCATGCCGCGCGTGTCGATCATTGTGCCTGCGTACAACGCAGAGCGGTACCTCAAGCAGACCCTTGGGAGCGCCGTCGTTCAGACGTTCCGCGACATCGACATCATCGTCATCGACGATGGATCGAGCGATGCCACGGGGTGCATCGCCGAGTCCTTTGGTCACCCTGTGCGGGTGGTGAGGCAGCCCAATGCCGGCATGTCTGCATCGCGCAACCGAGGCATTGCGTCCAGCGACTCAGAGTACATCGCGCTGCTCGATAGCGACGATGTCTGGCACCCACAGAAGATTCAGAGGCAACTCGAAGCGCTGGCCCAGCGCCCTGATGCCGGCCTGTGCTTCACCGGGTTCGTGTGGTGGCATGGCGAGGACTTGTCGCACTGGTTCAATGAAGCTCGCAGCGATGCGAAGGATCCCCGCTTTTGCGGCTGGATCTACCACGAACTCATCCTCGACAACTGGGCGCTACCCTCGTCGTGGCTGATGCGGCGCTCGATGTGGGATCAGACAGGCCCTTTCCTTTGTGACAACCAGCAGACGGACGACTGGGAATACGTGGTTCGCGCCAGCTGCCAGGTCCCGCTAATCAAGCTGCGCGAAGATTTCGTGCTGTATCGCCAAGTGAGCAGCTCTCTGTCCAAGCGCATTCCGACCTCCAATGTCGGGGAGCTGATGCGTGAGTCGTTGCTAGGCCGCTTTGGACTGGCTTCGCCGGACGGTACACCCGTTGACCGGCGAGCGCTGAGAAGGCAGCGCTACAAAGGTTGGCGGAACTTCGCTGACGCGCACTGTGCCCGCGGCGACTACAAGCTTGGGCTGCGAACCTTCGGTCAGCTGTTGGCTGACGGGCCCAACCGGACCCAGACCATCTTGAGCCTGGCCATGGCTTCCCGTCGCCGCTTGTTGTCTCGCTCATGAACATTGGTCTTGTATCCCGCTGCTTGAATACCACGCACATTCGCGGCATGGGCCGGTACCTGCAAGAGCTGCTGCTCAACTCTGCGCAGCACCCTGGGTTTCAGTGGACGCTGCTGGGCGACGACCCCAGGCAGCCCTTGCAGGTGCCCAGCGGCGTGTCGGCGCGGCAAGCCGTATTCGCCTTCCGCGGCGACCGCTTCCGGCTGTGGGAGCAGCTGGGCTTGCCGCGCCGCGCGGCGGCCCTGGGGCTGGATGTGCTGCATTGCACCGAAGGCAGCGCGTGCTGGTGGCAGCCTGTGCCTACCGTCATCACGCTTCACGACACCATTGCCTGGACCGAGAACGACGGCCAGCCCTTCACCCGCTTCTACTGGAACACCTTGATGCCTGCTGCGCTGCGCAAGGCGGCGGCCGTGATCACCATCAGCGAGCATTCGCGCCGTGACATCCTGGTCCGCTGGCCGGATCTGGAGCCCAAGCTCAGCGTCATTCCGCACGGCATCGGTGACGAGTATCTCGATTCCGGTCTGCGGCCCCCGGCGCCGGCCGTGCAGGAGGGTCTGAGGGGCCAACCCTATCTGGTGTTTCTTGGCGGTCCCGCACCACGCAAGCGCTTCGACTGGGCGCTGCAGGTGCTGCGCCAGACCGGCGACCCGCAGTTGCAACTAGTGGCTTGCGGCTTCGCGCAAGCCAGCCACCTTCAGGTGATGCAGCAGGTGCCGGCTGACCTGGCTGCGCGTGTGCACCTGGCGCCGTTTCTAAGCAATCTGGAACTGCTGGCCCTGTACCGCGGCGCCGACGCGGTGCTTTACCCCACGCTGTACGAGGGCTTCGGCTTTCCGGCCATCGAGGCCCAGGCAGCCGGCGTGCCTGCGATCTTCAGCCCCGTCAGCAGCTTGGCTGAGCTGGTGGGGCCGCTGGCATTCACACCTGCGGTGCATGACCTGGACGCGTGGGTGCAAGCCGTTTTCCACGCCCGCGCCTTGGGGCCGGGGCGCGCAGCATTGGCGGCGCAGGCGCAGCAGTGGGCACAAGGGTTTTCTTGGGCGCAAAGCTGCCAGCGGCATCTGGCCGTGTACGAACAAGCCGCAGCATGACCAATACTGATTCAGACATGCCCGTCTCGGGCATCACCGTCATCATCTGCACCTGGAACCGCGCCGAACAGCTGCGCACGACGCTGCAATCCATTTCGCGTCAGGAGTTGCCGCCTGGCGTTGACGTGGAAGTTTTGGTCGTCGACAACAATTCGAAAGACCATACCCGCCGCGCCGTCGAAGAGATGCAATCGTCGTGGCCGCTGGGTGTCCTGAGCTATCTGTTTGAACCGCGCCAAGGCAAGCAGTTTGCGCTGAACACGGGCATTGCAGCGGCGCGGCTTGGTGTCCTGGCCTTCACCGACGACGACATCCTGTTCCCCCCCGATTGGCTGCGGCAGATCCAGCGTGTGTTCAGCGACTCCGGCGTCGAACTGGCCGGCGGCAAGACCCTGATCGATTGGACCGGCGTGCCCCGCCCTGCCTGGTATGGCGACGACATGCTGGCGGTGCTGGCCGGTGTTGACGACGGCGATGAACGGCTTGACCCGGCTCCGCGTGCCTTTGCCCCCGGCGGATCGAACCTGATTGCGCGGCGAGTGACCTTCGAGCGCTTTGGCCGCTACTCTGAGGCGCACTTTCGCCACATGGACCATGAGTTCGGCATGCGCTGCCACGCTAAGGGCGCCCGCGTTGTGTACGACCCCGGGCTAGTGGTTCATGCGCCTGTCGATCCGGCTTGCCTGACGCCCCGCTATTTCCTGCGCTGGGCCTTCAAGGCTGGCATCGCACGCACTGGTGGCATCCATGCCGCTGGCCAACTGCCGAGCGTTCCGTTGTGGATGTACCGCCGCTTCCTGCAGGACGCCTTTGTGTTGAGTTTCAAGCCATCACTTGGCACACCTTCCGTGTTTGCGCAGCGCATGCGGAAGTGGCGCGATCTCGGTGCCATCGCCAACGCGTGGCATGCTTGGTTGGTGCCGCGCTGGCACTCTGAATGGGTGAAACGGCAATCGCAGAAGAAAAACAATGTCTATTGAACGCCGTGAGCCCATGTCAGAACCCAGCGACCGCGCACAGGCTACATGGAACGACACGGCGGGCGGTGTCAAGCGACGCGACAAACTGACCCCCTGACGACACAAGGAATTGACCCCCTTCGTGGAAGGAGGTCGAAGTGCAAGAGATGGACGAGCAAACTCCCCGGCCCGAGTGGATCGAAGGGAGGCAGGCGATGCAAACGCCGGGGGGACGTGCATGCGATGCTCAAGCTGGCATCGCTGGGTTTGGGCGCCAAGCGCATCAGCCGCGAGCTCGGCTGCAGCCGCAACACGGTGCGCAGTCATATGTGCCAAGGTGGGTGGCAGGCCGACCGTTCCGCACTTGGCCACGTTCTACTGAACGTGGCCATGCTTGACGTCAGGGCCTGTTGACGGTGGGCGCGGAGGCCCCCGAAGATGCTGAGGCTGAGCCAACCTCTGCTGGCCACCGGTTGATCGCCTTGAGTTTGGCGATCAGGTCATCCCGGGTGTAGCCCAGGTCACGGGCGAAAGCGGCGCGCTCCACAGACTTGTCATATTCGCCCATTTCAAAGTACAGCAAGCCAGCGTTGTAATGCGTCCAAGGATTGTCACCCGCATACTCGACCGCAATGCTGACCTGCTGCAACGCCTTGTCTTTCTGCTTCAGAAAGTCAAACAGGTACTTGGCGTAAAGGCCTCGCACGACGGTGTCCTTAGGGCGGAATCGCGTGGCGCGATCGAGGTAACAGCTGATCGAGTACTTCATGTGAGGGGGCTGATCATTGCGTTCGCGGATCGCAAACTTCATGGCCGCGAGAAGGGCGCGATGGTGGTTGGGGCTAGCGTTGAGCGTGTAGGAGAGATCACCGCCTAGATATCCTGTGTTGCCCCCGATCAGGTTCTCCACATTGGGCGTGAAGTGCGCGCCATCTACGATGGACAACTTCCCTTGCTCCGTGGCGTAGTCATATGGGCCGTAATGATTGGGAATGGCTACCGGCGCGCAGACGGCGTACGCTGCTGACTGTGCCTGGACGAAAGCGGGCGTCATTGCAGTGGCTGCCAAGGCGATTTGCAGCAGGCATTTCTGGTTGCGGTTCATTTGCTCACCCCGTGGTTTGAAGGCAGTACCTCAGTGGGGCATTGGGCCTGTTTCTCGACCGCCGCTGGGGCCGCGATTTGACTCCGCACATCGCCTGTTTCCATTTTCGACACCCGCCATGGCGCGGTGAGTCCGCGGGCGACGGTGACCAGCGAACCCGCCAGACCCCTCAGCGTTAGAGGCTTATAGCCGAGCAATCCCCACCGCTCTTGCCGCCGGTCCATCCAGGACTTCTTGTACTCATCGTCCCCAATCAGGTAATCCACTTCCTTCACCCGGTCTTCGTCGATCGCATGCCGCATCAGGTGTGCCGTCAGCACGGTGCCGGCTGCGTGGCTCTTGTAGGCTTCGTCGTAGGCCAGTTTGTAGATTTCGGCACGTCCGTAGGCCACGATCCATACCTGCGTTGCGATGGGCTGGTCGCCCAGCCAGGCGATACCCAGGCGCAGCCAGCCGCGCTGCGCGCAGGTGCCGATCAGACCGGGCATGAAGCCCGGAAACGGCTCGGGCTTCTTCCAACTGGCTGCGTACACCTGCTGGTAGGCGGCCAGCGCTGCGGGCAGACGCTCGCCACCGGTCACGATCTCCAGCGTGCCACCGGCGGCGGCAAGACGCTTGGGCATGCGCTTGACACTGCTGCGCAAGGCGCCCGGCCGCTGCGCCATGTAGTCATCGAATGGTCCCTCGGGCTGGTGCGTCCAGTTGCCGAAGCAGAAGAATGTGGACGTGACGCACCCCGCTTGGCGCATTGCCGCCCGCAGCAGGGTGAATTCGCGTGATGCCGGGTCCATCGGGCTGAACCTGAACTCCGACGCTTTGCCCTGCAGCGCCTGCACTTCGCGCAGCAGCACGGCCAGTTCCTGCGCGGTCAGCGTGTCGTCGAAGGCAGGGGTGTAAAGCGCGGTGTAGTAATTCGCCAGGGAGCTGAACTGCACTGCGGCAAGCCATCTGCCACGCTGCATCAGCAAGGGCAGCACCGCAATGGGCCGCTCACCGCGAAGGAGCAGGCCATAGCACGCGCGCTGGCTCAGGTCGGGCACGTGCGCGCACAGGTTGCGGTACCAGTGCGACCCTGCGCCGGGGCCGTGCTCACGTTCGGTCTTGTCCAGCAGTTCGATGGCGCCGGGCGGCAGTTCGGCCACAGTCGACGCCACTTGCACTCGAAGCGCTTCCGCTTCGTGCGCTGCCGCGACTGGCGGCTTTTCGGGGCCGCTGGCCGCTAGCCGGGAGCGCCGCCACGCCCCCAGGGTGGATTTCAGGGCATGCGCGGCGCCCCTGGCCGTGGCTATGTCGTAGGCCATCAGCCCGCGCCGCTCGCGCCGATGCGTCATCCACAGGCGCTTGTAAGCGTCGTCGCCCAGCAGGTAGTCCACCTCGCTCACCTGCTCAGTTTCGATGGCCATGCGCATCATTCGTGCCGTGAGCACGGTGCCAGGGGAAAGCGCCCTGTGCTTCTCGTCGTACGCCACCTTGTAGATCGCCGCCCGCCCGGCTGAAACAATCCAGATCTGCGCGGCGATGGGCTCGCCATCCAGCCACATCAGGCCCAGCCGCAGGCAGCCCGCCTCGGCGCAGGTGTGGGCCAGGCCGCGGATGAAGCCTCTCACGGGCTCGGTGGGCTTCCAGCTCTTGGCATAGACGGCCTCGTAGGCATCAACGGCGCGGTCCACTTCCTCGCGGGCTGACACGATTTCGGTGCGCGCGCCCAATTCGTCGAGCTTCTTGCCCATGCGCTTGATGTTGCTGCGCATCTTGCTGCTCAGGCTGGCCAGGTAGTGCGCCCAGTCGCCCTGCACAGGCAGGTACCAGTTGCCATGCGCCGCGTAGTCTTCCAATCGATAGCCGGCCGCGCGCAGGCCATCGGCCAGCACGGTGTAACCGGGTGACGTGGTGTCCATGGGGCCGAACTGCAGCACGGGCAGGCGCCCAGCGTTGTCGCGCAGCGTGGCAAACAGCGGCACCAGGTCGATACCCGTCACGTCGTCGGCCAGCGCTGGCGCCCACAGGGTTGTGTAGTAGTTGGCCAGCGCGCCCACCGTGCCACCGAACCTGGCCAGTTCAGGGCGCACGTTCAGGCTCAGCACGGCCCTTGCCCGGCCACCTTGGCGTAGACACAGCAGGCGCGTGCCGTCGATATCAGCCATCACGGTGCGCTCGAAGTTGCGCAGCCAGCGCGGTCCCAGGCTGATGTCCTGGGCTTCGCAGCGTGTCAGCAGCGCCAGTTCTTCGGCAGGGAGCATGTCCGACCGCTCGAAGATGCTCACCTCGGTCGTCAGTTTGATGCTAGCTCCGGGCGGCCCACCCAGGCCCAGCGCTTGGCGTATAGCTCTGGCGGCCTCCACGCCCGAGCAGCCCAACCCGTACCGAAACAAGGTGACATGCTGAATCGTGCGCTGGCGATCGGCCCAGTCAACCAGGTCTTTGTCTGCATTGGTGCAGAAGGCCACCGTGGTGTTGGGCCGCACTTCGAACAGGTGTGCCAGGGTCTGGTGCAACAGCAGGCGACCCGATGCCAGTTCCCGGTGTGTTTCGTCGAAGGTGGTTTTCAGCATCACCAGTTCGCTGGCACTGGTGATGGTCAAGCGGCTGGCCAGCAGTCGATCATTGCCCCAGAGCTCGAAGACCTGCGCCCGCCCCTGCGCCGCGAACTGCCCCATCAGTGCCGAGTAGAACTGCAGTTGTTGGGGCGTCGAAGCCAG
>JBAXEN010000149.1:0-9801 GCA_037140415.1 Betaproteobacteria bacterium | reverse complement strand
TGAGCATGATCTTGAAGGCTTCGGTCACCTTCTCGGGGGTGGCACCGCCGCCCACATCCAGGAAGTTGGCCGGCTCGGCGCCAAACAGCTTGATGGTGTCCATGGTGGCCATGGCCAGGCCTGCACCGTTGACCAGGCAGCCGATGTTGCCATCCAGCGAGATGTAGGCCAGGTCGAATTTGGAGGCTTCGATCTCGGCGGGGTCTTCCTCGTCGAGGTCTCGCAGCGAGACGATGTCGGGGTGGCGGAACAGCGCGTTGGCGTCAAAGTTGAATTTGGCGTCCAGGGCGATGATGTTGCCCTTGCCGTCGCGGTTGAGCGGGTTGATCTCGACCAAGCTGGCGTCGGTGTCCATGTAGCACTTGTAGACCTTATGGCAGACATCCACAAATTGGCCCATCGAGTCAGCGGGCATGCCGATGCCCTGGCCCAATTCTTGACCCTGTTCGGCCGTCAGGCCTGTGAGCGGGTCGACGAAAATCTTGATGATCTTCTCGGGGCTGCTGTGCGCCACTTCCTCGATGTCCATGCCGCCTTCGCTGGAGGCAATGAAGGCCACCTTTTGCGAAGCGCGGTCAGTCACCACCGACAGGTAGTACTCTTTCTGGATGTCAGCGCCGTCTTCAATATAAAGGCGACGAACCTTCTGGCCTTCAGGGCCGGTCTGGTGGGTCTTGAGCTGCATGCCCAGGATCTGGCCGGCCAGCTCCTTGACCTGCTCGACCGATTTGGCCACCTTAACGCCACCGCCTTTGCCGCGGCCGCCGGCATGGATCTGGGCTTTGACCACCCAAACCGGGCCGCCCAGTTTTTGCGCGGCCTCGACCGCCTCCTGCACCGTGAAGGCGGGCACGCCCCGTGGGACCGGCACGCCGAAATGGCGCAGGATTTCCTTGGCTTGGTACTCGTGGATTTTCATGTAATGGCTCTCACAGAATCGGTGGACACAGGAGACTGCGATCCGATCGCGGTCTTGCTCTGGACGCACACCCCCTCCCAGGTGGGCGCGGACCAGCCACTGTTGGCAGCGCAGAACTGTATCATGGTGCATCGCATCAAAGGTTTCGCCCAGCTTACGCGCGCATGCGCCCCGCCAGCGGCAATCCTGAACACGTTCGAAGAGGATTCATGGCCAAGGTTTTCATCGATGGCGAGGCGGGCACCACCGGCTTGCAGATTCGGCAGCGCTTGAGCGGCCTGAGCGGCGTTGAGCTGGTCAGCATAGACAGCGCCCGCCGCAAGGACCCGCAGGCCAAGCGTGAGCTGATGGCCGCGGTCGATCTGGTGGTGCTGTGCCTGCATGACGACGCTGCCCGCGAGGCGGTCGCCATGGTTGATGCGCTGCCCGCTGGCCAGCAGCCGCGCATCATCGACGCTTCCACCGCCCACCGCACCGCGCCGGGCTGGGTCTTCGGCTTTCCCGAACTGGCGGCCGGCCAGCAGGAGGCGGTGCGACAGGCGACGCGGGTGGCCAACCCAGGTTGCTATGCCACCGGCGCGATCGCGCTGATCCGCCCGCTGGTCGATGCCGGCCTGATCCCGGCCGACTTTCCCCTGGCCTTGCCGGCTGTCAGCGGCTATTCCGGCGGCGGGCGTCAGATGATCGAGGCCTATGAAGCCGGCACGGCCCCCCTGTTCGAGCTTTATGCCTTGGGACTGGGCCATAAGCATCTGCCTGAGATCCTGAAGTACACCGGCCTGAGCCGTCGGCCCATCTTCATCCCCTCGGTGGGCAATTTCCAGCAGGGGATGCTGGTTCAATTGCCCCTGCATCTGGACCTGCTGCCCGGTCGGCCGACAGGCGAGCAGGTGGAGGCCGCCTTGCGCCAGCACTATGCAGGCAGTGCCTGGGTGAGTGTGGAGTCGGCGCCGGAGTCGGGCCGTATCGACGCCCTGGCCCTCAATGACAGCAACCGGATGGAGCTGCGGGTGTTTGCCAACGAGCAATACCGCCAGGCGGTGCTGGTGGCGCGACTGGACAATCTGGGCAAAGGCGCCAGCGGCGCAGCGGTGCAGAACCTGCAGCTGATGCTCGGCCTGTGAACCGGCACCAGCGGTTTTTTACTCCAGCGACAGCTTGAGCTCCTTGTTGAGCTCGCGCAGCTCTTCAATCTCGCGCCGCACCCGCGCATCGAAGGCATCGCCGGCCAGTGCGCGCGGCTCAATGCCATCTTTGGTGAGTTTGGCCATGATCTCCGGATCGCGTGCGGCCTGGCTGAAGGCCAGGATCAGCCGCTCGCGCACCGCCGCCGGCAGGCCGGCCGGCGCGGCAAAGCCCAGCCAGCCCGAGCTGACATGGGCAACGCCCAGTTCCTTGGCGGTCGGCACCTGCGGCAGCAGTGGCGAGCGGGCCTCGCCGGTATAGGCGAGCATGGTCAGGCGTCCGGCTTCGGCCATGGAGCGGCTGGCCAGCGATGAAAAAGCCATCTCCACCTGGCCGCCGATCAGGTCTTGCAGCAGCGGGCTCTCGCCCTTGTAGGGCACGTGCAGCATCTTCACACCGGCCGTCTTGATGAACAGCTCGGTCGCCACATGAAAGCCTGTACCTATGCCGGTCGAGCCAAAGCGCAGCTTCTCCGGCGCCGACTTGGCCATGTCGACCAGCTGCGTCAAGCTCTTGATGCCGGAGTTGGCAGCGGCGTTGATCAGGTAGTGCGATTCCAGCGCCAGCACCAGGTAGCTAAAGTCGCGCTGTGCGTCATAGGGCATGCGGGCGGCCAGGGCCGGCCCGGCCACCACCCCCGCGTTGGTCACCACCCCCAGGGTGTAGCCGTCCTTGGGCGCCTTGGCCAGCGCGTCAGTGCCTATGCGTTGGCCGGCGCCGGCCATATTGCGCACCACGATCGGCTGGCCCAGGATGGCCGAGGCCTTGCTGGCCACCAGACGCGCGTTGGCGTCGACGATGCCGGGCGGAAACGGCACGATCAAGGTGATGGGCTTGTCGGGGTAGCTCTGCGCCCAGACCAGGGCAGGCCAGGCCAGCCCGATCAGCAGTCCCTTGAGCCACAGGCGCAGATCTTGGGTCATGGGGTACTCCTCGAATAAGCTCAAGCCAGCCAACCCAGATCCTGGATGAAGCGGCGCAGGTGATCGTTGAAGGTTTGCGGCTGCTCGGCCCAGCCGAAATGGCCGGCCCCGGGCAGGGTGAGCATGTGCGCACCGCGGATCTTGGCGGCCATTTTTTCCATCACCGCAGCCGGTGCGGTGGCGTCATGCTCGCCGGCAATACACAGCACCGGCACGTCGATCAGGGGCAGGATCTGGCGGCCCTCATAGCCGGCGATGGCGGCAACTGCCGCACGGAAGGTGTCTTCGCGCATGGCCGCCACCGTCGCAATCAGCAGGTCCACCGCCGGCCCGCTGGCGCCGGCAGCCATCATCTTGCGCAGCATCTCGGGCGCGTAGTCGGGGATGCTGCGACCGGCGTCCAGCGGCGCCAGCCGGGCCCGCACGAAATCTTGCTGCCACTGTCCGCCGGGCTGGCCAAAGGCGGCGCTGGTGGCCGACAGCACATAGGCATGGATGCGCCCGCCGGCCAGCGGCCAGGCGCGCTGCGCGATCATGCCGCCCATGCTGTGGCCCAGCACCAGATTGCGCGAGCCGCCCTCGTGCGTGAGCAAGCGCACCAGAGACTGCGCGCACGTGTCAATGCCAAAGCCTTCAGGCAGTGGCGACAGGCCGTAGCCTGGCGCGTCCCAGCTGACGACGCGGCAGCCCAGTTCGGTCAGGGCCTGGATCTGATGGCGCCAGTACTCCT
Organism: Betaproteobacteria bacterium; assembly: GCA_037140415.1. Taxonomy (GTDB): domain Bacteria; phylum Pseudomonadota; class Gammaproteobacteria; order Burkholderiales; family Burkholderiaceae_C; genus Polaromonas. The sequence continues at coordinate 6,044 of JBAXEN010000149.1, read as the reverse complement.
TGGCGCCAAAAGCACCGTGCAGCAGGAAGACATTGACGCCGCGGTCCTGGCCGCGGGCCTGGTGGACCGAATAGTCCGGCAGCGCGCTCATGCTGAAGCTCCTGCGGCCTGCGCCGGCATCCAGTAGGCATGGGCGCCCATGGGCACATGGCCGGGCAGCAGGATGCGGCAGATCGGACCGGTGCTGATGTCCTTCGCATCGAAGACCGCGCATTCGCCCGGCTCGCCGCCGGCCTTGCTGATCAGGGTGACCAAATAACCATCGTCTTCGGCCGCCGAGCCGTCGCGCGGCGCGAAGGTGGTTTCGCTCAGATAGCTGTGCTCGGGTGGCCGCCAGCTCTGGTGGCGGCCGGTGTGCAGATCGTATTTCTTGAGTCCGTCGAGCAGCCAGAAGCCAGGCTTGGCATAGGCGTTGTAGCTGTAGCGATAGGGCCGGCCTTTGTAGCGCCCGTTGACCATGGGAAATTCGGTCACTTCGTCGTCCAGGTCTTCCTCGCGGGTCTGGCCGGTCTGCAGGTCAAAACGCCAGCGGTGCATCCGTGTTTCCTGCCGGTGCATGTCCAGCATGGCCAGCATGCGCGCATGGCCCTGCTTGGGCAGATCGCTCAGGTCGGGTATGGGGTTGGTCTGTATGCAGCCTTCCATCACCAGCTCCTGGCCCTGTTCATAGCAGTTGGACAGGTGCAGGATGTAGCAGGGCTGGCCTTCGAACCAGCGCACATCGCGGTTGCTGCCGCGCCGCGGGATCACGCCAAAGCGTGCCGGAATGTCGCGGTGCAGGCGCAGCCGGTGCTGGCCGCGCTTGAGGCCTTCTTCATCGAAGAACATCGGCAGGTCGTGCAAGATGCAGTAGTGCTCGCTCATACCCAGGTCATGCGGCCAGCGCGGCCCGGGCAGTTCAATCGGCTCGTAGTGCACCAGCTCGTTGGCGGCGTTGATCACGCCGTAGTTGAAGTAGGGCGGCTGCTCTCCGTAGTTGAAGAACATCATCTCGCCGCTGTGCTCGTCAATCTGGAAATGCGAGCAGATGCCGCGCTCGCCCAGCTGACGCGCCCAGGCCGGGTCGGGGCCCAGGGTTTCCAGGGTGAACGGGTCCAGCCGGTAGGGCTCGCTGCATTGGCTCATCGCCACGATGGCTTTGCCAGCGTGCACGATGATGTCGGTGCCGGCGTTGTCCTTCATCGCACCGATGGAGCCCCAGCCGCGCCGCGCCGCCTTGCGCGGCTCGATGATGCCCGGCCACAGCGCGCGGCCGGCTGCCTGCTCGGCCAGAAAGCCGGTGGTGCGTGTCCAGCGGTTGCGGTAGGACACCTGGCCGTGCTCGAAGCGCACGGCATGCACCATGCCGTCGCCGTCAAAGGGGTGATAGCGGCCGATCGGTGCATGCACCTGGTTGTGGCCGTTGCGCAGATAGACGCCGGCCAGGTCTTGCGGCAGATCGCCGATCACCTTCAGGTCGCTGCTGCCTGCAGTCCATTCGGTATCGGTGGGCCGCCAGGCCCCGTCCAGATAGGGGTTGTCCAGGCCCAGGCAGCTCAGGGGGATGCGGTGTTGTTCAAGCATGCGATCCTTTCGGTAAGCGTTCGATCACGGCTGCGGTGGCCACCCCCATGGCGCCGGCAATGGCCACCAGGCCCAGGCGCAGCTCGCGCCGGTCCATTTCGTCAAGCAGGCAACTGATCAGCATCGCGCCGGTGGCCCCCAGCGGATGACCCAGGGCGATGGCGCTGCCGTTGACATTAAAGCGCTCGATGTCCAGCGCCAGGTGGCGCACATAGTGCAAGGTGATGGCGGCAAAGGAGTCGCGCACTTCCCACAGCTCGATGTCCTCGGGTCTCAAGCCGGCCAGCTGCAGGGCCCGCTGCGTGGCTTGTACGGCGCCGGTCTGCACCAGTGGCACGCAGGCGTCGGCGCTGGCCAGGATGCGTGCTCGCGGCTGCAGACCCTGGGTGCGTACTGCCCGGGGCGAGCCCAGCAGCAGGGCCGCCGCTCCGTCGGCCATGCACGGGGCGTTGCCCACCGTGTGCACATGTGCCAGATGACCGAGTTCGGGTTCGCGCGCCAGCTGCCAGGCATCGAGCCCGCCGGCACCGTCTTCGTAGAAAGGCTGGAGTGTGGCCAGCTTGTCGATGCTGCTGCCCGGCCGGATGTTCTCGTCGTGGTCCAGCAAGATCTGACCTTGCGCATCGCGCACCGGGATGCGCGATGGCATGGGCACTTGCTGCCGGGCCGCTTCGGCCGCACGCGCCTGCGACAGCGCGGCATAGGCGTCGCAATCGTGCCGGCTCATGCCCTCGCGGGCGGCCACCAGGTCCGAGCTCCAGGGCGGGGGCACGTAGTCGATCTGGCGGGCCAGCGCCTCGTCTTGTGCGAAAGCAGGGCGGTCGCTGAGCATGGGCACACGCGACATCATCTCCACCCCACCGGCCAGGGTGAGGGTGTCCATGCTCAGGGCCTGCTGGGCCGCCCAGTTGACCGCGCTCAGCCCCGAGGCGCAGTAGCGGTTGAGGGTGACCGCCGACATCTGCGGGCTCCAGCCACTGAGCATGCAGGCGATCTTGCCGATGTTGCCGCCCTGCTCGCCGGTCTGGGTGACGCAGCCAAACACCGCGTCGCTGACTTGCTCTATCGGCACGCCGCTGCGCTCGCGCAATTCGCTCAGATGGCCCGATAGCAGCTGCGCCGGGCTCAGGCTGTGCAGGCTGCCGCTGGCCTTGGCCGCGCCGCGCGGCGTGCGCAGCGCCTGCACGATCAGCGGGGCATTCACCGCAGGCCTCCAGGGCGAGCGCGCAATTTACTGCACATAGACGCCGCCGTCGACGATCAGCATCTCGCCGTTGACAAAACCCGAGGCCGGCCCGAGCAGGAACATCATCGGCCCGCACATGTCCTGCGGCTGGGCCATGCGTTTCATGGGCACCAAGGCTGCGTAGTCCTCTTCCTTGATGCCCTGGAAGATCCGCTCGCGGCCGGTGCCACCTTGCAAAAATGCGGTCTGCGTCAGCCCCGGTGCCAGCGCATTGACCCGCACCGCCGGCGCGTTTTCCCGGGCCAGCCCTTTGGTCAGCGCCACCAGGCCGGCCTTGGCTGCGCTGTAGTGGGCATAGCGTTTGACCACATCGACCGCCAGGGTCGATGCCACCTGCACCATGCTGGCCTGGCCGGCCGCATGCAGCAGCGGCAGCGCCGCCTGCGCGCACAAAAAATGACTGCGCAGATTGCCGGCGATCACCTCGTCGAACACCTCCACCGGCAGGTGTTGCAGCCGTTCATAGCCTTTGAAAAAGCCAGCCAGATTGACCATGCCGTCGAGCTTAGGCCAGCGCTGGCCGAGGGCGTCGAAGGCCTTCTTGACGCTGGCCGGCTCGCTGCCGTCGATCTCGAGGGCCAGCGCCTGCGCCGGTGGCGTTTGCTCGGCCAGCGAACTGGGCAGGTCCAGCACCGCCACCTCCACTCCGGTATTGAGCAGCGCCTGCACCAGCACCCGGCCCATGCCGCCGCAGCCGCCAACCACCGCCACACGGGCGCCCGCCGGCGGACCGAGGCGGGCGGGGTCAAAGCCCAGGGTACTCATGTGCTCTCCTTGTGGTCCGGCTGGCAACGTTGCGCTGGCCTATACTTTCATAGACAGACTAAATGCTAAGTCGCCTCGATGGCGCTTGCCATCCCATTTACTCCTGTAGACACAGCCCAGCGTCCGTGCTAAGTCAAACCTGCATTGCCAGGCCGCGTCACTGCAGTGTGCGGCCCTCATGAGCCCGACGCCTGTCGGGGCCGCCAGCGGCGCGGCCCGCGCCATTGCGCTGATCGGTGATGCTTGGGTGCTGCGCATCCTGCGCTCGGCCTTTCGGGGCACCAGCCGCTTTGGCGGCTTCATGCAGGAACTCGGCATCTCCCGGGCGGTGCTCAGCCAGCGACTGGAGTCGATGTGCGCGCAGGGCCTGTTCACGCGCGACGCTGGCGATGGCGGACACGCCCGCTACCGCTTGAGCGAGATGGGTCTGGACCTGTGGGGTGTGCTCATCCTCATGTGGCTGTGGGAGCGGCAGCGCGGCACCGGGCTTGCGGGCAGCGAGCGCAGCAGCGACCGCCCGCGCAGTCGGCTGATCCACCGCGATTGCGGCAGCACCATCGAGCCCCGCTATGCCTGTGTGCATTGTGCGCAGACGGTCTCGCCGTTTGATACCGAGGCGGTGCTGCGACCGAGCGCGGGCGCAGCGGTCATCGGCCTGGGTGCGACGAGCGAGCAGGCGCGTTATCGCCAGTCCAGTCGCAGCGACCGCCAGCGCCTGCCGCGTCTCATGCGCCTGTATGGTGACCGCTGGAACTGCTTCATGCTCGCGGCGGCGTTTCAGGGCGCGCGGACCTTCTCGGACTTTGAGCGCGCATTGGGCCTCGGGCCGGCGCAGATCAGCGATCGCCTGAGCGAGTTGCAGGCGCTCGGTTTTCTGAGCGCGCGCGCCTACGCCGGCCAGCGTCAGGAATACCGGCTCACCCAGGATGCCCTGGCAACGTTCTCGATGACCGTCGAATTGATGCAGTGGGGCAACCGCTGGTTATGGCGCGGTGAGGCGCCATTGACGGTGCGCCACAAGAGCTGCGGCCATCTCCTCCAAGCTGCGCTCGATTGCCCGCATTGCCGCCAGCCCTTGAGCCGTCGCAACCTGATGCTGTCGGATTGAGCAGGGCCTGCGTTGGCCCAGGAGTTCGGGCAGCGGCATGATGCGCAAGTGGGCCCGATGCTCTGGCTGCCCCCTGGGCTGTTGTCCGAGTGGCGCCGGTCAAGCCGGCAGAGCCGATGCGAGGGTTGGAGCTCAGTCGTCCTGTGCGAGCACCTTGCGCACCACCTCGGCGTTAAAGCCGCGGGACAGCAGGAAGCGCATTTGGCGAGCTTGTTCCTTGGCTTCGCTGGGGGCTTGGCCGAACTTGCGGCTCCACAAGGCGCGGGCGCGTTCAAGTTCGCTGGCTTGCAATTGACCGACGGCTTGCGCGACGACCTCGGGGGCCAGGCCTTTGCCGCGCAGCTCATGCGCGATGCGGGCGCTGCCCAGGCGTTCTGAGCGCCGGTGCACCACCGACTCGACCACCCGAGCTTCGTTGATGAAGCCCTTGGCCTGCAAGTCATCGAGGATGCGGGTCAACTCGTCCGGGTCCTGGGCGTGCTCGGCCAGCTTGCGTTCGAGTTCGGCGCGCGAGTGTTCGCGGCCTGCCAGCAGGCGCAGGGCCCGGCCCTTGAGCGAGAGTTGCGCAAGCCGCTGGGCGCCCCTGGTGCTTGCCCGCGCTGAAGGGTCGGTCAGTGCAGGTGATGCAGGCTGGTGCGCTGGCGCTGGCGCTGGCGCGGGCGGTGTGGCGCTGGCCTGCTCTCGCCGAGCCGACTCGTGGACTCGTTCGGCCGGCCTGCTTGCCCCGCCGCCCACGCCGGCGCACAGCGCGCTGATCGAGGGCGGCCGCAGCGGCTGGCCCTGGGTAGGGCTCACGCCTCGCGCCAGAGCACAAGGCCCAGTTGACGGGCGGCGCGCCAGACCAGACGCATGCTGCGGTAGCTGATTTGGCCGATGAGCCAGAGGGACTTGATGGCAAGCATGGGGAGACTCCTGGATAAGGTTCAGCTCAGGCGGCTTTGACTTTACGCGGCTTGTCGGCAACTTCTTCATTGGCGGCGGCGACAGGCGCAGCGGCAATGATCAGCGGCACCCCCAGATGCTCGCGCACCCGGTTTTCGATTTCAGTGGCCAGCAGCGGGTTTTCTCTGAGGAACTCGCGCGAGTTGTCGCGGCCCTGGCCGATTTTTTCGCCCTTGTAGGCGAACCAGGCGCCGGATTTTTCAATGATGTTGCTGGCCACGCCCAGGTCGAGCACCTCGCCCAGGCGGCTGATGCCTTCTCCGTAGAGGATGTCGAACTCGGCCGTCTTGAAGGGCGAGGCCACCTTGTTTTTGACCACCTTGACCTTGGTCTCGTTGCCGATGACGTCGTCGCCCTTCTTGATAGAGCCGGTGCGGCGGATGTCCAGGCGCACCGAGGCGTAGAACTTGAGCGCATTGC
>JBAXEN010000148.1:0-9806 GCA_037140415.1 Betaproteobacteria bacterium | reverse complement strand
GGATATAGCCGCGCACCCGCTCGCGCGCCACTGCGGTGATGACCGGCCCAAGAGTGGTCTGTTCGTCAAACGGATCGCCGAGCTTGAAGCCTTCGGCCTTTTGCACCGCGAGCGCTTCGGCTTGGGCCAGGCGCTCGCGCGGCACCAGCATGCGGGTCAGCCCGCCGCAGACCTGTCCGGTGTTGCGCAGCGCGTCGTCAATGCCGTCGACGACGGCGCGTTCGAAGTCGGCGTCGCCAAAAATGATGTTGGCCGATTTGCCTCCCAGCTCCAGATGCACCCGCTTGACCAAGGCACTGGCCAGTGCCATCACCCGCTGGCCGGCACGCACCGAGCCGGTCAGCGAAACCATGTCGATGAGCGGGTGCGAGGCGATGGCCTCTCCGACCTCGGGGCCGGTGCCGCAGACCAGGTTGAACACGCCCGGTGGAAGGCCCGCCTGCGCGCACATCTGGGCAAACAGGAAGGCCGATAGTGGCGCAGTTTCCGAGGGCTTGAGCACCACGGTGCAGCCCGCCGCCATGGCTGCGCCCGCCTTGGAGATCACGGAGCGCAGAGGCGCATTCCAGGCGGTGATGGCGCCCACCACGCCGGCCGGAACCCGCCGAATCCGGGTGTTGCCCACAGTCTCCACCCATTCGATTTGTCCGAGCGCGTCGGCCATGATGTCGAGTTCCTCGACGGCGCCGGCGGTCTGCGTCACCCTGGCCTTGGCGATTGGATAGCCGAGCTCGCTGATCATGGTGCGGGTCAGTTCAGCCGAATGTTCCTCGGTCAGCCTGGCCAGGCGACGAAATACCGCAGCGCGCTCGGCCGCAGGCGTGGTCGACCAGCCGGGCAGGGCCAGTGCGGCCGCCCGCGCTGCCCGGTCGACGTCTTCGGACGTGCCGCGTGGCACGCGGGCAATCAACTGCTCGGTGGCCGGGTTGATGACCTCCAGCACTGACGGCCCGGCCGATGCGATCCACTGGCCATTGATGAAAATCTGTTGGTGTTCGATCATGATGCGTCCTCTACCAGGCAGCTTGCAGCACGGCCAGCAGCTGCCCCGCCTCCGTGACCGGTCGGGGGTTGCCGCGCAAGAACCAGTCGGCCATGGCCAAACGCGCCACCATCTCCAGCGGCTCGGCAGGCACCTGAAGCTCTTGCAGACGGCTGGGGATGGACAAGCCGGCAAGCAGGCCGCTCAAGCGCTCGGTCACCTCGCTCGCAGAGCCCGTGCTCGTAAGACCAAGGGCGGCAGCGACCTTGCCCATGCCCGCTTGCGCGGCCTGGCCATTAAAGCGCAGCGCATGGGGCAGGACCACGGCATTGACCAAGCCGTTTTCGGTGCCAAAGCGCGCGCCCAGCGCATGCCCCAGGACGGTGGTGATGCCGGCGCCGGTGTGGTCGCTGCCTTGTCCACACAGCACAGCCGCCAGCAACAATTCGCCGCGCACCGCTGGATCGTCCATCGAGTCGGGCCGTTGCAGGTGGCCTGCGATCAGCCGCAAGGCATGCATCAGCTGCGCATCGGCCAGCGGGTTGCTGACGCGTGAGACCAAGCCCTCGATCGCCATGGTCAGGGTATTGAGGCTGGCGCTCAGGATCAGGTGGCGTGGTGCGGTAGCGGTCAGCTCAGGGTGTATGAAGAGGGCCGCGGCCCGGGTTTTGGGGTCAAACAGAGGCAGGCGCTCGCCCGCGGTCGGGTCAAACACGGCGCTGCCGGCCTTGACCATGGCAGTCGTCGGAGTGCTGGGCAGCACCAACTGCGCCAGCTTGGGCTGCAGCAGCTTGGGGCTGTTGAGCGCGCCCCGCTCGTCCCGGCGGGTACACAGCTCGTGCACCGGCCGACCCTCGGCCAGCACGATGCTGGCCGCCCGAGCGGTGACGATGGCCGACCCGCCGCCCAGGGCAATGACCGCATCAGCGCCGGTCTGACCCAGATAGGCTGCGCCTGCTTGCACCGAGACCAGGGGACTGTGGGCCTGCACGCCATCGAACACGCCGACGCAGTGTTCGCCGGCGGCCTGGCGCACCAGTTCAAGCAGTTGGCCTTGCCGTCCCATGGACTGGCCGCAGAAGATCACAGCCCGCCGCGCGCCCAGGCGTTCGAGTTCGCGCCCCAGGCGGGCCAGGCTATCGGGGCCATGGAACAGCCGCAGCGCCGCGCTGGCGTGCTCAAAGGACGGCATCAGCGCGGCCTTGCTCATGATTCGGTTCCGGTTGGGCTGATGCCCGAGGCCTTCGAACTGTAGTGAGCGCTCAACGCCCGTTTGTCGACCTTGCCGGTGTCATTGGTTGGCAGGGGCGCGGTTTGAATCTGCCAACGGCTGGGTATGCAAAACGAGGCGAGCTGGCCGTGCAGGCCTTGGGCCAGCGCCTGCGCGCTCAACGCGGTCTGGCTGATAACAACGGCCATCACCTCTTCGCCCAGGTCGGCATGCGGCACGCCAAAGACCACGGCATCGGACACTCCAGGCAGGGTCATCAAGGCCCGCTCCACCGCCGCCGGCGCGATGTTCTCGCCGCCGCGGATGATCATGTCTTTGCTGCGTCCGGTGATCCACAGATTGCCCGTGTCGTCCAGGTGGCCGAGGTCACCGGTGTGCAGCCACCCTTGGGCGTCGATTGGCGATACATCAAGCCCGAAGTAGCCTGTCATTTGTGTTGGCGAACGCAGCAGGATTTCTCCGTCGGGCAGGCCTGGGTGCGCCAGGAAGCTGATCTCGACGCAGGGCATGGGGCGGCCGGTTGAGCCCAGCTTGTCCAAGTCTTGTGAGCCGGCCGATGCGGTGGCCTGGCCACCGTTTTCCGTCAGGCCGTAGCCGGTGGGTATGCGCGGACTGACGCCAGGCAGGCCCTGGCGCATGCGTTGCATCAATTCCTTGTGAACCGGCGCGCCGCCGATGCTGATGGACTTAAGGCTGCTCAGATTGCGACGCGCCAGGTCGGGGTGGTCGAGTAAGCGCGAGACCATGGTGGGCACCGCATTCCAGCGCTTGATCTGATGCTTTTCAATCAGTGCCAGTACATCGGCCGGGTCATAGCGGCCGCTCGAGAGCACCAGGGTGTCGCCGACGATCAGGGCGCGCATCAAGGTCTGCATGCCGCCCACATGGAACAAGGGGCCGGTCAGCAGCGTGACGTCGTGCGCGCTGCAGTCAATCTGCTGCGGCAGCTTTCGAGTGACCTGCAGCGTCATGTGCAGCCGTGCCAGTAAGGCCCGGTGGCTCAGCACCACGGCTTTGGGCTGACCCGAGGTGCCTGAGGTGAAGATGATCAGCGCGGTCGCTTCCTCGTCCTCGCGGTGCGCTGGCGTAAGGAGGGTCGGTGGCGCCAGGAAGTCGGCGGCCCAGGTGCCCAGCGACCAGCCCGCTGGCATCCGGGCTCTGGCCGAGTCATCGGCCAGCACCAGGCCAGGCTGTATCAGCGCCAGGGCCTGCGCGATTTCCTGCTCGCTCCACCAGGCATTGGCCAACACGGGCACGGCGCCCACTTGCAGACAGGCCCAGAAGTTGACAATCCAGCTCGGGCTGTTCCAGCCGACCAGTAAGGCCCGCTGCCCGGCCTGCAGCCCTTGCTGTGCGAGCAAGCCGGCCTTGGCCTGGACCGCCGCATGGAACTGGGCAAAGCTGATGGTCTGCTCGCCCTGAATGATGTGGGCGCGCTCGCCCCAAGGTGCGGCAAAGCCGAGCACCGACTCCACGCGGCGCGGTCGTTCGGTGTACATGCGATAGGCGATGCCACCGATGGACTCGGTGGCGATCTGATCGCCCCAGATATCGTGTGCTGAGCTCATGGCAGGTGGCCGTTTCAGATCACGCCATCGCGGCGCAGGTCTGCAATGTCTTGCGGGCCCAGACCGCACAGCTCGGTGAGCACTTCTTCGGTGTGCTGGCCCAGCCTCGGCGCGGGCGCAAGTTCGCGCAGGGGCGATCCCTCAAAGCGCATCGGCGAGTTGGGCAAGGCGATCGCCTTGCCGTTTTCGGTTTTCTGCTCGCTCAGGAAACCACGGGCCAGCAAGTGGGGGTCCTGCAGCACCTCATTGACGTAGCGCAGCGGCGCGCAGGGGATGTGGTGCTCCTGGCACAGGCCGGTGATTTGGTCACGGGTGTGCCGACCCGCCCAGGCAGCGATTTCCTCGGTCAGCCACTCGATGCGTTCGATGCGTCCCTTGAGCTGGCGCAGGGACAGGTCGTCGTGCAGGTCGGTGCGGCCCATGGCTCGGGTGAAATTGAGCCAGTGCTCGTCGGTGGCGCAGACCAGGGCCACCCAGCCGTCGCTCGCCTCGAAGGTGTCGAAGGGCACGTAGGAGTCGGCCACATGGCGGTTGCCAGTGCGCGCCGGCACTTTGTTGCTCGCGTAGACATGACCGGCCGAAGGCAGCAGGGTGCAGTACAGCGATTCAAGCATAGACACCTCGAGCTTGCGCCCGCGGCCGCTGCGTTCGCGTTCGAACAAGGCGGTGGTGATGGCGCCATACAAGGTGGCGCCGGACATGAAGTCGGCCACCGGCACGCCGGCCTTGAGTGGGCGCCCGCCTTTTTCGCCGGTGGTGCTCATCATGCCGCTCATGGCCTGGATGGTCAGGTCCAGCGCCAGTTTTTCCGCATAAGGCCCGGTGCTGCCAAAGCCTGAGGCCGAGGCGTAGATCAGGCGGGGGTTGACTTTGAGGAAGTCGGACGCCGCCAGGCCCAGGCGCGGCATCACTGCCGGCGCGAAGTTCTCTACCAGCACATCGGCCGACTTGGCCAGCTCAAACAGCAGCTCGCGACCGCGCTCCGTCTTGAGGTTGAGCACCACGCCGCGCTTGCAGCCGTTGAGCGCCCTGAACGGGTAGTCGCCGTCGCGGCCCCGGTTGCGCGACATATCGCCCTTGGGTGGCTCCACCTTGATCACTTCGGCGCCAGCCATCGCCATCAGAAAAGTGGCGTAGGGGCCCTGGAACACATGACCCAGGTCCAGCACCCTGATGCCCTGCAGCGGCAGTGGGCGCTGCTCCTGCTGTGTGTCAGGCTCAGTTTGAAAATTGTGGCTTGTGTTCATGCTCTTCTTTCAGCTGCGCCGGGGCAGTTTGACGACGGCAGTGCCGGGCATCACGTTTTGCTCGCGTTGGTTCCAGGCCCAGGTTTTGAGCATGACCACCGGGTCGCCATCGGCGTCGATCTCCTTGGCCTCGACCTCACCGCCCAGTCGCACCACATCGCCCAGGTAGACATGGGCGCGGTACTGGCCGAACAGCGACTTGAGCTCGCCGTCGTCGCCCATCCAGTTGGTCAGACAGTGGATTTGCCAGGCGGTGCGCTGTATGCCCACGTCGTAGGCGATCTGCGCGCCTTGCAGCTTGGCGGCGTAGTCGTTGTAGTGGACCGAATAGACCGGCTCGAGGGCATTGGTGCGCGGATCCCGGAAAGCCCATTTCGGGTGCTTGCGGTATTTCTTGAGCGCCACAGAGTGGGCCGCTACCCGGGGGATGGGCGCGGCGCCGGCGGCGATGAAAGCGATGAAGTCGGTCAGGCCCAGCGGGCCTTTGGTGATGACGTCGAGCTGATCGCCCACCTGCACATCGTCCCAGTAGCGTGGATGGGCGCCGCGCGGTTTTTCAGTCAGGATCTGGTCTTCGATGGCCACGATCTCTTCTTCGGTCCAGGGATGGGGGACGGTGATGGGCCGCGAGGCAGCGCGCTTTTGCATCTCGCCGCGCTCAAAGCGCATGCGCGAGCAGATGAAGGTGGCCATCAGTTCGCCCTCTTCGTTGCTGTATTCCTGGCGCAGGTAGTCCTTGATGCGCCGGCCGCCGAAGTTGGAGTCGTCCAGTGGGCCGTCAAAGCCGTCAAAGGTGACCTTGGCCGTGATCTTGTCGCCCATCCGAATGGGCTTGCGAAATTGCATGCGGGTTTCGCAGTGAAAGCCGCCGAGGCCGCGCCAACCCACCTGCACGGAGCCCAGACAGGCAAAGATGAAGCTCGGCGGAGCGATGATCGTGCCGTGGCGGGTTCTTGCGGCATAGGCGGCGTCGGTCCACAGCGGGTTGTCGTCACCGATGCCCTCGCAAAAACGCAGGATGGCCAGCCGAGTGGCGTACTCGTTGTTCAGGCAGGCATCGGTTCGCAGTTCGGTGCCGATCAGGGCCCGCATTTCGGTCAGCATTTCGTCGGTAAAGCGGGCCTTGGCCAACTCTTTGGTGATTTGGGGGTCCGAAGTTGGTTTAGAATTGTTCATATATGCGAACTTTCGATCATAAATGCGACTTCACTTTAGGCCAGAGCCGGGGGCTTGTCAACAGGACACTCCCCGACCTGCGGCCCTCATCCATTGGGAGCAGTGCTGATGAAGCAGGCCAGTAAGACCGCGGACGCAGTACCGCTTCGCCGACCGCGCGCGGTCGCAAACAAGACCGGGCAGGACTCAGAAAAACCGGTCGCCGGCCCGCAGCCGCATCGCACCATCGATCGGGTGACGCAAATTCTTGAAGAGGTGGTCTATCACCCCGGCATGAGTTTTGCCGAACTGGTGCGTGCGCTGGGCGCGGCCAAGAGCTCAGTCCATGGGTTCATTCAGGGCTTGCTGGCCAAGGGCTGGCTCTACGAGGAGCAGCGGCGTTTTTATCTGGGGCCTGCGGTCTACGGACTGACGCTGGCCAGCGGGCACATCCGGGCCGGACTGGTCACGCACGAGGACCTGGCGGCGCTGTATCGCGAGGTGCGGGTGCCGGTCTTTCTGGGGGTGCGGGCTGGCGACCATCTGATCTACATTGCCGAGGCGGGCAGCGAGGACGCCGTCGGTTTCCAGGCCCGCTCCAACATCCGGCGCACCTTGCTGTCGACCGCCGGCGGCAAGGCGCTCCTTGCGTCGATCTCGCCCGGCGAGCGGGACGCTTACCTCAGGCGCCGCTCGCGCCAGGAGGCCGAGCTGGTGGATCGGTTCATCAATGAGATTCCCGCCATCATCAAGACCGGCATCGCGTCCAACCTCAACGCCAGCGCAACCCGCCTGGGTCTGGCCGCCACTGTCCGCAACCAGCAGGGCGAGGCGGTCGCCTCCATCACCCTGGTGGGCCCGGCCTCGGCGCTGCAGCCCAAGCTCACCCGCTTGTCCAAGCTGCTGCTCAAGCATGCCCAGGCCTGGTCGGGCCGTTCGGTGGCGGCGCGGGAAGCGATCTGAGCCTGAGTGGTGCGTCCACCTAGGAGATGCTTGTTAAGGCGGTGGGAGTCGCGCTCTCGCGGTACCGCGCCGGCCGATCAGGCTCGGCGTTGGGGATCAGGGTGCGCGAGCGGCAGTCGCGACCTTATCAGCGGGGCGCAGAGCCAGCGGCCGGTGTCAGCCATTCCAGCAGCACCTCCTGGGTATGCTGGCCCAGCGTCGGCGGTGGCCTGACCTGCCGGTCGCTGGCGACCTGGCGCCAGGGCATGCCGGCGGTGGTGATCTGCTGACCAGAGCCTGGAGGGTATTCCACTTCTTGCAAGATGCCTCGGTCACGCACCTGCGGGTGCTCAAGGATTTCCACCAGCGTGTAAATCAGCTCGGCCGGTATGCCGACGGCATCAAAGCTGTTGATCCAGTGCGCGGCCGGCTTGGTTTGCAAAATGGCCTCGAAGGCAGGCACCAGGGTGCGCCGCTGCTCATTGCGCTTGGGCGGGGTGTCTAATTTTGGATCGCTGGTGAGCTCGGAAAACTCGGGCAGGCGGGCCAGTGCTGCCCAGATCTTTTCGTTGGTCACCGCCACCACAATTTCGCGGTCGGCGGTGCGAAAACTCTCGTAGGGAGCCATCAGCGGATGACCGTTGCCCCAGCGACTGGGCGACTTGCCACCGATGCCCCAGCCGGCCACCGACTGCCCCATCAGCGCGACCATGGCGTCGAGCATGGCGATGTCGAGGTAGCGCCCCTGCCCCGTCTGGCGGCGCTCCATCAATGCGGCCATGATGGACAGCGCCGCCGACATGCCGGCCATGGTGTCGGCCACCGGTGCAGCAGCTTTGAAAGGTCGGCCCGCGGGATCGCCGGTGAGCGACATCAGGCCGCTGACGGCTTGCACCATCAGATCGACGGCCGGACGCTGGGCCATGGGCCCGGTCTGGCCATAGCCGCTGATCGAGCAGTAGACGATGTCGGGCCGCACCGCGCGCAGTTGTTCGTAGCTCAGGCCAAAGCGTTCGGCCGTGCCGGGTCGAAAATTCTCCACAAACACATCGGCACTCTTGGCCAGCTCCAAGCAGGTCTGCTGGCCCTCGGCGTTGTGCAGATCAATGGCCACCGAGCGCTTGTTGCGGTTGTAGCCGATGAGCGTAGGGCCCGCATCACCACCGGCAAAGGGCGGGCCCCAAAAGCGGGTTTCGTCGCCGACGCCGGGCATCTCCACCTTGATCACATCGGCGCCCAGGTCGCCCAAGATCATGGTGCACAGCGGGCCCGCCAGAGCGCGGGTGGTGTCCAGGACCCGGACGCCGGCCAGTGCGCCGGTGCTCATACCGGCCCCACCTTGAAGATCGGCAGCAGGCGGCCGTTTTCCAGCACCCGGAAGTCCAGCCTGGCTGGCTGATCAATGGCGATCGGCCCAGGCTCGGCGATCAGCCGCGACAGCAGGCACACGCCTTCGTCGAGCTGGACCAGGCCCAAGGTGTACGGCGCTGCTTCAATGAAGGCCGCATCGGCCACATGGTGAACTTCGCTGAAGCTGTAGACCTTGCCGTGGCCGGCCGAGGGCTGCCAGCTCAGGTCGGCCGAGCCGCAGCCGGTGCAGACGATGCGCTTGGGGTGGTGGGCCCGCTGGCAGGCGGGGCACCACTTGAGCAGCAACTCGCGCCGCTCCACACCCTCCCAGAAGCCTTTGGTTTCAGGGGAGGGCTGGTAGAGCCCCAGGAAATAGGGGCCAGCCATCAGTCTCAGGCCTTCGGCCCAATCCGGTCCAGCTTGAGGGATGAGATTCATGGCGTGGCTTCCTTGGAGACAATGACGACGGAATGGCAGGCCAGCGGCCCACCATGGCCATGCACGAGACCGACCTGCGCGTCAGCGACCTGCCGGCCTTCGGCGCGGCCCCAGAGTTGATCGACGGTTTCATGCAGGTTGTACAGCCCCTGGGCCACCTGACCAAACGACAGATAGCCGCCCATGGTGTTGAAGGGCAGGCCACCGTCGTAGTTGACGCCCCCTGATTCCACAAAAGCGCCGCCTTCACCGACGCCGCAAAAGCCCAGTTCCTCCAGCATCATCAGGTTGGCAAAACTAAAGGGCGCAGAGGTTTGCACCAGATCCATGTCGGTGGGCTTGAGGCCGGCCATGTCGTAGGCTTGGCGTGCCGCCACCACCGCTCCGGTGCGCACCAGGTTCGGTCCGTCGAGCATGGGCTCGAAGCCCCAGGTGCCCATGCGCTCGCTCACCCATTCATGGGTATTGCTCTGTCCAAAGCCGGCCAGATAAGTGGCCTCGGCATGGCGTGTGCGGGCGATCTCTGAGCGGGTCACCACGACCGCTGTGCCTATGCCTCCGGGGTACCAGACCGCGCAGTCGAGCAGGCGCAGCGGTGTGGCAATCATGCGCGAGTTGAGCACGTCATCGACGGTGATCGGACCTTTATCGCGCGTGGCCGCATGGGGGTGGTCCAGAGCCCAGCGGCGATTTTCTACCGCAACCCGGGCGCACATCTCGGGGGTGATGCCGTACTCGTGCATGTAGCGGCAGGCAAACTGGGCATACAGGGCTGGGGTGGAGACACCGTAGGGCGCCTCGAATTGCAATTCGCCTTCCCAGCCGGCGTTGGAGATGGCCTGGTTCATCCAGACGCCGCTGGCTTCATTGGTGACGCACAGGGCGTAATCAAT
>JBAXEN010000147.1:0-9819 GCA_037140415.1 Betaproteobacteria bacterium | reverse complement strand
ATTCAAAAGCTGTGCGTCTGGGGCAACCACTCGCCCACCATGTACGCCGATTACCGCTTTGCCACCATTGGCGGCCAGTCGGTCAAGGACATGATCAACGACCAGGTCTGGAACGAAACCGTCTTCCTGCCCACCGTCGGCAAGCGCGGCGCGGCCATCATCGAAGCGCGCGGCCTGTCCTCAGCAGCCTCGGCCGCCAATGCAGCCATTGACCACATGCGCGATTGGGCCTTGGGCACCAACGGCGCCTGGGTCACCATGGGCGTGCCCTCGCAAGGCTTGTATGGCATCCCCAAGGAGGTGATGTTCGGCTTCCCGGTCACCTGCCAAAACGGCGAGTACCAGGTGGTCGAGGGCTTGCCCATCGACGCCTTCAGCCAGACCTGCATCGACAAGACGCTCAAGGAGCTGACGGACGAGCAGGCCGGCGTGGCCCATCTGCTCTGAGCCCGGCGCAACACCGTTGAAGCCTCTTTTGCCCCACCGCAGCGGCCTGCCAGCATGACGCATCCGCGCGAGGTCTTGCTCGATGCGCAGGCGGCCGCCGGCGTGCTGCCGGTGTGTGACCACTACAGCGGCGTCGAGGCGCGCATGCGCAAAAGCCTGCAACTGCAGGCCCAAATGAGCGAAGAGTTCGGCGCCTGCGTGTTCGACGTCACGCTGGACTGTGAAGACGGCGCGCCGGTGGGCGGCGAGGCCGAGCATGCGGCCCTGGTGGCGGAGCTGGCCCTGGGCAGCCACGCCGGGGCGCGGGTGGCCGCCCGTATACACCCGGTCGACCACCCGGGCTTTGCCGACGATCTGCGCATCATCGCCGGCAGTGCCGCTGGCAGGCTGACTCACCTGATGATTCCCAAGGTCGAGTCGCTGGCCGATGTGCAGGCGGTCGATCAGGCGCTGAACGCGCTCGGTGGCGCCGCCGCCCAGTTGCCGATTCATGTGCTGCTGGAGTCGGCAAGGGCGGTGCACCATGCGTTTGACATCGCCTCGCACCCCCGGCTGCAGTCGATCAGCTTTGGACTGATGGACTTTGTCTCCAGCCACAATGGCGCCATCGGCTCCAAGGCCATGGGGTCGAGCGGGCAGTTCACCCACCCGCTGGTGCTGCGTGCCAAGCTGGAAATTGCCAGCGCCTGCCATGCCCACGGCAAAGTGCCTTCGCACTGCGTGGTGACCGAATTCAACGATGCAGCCGCCATGCAGCGCGCGGCCGAGCGGGCTGCGCAGGAACTGGGCTACACCCGCATGTGGAGCATCCACCCCAACCAGATCAGGCCCATCCTGGCTGCATTTGCGCCGCAGGCAGCCGAGCTTGAGGCAGCAGCGGCCATCATTGCGGCCGCGCAAGCCGCCGACTGGGCCCCCATCAGCCACCAGGGGGTGTTGCACGACCGGGCCAGTTACCGCTATTACTGGCAGTTGCTGGAGCGGGGACAGCGCACCGGCGCCCAATTACCGCAGGCAGCTCGCATCTGGTTTGATTGAGCAGAGCCTTTTATAAGCAAGCAGGGCATTTCGATTTTTTCAGGAGAAGATGATGAGCGATTTTTTGCAGACCTACCGCGCGCATGTGGCAGAGCGCGCCGCCTTGGGCATTCCGCCATTGCCGCTGTCGGCCAAGCAGGTGGCCGATGTCATTGAGCTGCTCAAGAGCCCGCCTGAAGGCGAAGGCGCTTTTCTGCTGGACCTGATTACCCACCGCGTGCCCCCGGGCGTGGACGATGCGGCCAAGGTTAAAGCCAGCTTCCTGGCTGCTGTGGCCCACGGCGACATTGCTGTCGCCCTGATGTCCAAAGCCAAAGCCACCGAGCTTCTGGGCACCATGGTCGGCGGCTACAACGTGCATCCGCTGATCGAGCTGCTCGACGACGCTGAAGTGGCCAAGGTCGCCGGCGCAGCCCTCAAAAAGACGCTCTTGATGTTCGATTACTTCAACGACGTCGCCGACAAGGCCAAGGCCGGCAACGCCGTCGCCAAGGACGTGATGCAAAGCTGGGCCGACGGCGAGTGGTTCACCAGCCGCCCCGAGGTCGAGAAGAAAATCACCGTCACCGTCTTCAAGGTGCCCGGCGAGACCAACACCGACGACCTTTCGCCCGCGCCCGATGCCACCACGCGTCCTGACATCCCCATGCACTACCTGGCGATGCTCAAGAACACCCGCCCCGACGCGGCCTTCAAGCCTGAGGAGGACGGCAAGCGCGGCCCGATGCAGTTCATTGAGGACCTCAAGAAAAATGGCCACCTGGTGGCCTATGTGGGCGATGTGGTCGGCACCGGTTCGAGCCGCAAGTCGGCCACCAACTCGGTGGTCTGGGCCACTGGCCAAGACATTCCCTTTGTGCCCAACAAGCGCTTTGGCGGTGTGACCCTGGGCGGCAAGATCGCCCCCATCTTCTTCAACACGCAAGAAGACTCCGGCTCGCTTCCCATTGAAGTGGACGTCTCCAAGCTGGAGATGGGCGACGTCATCGACGTGCTGCCTTACGACGGCAAGCTGGTGAAAAACGGCCAGACCGTCGCCGAGTTCAAGCTCAAAAGCGATGTGCTGTTTGACGAAGTGCGCGCCGGTGGCCGCATCAACCTCATCATCGGCCGCTCGCTGACGGCCAAGGCCCGCGAGTTCCTGGGTCTGCCCGCATCCACCCTGTTCCGCCTGCCCAGCGAGCCCGTGGCCACCCAAGCCGGCTTCACGCTGGCGCAAAAAATGGTCGGCCGCGCTGTGGGCCTGCCCGAAGGCCAAGGCGTGCGCCCCGGCACCTACTGCGAGCCGCGCATGACCACCGTGGGCAGCCAAGACACCACCGGCCCCATGACCCGCGACGAGCTCAAAGACCTGGCCTGCCTGGGCTTTTCCGCCGACCTGGTCATGCAGTCCTTCTGCCACACCGCGGCCTACCCCAAGCCGGTCGATGTGAAGACCCACCGCGAATTGCCCAAGTTCATCTCAAGCCGCGGCGGCGTGTCCCTGCGCCCGGGTGATGGCGTGATCCACTCCTGGCTCAATCGTCTGTTGTTGCCTGATACCGTGGGCACCGGCGGCGACTCGCACACCCGCTTTCCCATCGGCATTTCCTTCCCCGCAGGCTCGGGCTTGGTCGCCTTTGGCGCGGCCACCGGCGTGATGCCGCTGGACATGCCCGAGTCGGTGCTGGTGCGCTTCAAGGGCCAGATGCAGCCGGGCGTCACCCTGCGCGACCTGGTGCACGCCATTCCGCTGTACGCCATCAAGGCCGGTTTGCTCACGGTCGCCAAGGCCGGCAAGATCAATGCGTTTTCAGGCCGCATCCTGGAAATCGAAGGCCTGCCCGACCTCAAGGTGGAGCAAGCCTTTGAGCTGTCTGACGCCTCGGCCGAGCGCTCGGCTGCCGGCTGCACCATCAAGCTCAACAAAGCGCCGGTGCAGGAGTACCTGCAGTCCAACATCGTGCTCATGAAGAACATGATCGCCGACGGCTATGCCGATGCCAAGACCCTGGCGCGCCGCATCGAAAAAGTCGAAGCCTGGCTGGCCGACCCCCAGTTGCTCGAAGCCGACAAGGACGCCGAGTACGCCGCCGTCATCGAGATCGACCTGGCCGACATCAAAGAGCCCATCGTCTGCTGCCCCAACGATCCGGACGACGCCAAGTTCCTGAGCGAAGTCGCTGGCACCAAGATTGACGAAGCCTTCATTGGCAGCTGCATGACCAACATCGGCCACTTCCGTGCCGCCGCCAAGGTGCTGGGCACCCAACGCGACATTCCGGTCAAGCTCTGGGTGGCCCCGCCCACCAAAATGGACGAGAGCGAGCTCATCAAAGAAGGCCACTACGCCACCTTCGGCTCGGCCGGCGCCCGCACCGAAATGCCCGGCTGCAGCCTGTGCATGGGCAACCAGGCCCAGGTGCGCGAAGGCGCCACCGTGGTCTCCACCAGCACCCGCAACTTCCCCAACCGCCTGGGCAAGAACACCAATGTGTTCCTGGTCAGCGCCGAGTTGGCGGCCGTGTGCTCCAAGCTCGGCCGCATCCCGACCGTGGCCGAGTACATGGAAGCGGTGGGCGTGCTCAATAAAGACTCGGCCAACATCTACAAGTACCTGAACTTCGACCAGATCGAGGAGTACGTGGAGAACGCCAAGGAAACGGCGACCTGAGAGGCCCTTGCTCTGTGAAAGAAAAAACGGCCCTTCGGGGCCGTTTTGCGTGGCTGTTTGGTTTGAGGGCAAGAGCTACAGGCTCAAGGAGGCGGCGACCCGCTTGGCCATCCATCCGGAAACATCTTCATTTGGCTGCGCTGCCTGGGGGAATTTGGACTGGCCATCAGGGTTGTGGGGGAAGGAACCTTGCGCGCGTATGGCTTGCGCGACGGGCGTTATCAGGACGTACTGGCTATGGCGCGTTTGCATCCGTCGCCACCGTGCTGGGTCTGGTCATGGTGGAAAAAGTCGGGCGAGGGGCTTGGCCCCTGCGAAGGGCGGCATGAGAAATAGGGATTGGCCGTCTGGCTGGCTGACCAGGCCTCTGTTATCCGGCCATTGCAGCTTTGCAAATTCAGATGCATGACAAAATTTTTTGTGTCATACTTGTTGTCATACGGATAAATAGTTTCTGTATGACAAGGGGCCATCATGCTGTCTGTTCGTCTTTCCGAAGCCATGGAGCGTGATTTGACGCAGTTTTGCGCCGTCCGCAAATTGACCAAATCGCAAGTCGTGCAAGAAGCCCTGGCCGAGTACATGGTTGCAGCGCAAGCGCCGCCACATGCTAGGGCAGTGCCGGACCCGGACCTGTCGTTTCTGGCCCCTGATGATCCGATTCGTCAGTTCATTGGCATCGCCAAAGATGGCATGAGTACCGACGAACTGATGCGGATGACGCGAGGTGACGATTGGAATCAGCCATGATCTTGGTGGACACCAATGTGTTCGTGGATGTTATCCACCGCGATCCAATTTGGTTGGACTGGTCGTTGCGGGAGCTGAGCAAAGCCAAAACCCAAGCCATGGTGACCAACTTTGTGGTCTATGCCGAATTGCACACGCACGACACCGCAGGCCCGCACATTGATGCACTTCTTGAAAAGTTGGGCGTGCAGGTTCTTGATGTATCCAGGCTAGCCGCTCAAGGGGCCGCCCATGCGTTCAGGGCTTACCGCCAACGCGGTGGCACCAAAACCGGCGGGTTGCCCGACTTCTTTATCGGCGCCCACGCCCAAGCTGAGGGTTACCAACTGCTCACACGCGATGCTGGGCGCTACAAAACGTATTTTCCCAACATCAAGTTGATCTGCCCCTGACCGTCAGCTTAAAAACCCTGTGTAACCCCATGCTGGGGCGCATGACCGACAGCTGCGAGTAGGCTTTCAATGATTCCGAGGCGCGCGCCTCGGGTCAGTTGCCCGCCAACCAGGCGAATCGACGTTGTGCATCGCTGGGTATACGCGGTGGACGATCAGGCGTTGACCGTGATCGCCGGTCGGTGTCATGACCTGTGATTGGCGCATCAAGAACTTACACCACTTCCTGGGACATTGAGCCGAGCAAGTACCGGCCAGGCCGCAGCGTCCATCAGTCCTGGTGCACCAGATCCAGCTTGTCCGGGGCCAGCATCGGAAGCACTACGGGCAAGCGCAGCAGTTGGTCCAGCGGCATGGCGCGGGCGTAGAGCCAGCCTTGGGCGCGGTGGCAGCCCAGGGCTATCAGCTGCTGGCGTTGCGCTTGGGTCTGAATGCCCTCGGCTGTGACCTGCAGCCCCAGCGCCGACGCCATCTGAATCAGCACTTCGACGATGCGCGTGCCCTGTTCGCCTTCCATGCCGGCGACAAAATGGCGGTCTATCTTCAAGCGCCTGATGGGAAAGCTCGACAAGCGGCTGAGCGAGGAATAGCCCATTCCAAAGTCGTCAATGACCAGCGGCACACCAATGCCGGCGAGCATTTGCAGTTGCTGCATCAGGTTTTGCTCGCCGTGGGCGATGTCACTTTCGGTGATTTCTATCTCCAGGCCCAGCAGGCTGTCGGGCTGGTTTTCCATCTGCTCGGTGATGGCGTTGAACAGCCGAAAATCCCGAAAAGCCTGCGGCGCCACGTTGATGGCGATCACCGCGCCTGCAAAGCGCTGGCGGATCGCCGCTCGGTCTGCCATGATCTGATGAAACACGTAAAGCGCCACTTGCTCGGCCAGATGAAGTTCCTCGGCGATGCCGATGAACTCCGTCGGTGCGATCACGCCGAGCTCCGGGTCGGTCCAGCGCAGCAAGGCTTCCAGGCCGATCAACTCGCCGCTGCGCATGTCGACCTCCGGCTGGTAGTGCACCTGCAACACCTGCTCGCTCAGGGCCTGGGGCAGTTTGGCCTGAATCAAGTTGGCGCGGTGCAGCTTGCGCCCCATGGCCTCGTCATACCAAATCACGCTGCCGCGATGGGTTTTCTTGACCTCGTTCAAGGCGATGTCGGCGCAGATCATGAGCGCGTTGAAGTTTTCTGCATCGACGCCGTAGCGGGCCACGCCTACGCTCACGCTGGCGGCGACCAGGCCCACGTCGGTCCTGATGACCAGCTGGTTCAGGTCTGTAAAAAACTGGCTGCGCAGACTGGCCAAGCTCATGTCCGCCGGTATGTCGACCAGCGCAATGAATTCGTCGCCTGAGCGCCGGCACAAGACATGGCCCGCCGGCAGGCGCGCCGACAAATGCTTGGCGATGGCCTGGATGACGACGTCGCCAATCTCGTGGCCGTAGTTGTCGTTCAAGGCTTTGAGCCGGTCCATGTCCATGAACAGCAGCGCGGTCGAGCCTGGCTGGGCCGATGACGTGTCGAAGCGGCGTTGGGCCAACTCGGTCAGCTGGCGAAAGTTGGGCAGTCCGGTCAACGCGTCGTGGTAGGCCAAAAAGCGCAGCTTGTCCTCGGCTTGCTTGAGCTTGGAGACGTCGGTGATCACCGCCACCCGCCCGGTGGTCTGGCCGCTGTCGTCCACGATATGGGAAATCGCGGTGGTCGTGGGAATTTGCGAGCCGTCGCGGTGCACAAAAAAGGTCTCGCCCTGCCACACCTTTTGCGAATTCAGGGTCTGCTGTATCGCTGCCGGCGCGTCGCCGTTGCCGATCGGCCTGTACAGCGTCCCCGCCAACTGCCCCATCAGTTCGCTGCGCGAATAACCTGTCATGCGCGCCAGGGCGGGGTTGATCTCGACGATTTTTCCCTCTTTGTCGGTCACCAAAATAGCCTCGGCGGCTGTCATGAACACCAGCGATGAGGTGCGCAACTCGTCGGTGACCTCCTTTTGCTGCACCAGCATCTGGCCCAAGGTTTTGAAAACTTGCGAAATTTCGTCCTCATGCTCTTGCTGCACCGGGCTGACAAGCTGGCCCGCCAAAATGTTTTGGCAATACAGCACCAGTTGGTCCAGCCGCTCAGTGGTGTTGGCTGCAAAACCTTGGGTCCAGAACCGCACGCGCAGCAGTATCCAGCGGCTCAGCAAAAGCGTCATCGCCAGCAGCGCCAGCAAGACCAGCAAGATGTCCCAAAGCGGCTGCGCCAGCTGAATATGCAGCGGGATCTTTTGTCCGTCGCCCGAGATCCAGGCCGTTTTTTCATGCTTGAGCGTCAGCACCTTGGAAACCGCGCCTGCTGGGACTTCGTCGCCCAGGCTCAGGCTGACCGCTGTCTGGCCCAGTGCCAGGCCTTTGATCGATTCCCGCAAGTTGATGCTGCCCACAATGAAGCCGACCGGCAGTGTCACCAGGGGCGAATAAATCGGCCGGATGTAGACGAACAGCTCACTGTCACCGGCCGGCTCAGACACAAAGCCGTAGCGCAAAGCCGAGCCGTTGAGGGCCTGCACGACCGGTGCCGATGCCAGCAGCCGCTCGGCCAGGGCTGGCTCTGGCGCCATGAGCAAGCGGCCACGGTAGTCCAGCAGCATGAGTTGATGCGGGGCCAAGGCATTGAACTGCTTGAGCAAGGGCTCCAGGTAGATGCTGCGGCCCACGCTGTCGCTCAGCCCGGTCCACAGCACCGACGAAGAGCCCAGCGCCTGCGTTTGTTGCAGCAAGTTGCCCACATCCTGGACCAATTCGCTGGCCGCCAACTCGCTTTGATGGCTCAGATTGACTTGCTTGTAGTAGTAGCTCAGTGCGAGCGCCGCGGCCGATACCAGAAACCCGGCGGCCAGCACGTAGCTGCGCATCAGGCGCATCAACTCAAAGCTAAGCCGCTCCCTCAGGCTGTAAGCACGTGCGAGACCTTGTGTCATTTTTGCGGTGTCAGCGCACCGGATCGCTCAAACTTCACAAACAAAGCCTGTTCAGGGCCGAGCGCTTCATGGTTTTTGGCGCTGAAGGCGGGCGCATAAGTGCGCACCGCGCCTTGGTAAGAGGGCAGGTTTTCAAGTGCTTTGCGGATCTTGGCGCCCTCGGTCGTGCCCGCCTTGTTAACCGCCAAGGCCAGCAAATGCGTCATGTCATAGGCCTGCGCTGCGCCCACCGGGCTGGGAATTTGAGCCACCGTGCTAAAGCCGCCGGCCTTCATGATCCATCGGCCCAGGCGCTGGGCGGCCGGGCGCTTGTTGTCGATGAAGGTGAAGGTCTGAATCACCTGGTGCTCCACCTTGTCCAGCGCGTCGGCTGCCAGCTCGTGCAGCACACCACCGGCCATGCCCCAGTGGCCCAACAGGGGCAAACGCTGCGCCGCAGGCAGCTGCGCCATGTCGTGAAACACGGTGGCAGCCTCTTTTTCATTGGCCACCAATACAAGGGCCTGGCCGCCGCTGGCCTGGCAACTGGCCAGCATCGGTGAAAAGCTGCTGTCGCCCAAGTTGTACCAGCCGGTGAACACCACCGTCGCGCCGTTTTTCTGCGGCGCTTTCAAGACAGCATCGCTGGAGCGGCCCCAGGCGGTATTGGGCAGCACGGCGCACACGCGCTGAGCCTTGTAACGGCGCACAGCCCGGTCCAGCAGGGCTTTGACGCCCCAGCTGTCTTTGAGCGATAGCCGAAAGATGTAAGAGCCCGGTTGCGCGTTGTCGGTGATCCCGTCGGCCGAGCCCCAGACGCTGATCAGCGGCACGTTCAGCCCGGGTTGTGAAAACGATTCCAGCACGGCTGGGCTGTACTTGCCGCCCAGCACGCCAATGATGCCCGGCACCAAAGCCAGTTCAGCCACGTTGTCCTTGGCCCGCGCCGGCAGGGCCTGGTTGTCCCTGGTCAGCAGGCGCAAAGGGCGACCGCCCAGCACGCCGCCGGCGGCATTGATTTCCTCCATGGCGGCCCGTACACCCCACTCGATGGCCTGGTCAGCTGTGCTAGTTTTCACGCCATAGGAACCGTCAAAGCCAATGTGCACCGGCTCAGCGGCCTGGGCTTCGCGCAAGCCTGTGTCCAGTAGCAGGACCAGCAGCAGAAGTGTCAGGCGAAGCATCATTTGAATGAATTCTTTCTTACTATGAATGGAGGTAAGCTCATCAGTAAATTTGTTAGATTACTTTTTTGCTTAATATATAAGTCGTCTTTCGAATGTAACATAATGGTTTCCCAAAGGACAACCCTATGTCTATCGATCGGAGTGGTCAAGTTGGCGATGATCGCCGGGGCCAACCCTTGACCTCGGCGACCCGTGCCCCCTTGCCAGCGGCCGAAGCCGAGACGGCTGACCGGCGCCGGCTCGAGCAGCGCAAAGACATGTTTTTGGCCATGCTCGGCCACGAGCTGCGCAATCCCCTGGCGGGCATCAGTTCGGCGGTTCAGCTGCTGGCCCACCCTGCGGTCACACAAGAGCAGTCGTTTCAAGCCGCAAAAATCGTCGAGCGGCAGGTCTCGCACATGGTTCATTTGGTCAACG
>JBAXEN010000146.1:0-9846 GCA_037140415.1 Betaproteobacteria bacterium | reverse complement strand
CCCTGAGCTTTTTCGCTTACGGTCTGGGCGAGGTGGCGCTGGACGGCACCGCCGCGCCCGAGACCCACCATGGTTGGCTGATGCAGTTGCGCGACTGGGGTTTCCCGGTGGCGCCGCAGACCCGGCTGGCCCGGGGCGCGGCCGAGCTGGTGGCCTTTCACCGCGACATGGGGCAGCAGCGCGATGCGTTGCCCTATGACATCGACGGTGTGGTCTACAAGGTCAACAGCTTGGCGCTGCAGCGCCAGCTCGGCTTTGTGACGCGCGAGCCGCGCTGGGCGGTGGCGCACAAATATCCGGCGCAGGAGCAATTGACCACGGTGCTGGCCATTGATGTGCAGGTGGGCCGCACTGGCAAGCTCACGCCCGTGGCCAAGCTCGCGCCGGTGTTTGTGGGCGGTGTGACGGTGACCAACGCCACGCTGCACAACGAGGACGAAGCCCGGCGCAAGGACGTGCGGGTGGGCGACACCGTGATCGTGCGCCGTGCCGGCGACGTGATTCCTGAGGTGGTTGGCGTGGTGCTGGACAAGCGCAGCCACGCTGGCGAGCTGTTCACCATGCCCCGCAGCTGCCCGGTTTGCGGCTCGGCAGCCCTGCGCGAGGAAGGCGAGGCCGACTACCGCTGCACCGGTGGTATTTTCTGCCCAGCCCAGCGCAAGGAGGCCATCGTGCATTTCGCGCACCGGCGCGCGGTCGAAATCGAAGGCCTGGGTGACAAGCTGGTTGAGCAGCTGGTCGAAGCCAACATGGTGCGCAACCTGGCCGATCTGTACCGCCTGGGCCTGTCGGCGCTGCTCAATCTGGAGCGCATGGCCGACAAGTCGGCCAGCAAGCTGCTCGAAGCCGTCGAGCGTTCCAAGCAAACCACGCTGGCGCGCTTCATCTTCGGGCTGGGTATCCGCCATGTGGGCGAGGCCACCGCCAAGGAGCTGGCTCGGCATTTCGGCAAACTCGATGCGGTCATGGACGCCAGCCAGGAGCAGTTGCTGGAGGTGGCTGATGTAGGGCCGGTGGTGGCGCAGAGCATACGCACCTTTTTCGCCCAGCCGCACAACCGTGAGGTGGTCGAGCAGTTGCGCGCCCTGGGCCTGGTGTGGGCCGAGGGTGAGCCGGCTGCGCGTGCGGTCTTGCGCCTGTCGGGTAAGACCCTGGTCATCACCGGCACGCTGCCCAGCCTGAGCCGCGATGAGGCCAAGGACCGCATCGAAGCGGCTGGCGGCAAGGTGGCCGGCTCGGTCAGCAAGAAAACCGACTACCTGGTGGCCGGCAGCGAGGCTGGCAGCAAGCTGACCAAGGCGCAGGAACTGGGCATCACCATCCTGGACGAAGCCCAACTGATGGAGTTGCTCAATGGCAGTGCGTGAAATCTTGAAGATGGGCGACCCGCGCCTGCTGCGCGTGGCCCCACCGGTGCCGGCCGAGATGCTGGACAGCGACGCCTTGCACCTGTTGGTGGCCGACCTGTTCGACACCATGCAGGCGGTCAACGGCGCGGGGTTGGCCGCGCCGCAGATCGGCGTGGATTTGCAGCTGGTGATCTTCGGCAGCGGCCAGCGCAACCCGCGCTACCCCGAAGCGCCCATCGTTGCGGTGACGGTGCTGCTCAACCCGGTGATCACGCCGCTGGGCGAGGAGGAAGAAGAGGGCTGGGAAGGCTGCCTGTCGGTGCCCGGTCTGCGTGGCGTGGTGCCCAGATACCAGCGCATCCGCTACCAGGGGCTCGATCCCTACGGCGATGCCATAGACCGCACGGTCGACGGCTTTCATGCCCGGGTGGTGCAGCACGAATGCGACCACCTGATCGGCAAGCTCTACCCCATGCGGGTGCGCGACTTCACGAGGTTCGGATTCACCGAGGTGCTGTTTCCTGGCCTGGACGCCGCCGAGGACGATTGAGCCTGCGCTTCGGGCTGGGGATTTGTCGGGCCGCGTGGTCCTCCAGCGTGCCCTCAGCGAGGTCTTGGGCCCCTGTGGCTCAGCCGGCTTGCAGCACCTGCAGCAGCTCGGTCTCTATGGCAATTTGTGCCTTGTTGTGCTGCAGTTCCGCCCCGTCGATCAGAAAGGTGTCTTCCACCCGCTCGCCCAGCGTGGTGACTTTGGCCAGCTGCAAATTGATGCGGTGGCTGGCCAGCAGGCGGGCGATGGAGTAGAGCAGTCCGACTCGGTCGCTGGCCGAGACACTGAGCAGCCAACGTTGGGCCTTGTCGTCGGGCCGCAGATCGACCCGCGGGGTAATGGGAAAGCTCTTGACCCGGCGTGAGACACGACCCTTGCCCGGCGCGGGCAGGGGGCCGGCGCGCTCGAGTGTGCGCGCGAGTTCCGTCTCGACCATGGCCGTCAGCTCACGCGGATGATCGCTCAGGCTGGAGCTGACCACCTGAAAGGTATCGAGCGCGAAGCCGTTGTTGGCGGTATGGACACGGGCGTCCAGGATGGAAAAACCGGTCTGGTCGAAATAGCCACAGATGCGGGCGAACAGATCGGTCTGGTCCGGGGTGTAGACCAGCACCTGCAGTCCCTCGCCGGTCGATGAGGCACGGGCGCGAACCACCGGGATGGGCTGGCCCACATGACGCGAGAGCTGGCGTGCATGCCAGGCTATGTCGGCCGCGTCGTGGCGCATGAAATACCCCACGTCCAGGGTGTCCCACAGCGCCTTGTGCGACTCAAAAGGCTGGCTGTGCAGGGCCAGCATGGTCAGCGCCTCGCGCTTGCGGGTTTCCACCTCGGCCTGTGCGTCTGGCGCGCGCCCGCCCAGCACCCGCAGGGTGTAGCGGTACAGATCAGCCAGCAACTTGCCCTTCCAGGCATTCCAGACCTTGGGGCTGGTGCCGCGGATGTCGGCCACCGTCAGCAGGTACAGGGCGGTGAGATAGCGTTCATTGCCGACGCGGCGGGCAAAGCCGGCAATCACGTCGGTATCGCTCAGATCTTCCTTCTGGGCGATGCGGCTCATGGTCAGGTGCTCGGCCACCAGAAATTCGATCAGGCTGGCGTCCTCAGCATCGATACCGTGCTGGCGACAAAACAGGCGCACTTCGCGGCCTCCGAGTTCGGAGTGGTCGCCGCCACGGCCTTTGGCGATGTCATGAAACAGCGCCGCGACATAGAGGATCCAGGGCTTGTCCCAACCCGCAGCCAGTTGCGAGCAGGCTGGGTATTCATGCGAGTGCTCTGCAAGAAAGAAGCGGCGCACATTGCGCAGCACCATCAGGATGTGTTGATCGACGGTGTAGACATGAAACAGGTCATGCTGCATCTGCCCGACGATGCGCCGAAACACCCAGAGGTAACGTCCGAGCACCGAAGTCTGGTTCATCAGCCGAACGGCGTGGGTGATGCCTTCGGAGCGCTGCAGGATTTGGCGGAAGGTGTCGCGGTTGACCGGGTCGCGCCTGAAGCGGGCATCCATGATGCCGCGGGCGTTGTAGAGCGCGCGCAGGGTGCGGGCCGACAGGGCCTTGATGCCGGGCTCGGTTTCGTAGACCAGAAAAGTCTGCAATATCGCGCGGGGGTTCTTCAGGTACAGGTCGTCGCTGGCCACTTCCAACTGGCCAGCCTTGTCCAGAAAATCCTCGTTGATCCGGCGCAGCGGGTAATTGCTGGGCGCCAGCCGTTCTTCGATGCCCAGCAACAAGATCTGGTTGAGCTGGGCCACCGCTTTAGCGGCCCAGTAGTAGCGGCGCATCAGCATTTCGCTGACCCGCATGCTGCCTCGGCGCGGCCGGCCTTCGGCATCGAGCACAGCCTCAAAGCCAAAGGACTGGGCCACGCTGGTCTGCAGGTCAAACACCAAGCGGTCTTCGCGCCGGCCGGCCAGCAGGTGCAGGCGCAGGCGGATCAGGCTGAGCAGGGCTTCATTGGCTTTGATGCGTCTGACTTCAAATCGGGTGAGCAGGCCGTGGCCGGCCATCTCGTCCCAATTGCGGCCCAGGCCTGCAGCGCGCGCCACCCACAAGATGATTTGCAGATCGCGCAGTCCGCCGGGCGACTCTTTGCAGTTGGGTTCGAGCGAGTAGGGCGTGTCTTCGTATTTGGTGTGTCGCTGGCGCAACTCCAGCGTCTTGGCGACAAAAAAGGCTTTCGGATCCAACTGCTGGTGCAGCCGCTCAAGCAGGGCCGCGCATTGGCTGCGCGAGCCGGCCACCAAGCGGGCTTCGAGCAGCGAGGTCTGGATGGTGATGTCGCGCGCCGCCTCTTGCAGGCATTCACCGGGCGTGCGAACGCTCGAACCAATTTCCAGACCGCAGTCCCAGCACAAGCTGATGAAGCCCTCCAAGCGCTGCTGCAGGCTCAGCCCGTCGGCGCCGGCAGCGCTGAGCTCGGCGCCTTCGGGCAGCAAGAGCAGCACATCGACGTCGGAATGCGGAAACAGCTCTGCGCGGCCGTAGCCGCCCACCGCAATCAGGCTGCAGCCTGCTTCAAAGCCGGCCTGCTGCCAAAGCTGGCGCAGGGTTTGGTCCGTGTGCTGGGCGAGCTTTTGCAGCAGGGTGCGCACACCGCGCGCCGAGGAGCCGCTGCCCGCGCGGGCCAGCACCTCGGCCTTACCCTGCCGGTAGCGCTCGCGCCACTGGGCTTGTTGGTCGGGACGGGCCAGCGCCACGGTCTTGGGCGGGGCCGGTCGGGATCAGGCGCCAGCCAAGGCCGGGGCCGACACAAAATCGGGCACCGCTGGGCTGCCGCTTGAGACGGTGAGCACCTCGTAGCCGGTGGGCGTGACCAGTACGGTGTGCTCCCACTGCGCCGACAAGGAGTGGTCGCGGGTGACGATGGTCCAGCCGTCTTTCTCGGGGCCGTCCTTGATGTCGCGCTTGCCCAGATTGATCATGGGCTCGATGGTGAACACCATGCCGGCACGCAGCTCTTCGAGGGTGCCGGGCCGGCCGTAGTGCAGCACCTGCGGCTCTTCGTGGAACTTCTTGCCAATGCCGTGGCCGCAGAACTCGCGCACGATGCTAAAGCCCTGGCGCTCGGCAAAGACTTGAATGGCGTGGCCGATATCGCCCAGGCGCACGCCCGGCTTGACCTTGGCAATGCCATGCCACATGGCGTCGTAAGTCACCTGGCACAGGCGCTTGGCTGCGATCGAGCAGTCCCCGACCAAAAACATGCGCGAGGTATCGCCATGCCAGCCGTCTTTGATGACCGTCACGTCAACGTTGACGATGTCGCCCTTCTTCAGTGCCTTGTCATTGGGAATGCCGTGGCAGACCACATGGTTGACCGAGGTGCACAAGCTCTTGGGGTAGGGCGCATAGCCGGGCGGCTGGTAGCCCAGCGGCGCTGGCACCGTGCCTTGCACCTGGGTCATGTAGTCATGCGCCAGGCGGTCGATTTCGTTGGTGGTAATGCCAGGCTTGACGAAGGGCGTCAGGTAGTCCAGCACTTCGGAGGCCAGGCGGCCGGCCAGGCGCATGCCGGCCGCGCCTGCTTCGTCTTTGATGGTGATGCTCATGGGCTGATTATCGCCGGGCTCGGCGAGTCTGCGCTGGGCTCGCTCTCGGGCTGCAAGGATGGGCTCTTCAGACGCTGCGTGCTTGAAGGACTCGAATACTCGGCGCGATCTGCTCTAAAAGGGGCCGGGGTGTGTCTCTTCAAGCATGGAAGGCCTCCAGGATGCTCATCGCAAAAGATGCCTTGCTGGTGCCTCCCCGGCCGTTTCGCGGACCGCGGCAATGCGTTGCACAAAGCGCGCCGGTGCATCCGGGGTGGCTGGCTCAAAGCCGTCCTCGAAGGCGACCACCCGCAGCGCCGAGCAGGCGCGCAGCAATTCACCGGCTTGGAGCAGAAAATCTGGGCGCGAGGGGCGGCCTATGGTTTCGTGCCCGGCGGCGAAGGTTTCGTAAATCAGAGCGCCGCCTTCGGCCACGCTCTCGACCACCGTGGGCAGCAAGGCCCGCCACAGGTAATTGGTCACCACCACGCCTGCAAAGCGCTGGCCGCTGAGTGGCCAGCTGGCCCCTTCGACATCAGCGAGCATCGTCTGGCACTGATCGGCCGGCAGCGCGATGCCGGCCAGCGCCGCTGCGTCCCGGTCGATGCCCAGCACCGCATGGCCTTGCTGGACAAACCAGGCCAGGTGGCGGCCCGAGCCGCAGGCCAGATCGAGCACCCGGCCTTGGGCCGCAACCAGATGCGACCAGCGCCGCACCCAGGCGCTGGCCTTGGCGGCCAAGGCCCGATCTGTTGGGCTGCCTGAGGGCGTGATCATGGCCTCAGAAGCAGGCCCAGACCTGCTCGGCCAGCAGCACCAGAAAGGCCGGTTGCAGATAGAGCATAAAAACACCCGCACTCAGAGCGAGCAGGGCGCTCCACAGTGCGATGCGCAGCGTGCGGTCCATGGCGTTTTCAGGCCGGCAGCGGGCTGCGCACGATCGGCGCCTCGCGCACCGGCAGGTTGATCAGGGCCGCAAAGATGCCCAGGGCGATGGAGATGTACCAGACGATGTTGTAACTGCCGGTCAGGTCGTAAAGGTAACCCCCCAGCCAGACGCCGGCAAACGAGCCGAGCTGATGGCTGAAGAATACCGAGCCGCCGAGCATGGACAGGTACTTGACGCCAAAGATGTGAGCCACGGTGGCGTTGGTCACCGGCACGGTCGACAGCCACAGCAGGCCCATGACCGAGGCAAACACGTAAACGCTCGCCGGGCTCAGCGGTACCAGCAGGAAAACGGTGATGGCCACCGAGCGGGCCAGGTAAATGAAGGCCAGGATCAGCCGTTTCGATTGTTTTTGTGCCAGTGAGCCGGCCAGGTAGGTGCCAAAGATGTTGAACAGCCCGATCAGGGCCAGGGCCATGCCCGCCACGCCGGGCTCCAGTCCTGCGTCGCGCAGGTAGCTGGGCATGTGAATGCCGATAAAGACCACCTGAAAGCCGCAGACAAAATAGCCTGCCGTCAGCAACTGAAAGCTCGGGTAGCGCAAGGCCTCCTTGAGCGCCTGACGCACCGTCTGCTCGCCCGCGCCGGCGGGGGGCGAGACTTTTTCATTGAGGCCGCGGGCCAGCGGCAGCATCAAGAGGCAGGCTGCGGCCATGAGCAGCAGAGTTTCCTGCCAGCCCCAATGGCCGATCAGCCAGGCTTCTGCGGGCACCATTGCGAACTGACCGAAGGAGCCGGCCGCACCGACCACGCCCATCGCCCAGGCGCGTTTCTCCGGCACCACGTTGCGCCCGATCACGCCATACACCACGGCATAAGTGGTGCCTGCTTGTGCCGCACCGACCAGCACACCCGCAGCCAAGGTAAATTGCCAGCCCTCGGTGGCCAAGGCCATGCCGCTCAGGCCCAGCAAATAAAGCAGTCCCCCAACCATGACCACCCGCATGGCGCCAAACCGGTCGGCAGCCATGCCCGCTGCGATACCCATCAGGCCCCACGCCAGGTTTTGCACGGCAATGGCGACCGAGAAGGTCTCACGCTTCCAGCCATGGGTTTGGGTAATGGGCAGCAGCCACAGGCCAAAGCCGTGCCGCACGCCCATAGAAAGGGTCACGATCAAGGCCGAGCACAGCATCAGCTGAACCATGGGCAGGGGGGCGGGGCGAGCGTTGACGGTGCTGGTCATGGATCAACTGTACCCAACCTCGCCTGCCCTGTCTGTCGCGTCGGCGGTCGTCTTGTAGATCCGATAAACTGTATATTCATCCAGTCTCATCTCGCGAGCCCACTACAATCGCCATCTTTCGCGCACCCACCATGACGGCCAAGCCCACGACAGACTATTCAGAAAGCTCCATTCGGGTCCTCAAGGGACTCGAGCCGGTCAAGCAGCGCCCGGGCATGTACACCCGCACCGACAACCCGCTGCATATCTTGCAGGAGGTGATCGACAACGCGGCCGACGAGGCCCTGGCCGGCCACGGCAAAAAGATCCGCCTGACCTTGCACAGCGACGGCTCGGTCAGCATTGACGATGAGGGGCGCGGCATCCCCTTTGGCCTGCATCCCGAAGAAAAGGCGCCGGTCATCGAACTGGTCTTTACCCGCTTGCATGCCGGCGGCAAGTTCGACAAGGGCAAGGGCGGCGCCTACAGCTTTTCGGGCGGCCTGCACGGCGTCGGTGTAAGCGTGACCAACGCGCTGGCCAAGCGGCTGGAGGTGAGCAGCTATCGCGAGGCGCAGGTGGCGCGCCTGGTGTTTTCGGGCGGTGATGTGATCGAGTCGCTGCAAGTGCGCAAGGCTGGCGAAGGGGACCGCCGACAGGGCACCTCGGTGCGCGTCTGGCCCGACCCCAAATACTTTGACAGTGCCGCTTTGCCCTTGAATGAGCTGGTCCACCTGCTGCGCAGCAAGGCGGTGCTCATGCCCGGCGTGAGCGTGAGCCTGAACAATGAGAAAACCCGCGAGAACCAGACCTGGCTCTACAAGGCCGGTCTGCGCGACTATCTCATGCAGACCCTCAGTGCCGACCCGGTGATTCCAATGTTTGAAGGCGAAGGCTATGCCGACGCCGCGCATGAGAGCTTTGCCGAGGGCGAGGGCGTGCAGTGGTGCGTGGCCTTTACCGAAGACGGTCAGCCAGTGCGCGAGAGCTATGTCAATTTGATCCCGACCACCGCGGGCGGCACCCACGACAGTGGCCTGCGCGAAGGCTTGTTTCAGGCGATCAAAAGCTTCATTGACCTGCACAGCCTGCTGCCCAAGGGCGTCAAGCTGATGCCCGAGGACGTGTTCGCCCGGGCCAGCTATGTGCTGTCGGCCAAGGTACTGGACCCGCAATTTCAGGGTCAGGTCAAGGAAAGGCTCAATTCGCGTGACGCGGTGCGCTTGGTGTCGAGCTTTGTGCGGCCGACCCTTGAGCTCTGGCTCAATCAGCATGTGGACTACGGGAAAAAGCTCGCCGAGCTGGCCATTCGGGCGGCGCAGACCCGGCAAAGGGCCGGCCAGAAGGTGGAAAAGCGCAAGGGCTCGGGCGTGGCGGTGTTGCCGGGCAAGCTCACCGATTGCGAGAGCAAGGATTTGTCGCTCAACGAGGTTTTTCTGGTGGAGGGCGATTCGGCCGGGGGCAGCGCCAAGATGGGTCGCGACAAGGAAACCCAGGCCATCTTGCCGCTGCGCGGCAAGGTGCTCAACACCTGGGAGGTCGAGCGCGATCGCCTGTTCGCCAATACTGAAATACATGACATCTCGGTGGCCATCGGTGTCGATCCCCATGGCCCGAGCGATGAGCCCGATCTGGGTGGGCTGCGCTACGGCAAGGTCTGCATCCTGTCTGACGCCGATGTGGACGGCTCGCACATTCAGGTGCTGCTGCTGACCCTGTTTTTCCGTCACTTTCCCAAGCTGATTGAGCGCGGCCATGTGTACGTGGCCCGACCGCCGCTGTTCAGGGTCGATGCGCCTGCGCGGGGCAAAAAGCCCGCAGCCAAGGTCTACGCCCTCGACGCAGGCGAGCTCAGCGCCATCTTGGACAAGCTGCGCAAAGACGGTGTGCGCGAAGGCGCCTGGGCCATCAGCCGCTTCAAGGGGCTGGGCGAGATGAGCGCCGAGCAACTGTGGGACACCACGCTCAACCCCGATACCCGCCGCTTGCTGCCCGTCAGCCTGGGCCAACTCGATTTTGCGCAGACAGAGCAGCTGATCACCAAGCTCATGGGCAAGGGCGAGGCTGGCGCCCGCCGCGAGCTGATGGAGCTGCACGGCGATAGCGTGGAATTGGACATCTGAGCATGCCCCGCCCGCATCTGGCTGCGCTGCTGTGCGCTCTGGCGCTGACCGGGGTGGGGGCTGCGCGGGCTGAGGTCTGGGCCTGGACCGACGAGCGTGGGGTGCCGCATTTTGCCAGCCACCAGGTCGATGCCCGCTACCAACTTTTTTTCAAGGGCTCGGCGCCCGAGCT
>JBAXEN010000145.1:0-9858 GCA_037140415.1 Betaproteobacteria bacterium | reverse complement strand
TGCGGCGCAGGAAGGCGCTCATGGCGCCCATGACATAGGGGTGGGCATTGAAGGTGCCACGCGCAAAGCAGATGTCGGCGGGGCGGTCTTCCCGAAAGCGCTTCATCCAATGGCGCTGGCCGCAGACCACGCCGACCGGCAGCCCACCGCCCAGCGTTTTGCCGTAAGTGACCATGTCGGCCTGAACCCCAAAATAGGCCTGAGCGCCGCCCGGGGCCAGGCGAAAGCCAACAAAGACCTCGTCGAAGATCAAGGCGATGCCGCGCTCCGTGCAGACCTGGCGCAGCTTTTGCAGCCACTGGGTGTAGGCCGCGCGGTCGAATTGGGCGCGGCGGCTGCTGTCGACCAGCGAGGAATCGCCGGGCGCGCCGCCATTGGGATGCAAGGCCTGCAGGGGGTTGATCAGCACGCAGGCAATATCGCGCCGCGATCGCAGCACCGTGAGGCTGCGCTCGCTCATTTCAGCCAGGGTGTAGGTTTTTCCGGGGGGCAGGGGGTTGCCGGGGCCGGGCTGAACATCCTCCCACCAGCCGTGATAAGCCCCTGCAAAGCGAACCAGGTGCGACCGGCCTGTGTGGTAGCGGGCCAGCCGCACCGCTTGCATCACCGCCTCCGTGCCCGACATATGGAAAGTGACTTCGTCCAGTCCGGAAATCTGCCGCAGCTCCTTCACGTTGTCCAGCACGCAGGGGTGGTAGGTACCGAGTACGGGGCCGAGCTCGCGCACCATGGCCATGCCTTCGTCGATGCACTGCTTGTAAAAGTCATAGCCCAGCAGGTTGACGCCGTAGGAGCCGGTGAGGTCGTAGAAGGAGTTGCCATCGAGGTCTTGCACGAACACCTCGTGGCTGGACTGCACAAAGCTTCCCATCCGCAGATGCTGGCGCAGATAGGGGCTGTATTGAAAAGGCACCCTGTAGTTGCCGGTAAATTGCAGATCGGGCAGGTACTGCCGTGCCTGCCCCGTGGCCTCTGCGGATTTGGCGTAGCGGCGCTCAAAGTCGGCGCACAAGGCGGCAAAGGCCGCTCGCCTTTGCATCACCACCGCCGCACTCGCGCCGTCAGAGCCAAAAAACTCATCCTCACCGTAGGTGTAGCCGGGAATCATCGACGCAATGCGCTTGGCCAGCCGCGAGTGACCGGCCAGCGAACGATGCTTGGCCCGCGACAGTTCAAGCCGCTGCTGGGTCTTTGGCAGCAACCATGCCAGCAGGCCCAGGGCGGCAGCCGACATGACAAGTTGTTCGTTCATGAATGCCTTTCGAGATAGTTCATCCCCCGTGTGTAAGTCACAAATTTGAAAACTTGATGAAAACCCATTTTTTGCGACAAATCTTTCTCCAAGAAGACCTCAACTTCTTGCTGACCAACCGCGTGCCGCGGCAGCTGCTCACCCGCTGGATGGGGCGGTTCAGCAAGGTCAGGAATCCCTGGGTGTGTCGGCTGTCGATCGCGGTCTGGCGCCTGTTCACAGACCTGGACCTCAGCGACGCCAAAAAACAGCGCTTTGACAGCCTGCACGACTGCTTCACCCGCGAGCTGCGCGAAGGCGCCCGGACGGTCGATATGCGCCCGGACATTCTGTCGAGCCCCAGCGATGCCATCGTGGGCGCCTGCGGCCGCATTGATGGCGACACGCTGATCCAGGCCAAGGGGCTGAGCTATCGGCTGCAGGAGCTGTGCGGACCCACGCAGGACATGAGCGCATTTGTCAATGGCTCCTACGTGACGCTGCGGCTGACCTCGGCCATGTACCACCGGTTTCATGCGCCGCACGATGGCCAGATCGACCATGTCACTTACATCAGCGGCGACACCTGGAACGTCAATCCGATTGCCCTGGCGCGTGTTGAAAAACTATTTTGTCGCAACGAGCGCGCCGTCATTCGGATGCGCATGAGCAGGGGGGGCCATCCGATTGCGCTGGTGCCGGTGGCCGCGATCTTGGTGGCCAGCATTCGGCTGCACGGTCTCAATGTGCTGCTGCACCTGCGCTTCAAAGGACCCAACGAAATGCCTGCGGATGCAGCCTGCCGCAAGGGTCAAGAGCTGGGCTGGTTCGAGCACGGCTCGACCATCATCGTGCTGGCGCCAGCGGGTTTCAAGATGGCTGAGGGCATAGGGCCAGGCGTGGGGATACGCATGGGACAGGCGCTGATGGAGCTGCCGCCGCGCGATTGAGCGGGCCGCTACAGCGGGCGTTGTCATCAGCCTTTCACTGGGCTTGATTAGTCTCACAAGCTCTTTAACTCCCAAGGCTGAGGATCTCGTGAAAACTTCCGCAATTTATTCCCCTCGTCGGGCGTTGACACTGGCGTCGTGGGCCGGCTCCCTAGCCCTGTGCATGCCGGCTTGGGCCCAAAGCAGTCACCCGGCAACTTTGGCCGGCCATGCGGTGCTGCCCGCAGCAAGCTTCATCAGTGCGCCCGCCGATGCGCCCAAGGATCTGCAGGTCAGCGGCAAGTTCACCACCGGCCAGCGCGTTGAAAAACTGGGCTCGGTCGAGGGCCTGTCGGCCGGACGGCCCACCGGCGTTTTTCTGCCCTTCAAGGGCCAGCCCATCCAGGGCCATTCGGGCATCAAGCGCATGGCCGATGGAAGCTACTGGCTGCTCACGGACAACGGCGCCGGCTCCAAAGCCAATTCGCCCGACTTCATGCTCTACCTCAACCAGTACGCGGTGGACTTCAAGGCCGGGACTTTCAAGCGCCTGCGCACCATCTTCCTGCATGACCCGGACAAGAAAATTCCTTTCCGCATCGTTCAAGAGGGAACGAGCAAGCGCTATTTGACCGGCTCCGACCTGGACACCGAGAGCTTTCAATTTGCGGGCGGCGCGCTGTGGATCGGTGACGAGTTTGGCCCCTTTTTGGTCAAAGCCGACATGAACGGCAAGGTGCTGGCCGTCTTTGAAACCCAGGTCGATGGCAAAGTCGTGCGCTCGCCCGACCACCCTGCAGTGACGACGCCTGGCGTGCCGGATCAGGCCGTCAAGTTCCAGGTGCGTCGCTCCAAGGGCTACGAGGGCATGGCCGCCTCGAAAGATGGCAGCAAGCTGTATGCCTTGCTCGAGGGCGCTTTGTGGGATGAGGCCAGCAAGACCTATGAGAGTGTGAGCGGCAAGCAGTATCTGCGGGTGCTGGAGTTCGATGTGAAAGCCGAGAAGTGGACCGGCCGCCACTGGAAATACGTGCTGGAAGCCGATCACCACGCCATTGGCGACTTCAACATGATCGACGAGACGACCGGCCTGATCATCGAGCGCGACAACGGGGAAGGCACGCCCGACCGCGCCTGCCCCGAGGGCACCAAGCGGCCAGACTGCTTTCACGACCTGCCCAAGTTCAAGCGTGTCTACAAAGTCGAGCTGAGCGAAGCCAACGTCGGTGCGGCCCTGCGCAAGATCGGCTACATCGACCTGATGGATATTGCGGACCCCCAAAAGCTCGCTCGCAAGCCGCTGGTCAATGGCAAGCTGAGCTTTCCCTTCTTCACCATTGAAAACGTGGACGTGGTCGATGCCAGCCATATCGTGGTGGGCAACGACAACAACCTGCCGTTTTCCAGCAGCCGCGACCCCAACAAGGCCGACGACAACGAGCTGATCTTGCTCGAGGTGGGCGACTTCCTGAAGGCGCGCTGAAGCAGGCGCTGCCCGCAGGCTCAGCGCTGCGGGCAGCTGACCGGATCGCGCAAGCAGCGCTGCCAGGCCCTGCGGGCTCAGTCGCTCCAGGTAGCAGGCGTATGGCTGGCCCCAGGCCTAGCTGCGCGCGTCGGCCAGCAGGGGCGGCAGCTTGTTGATGTCGGCTTCGGCCATCTTGCGTTCGCTGGCCTCGGTGGCTTTGAGCACGGCCTCCAGCAGCATGTCTGACAGCAGCTGGCCGGCAAAGGCCGGCGCACACGCGCCAAGCACAGCGAGTAGGCCTGACCGAAGGCCCGCCGCAATCACAGGTGCAAGTAGCCCATGACTCCGACGGCCAGACCCGCGGCGGTGGCGCCGTAGACCCCGCCGAGCATCCAGCGCTTGCGGGTCAGCAAGGTGATCGCCGACAGGGCAATCGCGATCTGCAGCAGCGTGGTGGCCATGGCCCAGCGCTCATGCACATGCATTTCGAGCTCGCTTTTTTCATTGGCTTTGGTGGCGGCGGCCTCGAGTTTTTCAGCCTCGATCTTGATGTCTTTCTTCTCGGCTTGGTAGCGCTCGACCTCCTGCTTGAACTTCTGCTGCGCCTCGCCCTGGGTCAGCACCACAGACAGCTCGGCCAGGTTTTGTTTGTTGCTTTTGGCCTGGTAGAAGTTCCACTGGTTGGAGGCGGCCGTCTTCTGGATGGACGACTCGTTTTTGAACAGCAATGCCGAGTTCTGCGAATGCCCGCCCATGTAGCCGAAGATGGCGCCCACGGTCGACAAAACCGCTGTCAGTACTGCGAGCTTGGAGGTGAAGGCGTCGCCGCCATGCTGGGCCACATGCTCGACCTCATGGTCGTGAGGGCCGTGTACATGAAATCCGTGTTCTGACATATCGGTATGCTCCTATGAACAGTGTCGTCGTGTCTCTTGTGACAATCGACTCGATTTATACACCGGCGTGCAGCGGCGGATCCGGGCTGCGCCGGGTGACCCCACAGAGGGCCGGCGGTGCTCTGAATCCGGGTGGGGGAGCCGCGCCCTCGCGGCGATGCGGCGTAGAAACAAGCACCACGCTCGATCGCCGGCAATATCGCGCCGAGGGCTGCGCTCCCACCCGATTGGGCAGCGCTTGGGTGGGCTTGTGGGAGCCGCGCCCTCGCGGCGATGCAGCGTAGAAACAAGCCGCGCTATCGCGCCGTGTAGCCGCCGTCGATTACCAGCTCGGCCCCGGTCATAAAGCGCGATTCGTCCGAGGCCAGGTAAAGCACGCCATAGGCAATGTCCTGCGGCTGGCCGAGGTGGCCGACTGGCTGCAGGGCGTCGTAGGTTTTTTGGGCCAGTTCCGGGTCGCCCAGCCGCTGCATGGATGTGCGCAGCAGCGGCGTGTCGATAAAGCCGGGGTGTATGGAGTTCACCCGGATCTTCAGGCCTTTTTCGGCGCAAGACAGAGCCACGGACTTGGTGTAGAGCCGCACCCCGCCCTTGGAGGCGTTGTAGGCGGCGATGCCGGGGTGACCGATCAGGCCCATGATGGAGGAGATGTTGATGATCGAGCCATTGACGGGCGTGCTTTCGGCCATCAGGCGCATGGAATGCTTGGTGCCGAGAAACACGCCGTCAAGGTTGACCGCCATCACCGCCTTCCAGTCTTCGAGCGCGGTGTCGCGCGGGTCGCTGTAGCCCCGGTTGGTGCCGGCGCAGTTGAGGGTGATGTTCAGGCCCTTGTAACGACGCTTGACGCTGGCCATCACCCGCAGCCAGTCGGCCTCCTGGCTCACGTCCATCTGCAGCGCCATGCCCTCGCCGCCGGCGGCCTTGATGCTTCTGAGCACCCGCCTGGCGGCCGCTTCGTCGATGTCGGCCAGCACCACCCGGGCGCCCTCGCTGGCCAGCAGCAGGGCACTGGCCTCTCCGAGCCCGCTGCCCCCGCCGGTGATGAGAGCCACCTTGTCTTGAACACGCTTCATGAGGTCTCCTGTGCTGCGCGCGCATGGGCCGGTGCCAGCGCGCTGCCGGCATGACAACACAAGGCGGGCGGGCGCGTCTGTCACCTGCGCAACTGAGCCAGGCGCCGCGCCGGCATCGGCTCAGGGGCTGCGGCTGTGCGCCCAGGCCGAGCCCTGCGCCGCTGAGGCCACCGCCTGGGCGGCCATCAGCTCGGGCTCGGCCTTGAGGTGGTCGGCCAGGCGCAGCGCCAGCGCCACCAGGGTCAGTGTGGGGTTGGCATAGCCGCCGGTGGGAAAAACCGAGCTGCCGGCGATGTAGAGGTTGTCCACGCCGTGCACCCGGCATTGGGCATCGACCACGCCCTGACGCGGATCGGCATGCATGCGGGTCGTGCCCATCAGGTGGTGCGAGCCGACCGGCCGGGCCAGATGGGGCGAGCCGTCGGCCTCGCGCACCCGTTCGACCCGGCCCAGGCCGGCGCGCTCCAGGCCGCGCGCCAGCAGCTCCTGTGCCCGCAGGGTCTGCTCGATGTCCTCCTGCGGCCACTGCCAGTGCACCTCCAATTCGGGGCAGCCCAGCGCGTCGCGCTTGCTGCCCAGGGTGACCCGGTTGTCGGCGCGCGGGGTTTGTTCGATGCTGTGCCACAGCTCCAGCCGCTCAAAGCGTGTGCTCGGGTGTTTGAGCTCAGACCAGCCGCCATGCCCCAGCCCGTAGGCGCTCGCTTGTTGTCCGGTGGCGGCCAGCGCAGCCATGCGCAGCACATAGTCCAGCCCGCGCGTGACCTGCCAGGCGCAGGCCAGTGTGTTTTTCAGACCCAGCGGCGGCACCACCTCGTGGGCGCGGGCGCGAAACAGGCGCTGCTGGCGCAAGATGTTGAAGGCCTCGATGGCCCTGTCCTGGCGCTCGGCCGGACGCGGAAACAGAAAGCAGTTGACATTGCTGACCCGCTCCTGTTCCTGCAACTGTGCCGACAGCTTGAGGTAGCCCATCACATAGGCGCCGCGGCGCAGACGCAGGTCATAGAGCGCCAGCTGCTCAAACAGCTCGGGCCGCGACGGAATCAGATAGCCGCTGCGGCCTTGCAGGTGGTCATGGTAGTAGCGGCCCACCAAGTCGTGGGTATTGCCTGGCGCCACCCCGTTCGGACCGTGCGAGAGCAACATCAGGCGCGCCGTCTCATAGCCGCCGGCAGCCAGCACAAAGGCGCGGGCGCGCATGCGCCAGGGCCGCTGGCCAGGGCTGCTCAGGCGCACCTGAGCGATGCGCGGGCTGTCGCCCTGCGTGATCAGCTCGATGGCGGTGGCATGGGTGTAGACGGTGATGCCGGGCGCGTCAAACAGTTGCTGGCGGTAGCGGTTGGTAAAGACCTCGAAGGGGCTGAAGTGAAACATGCCGGTCTCCAGCCCGCTGCCTTGCAAGGGCAGCTGACGGGCACCCGCCTCCTCCCAGGGCTCGGGCGTGTAGCCGAACACCCCGCCGCCGCAGACCTGCTGGGCCCGCCGGTAGTGGTCCATCAACTCATCCTGCCCGATCGGCCAGCCACTGTGATCGACCCAGGGTCGGGGCTGAAAATCAATGGCGTCGAGCATGGCGTGGCGCAGGCCTTTTTCAGCCGGACCCAAGCCCACGCACCAGACATTCGCATTGCCACCGAACTGCCGACGGTTGACCTCGATCGAGGGCTTGATGTCACCCCATGTTTTGCTATCGGCCAGGGTCTGTACCTCATGGTCGTAGCTGGTGCCACCGCTTTCGAGCAGCGCGACCCGCAGGCCCTGCCCCAAAAATTCGCGGGCCAGACTGATGCCGGCTGGGCCCGCGCCGATGATGCAAAGGTCAGTCTCTTGATCGCTGCCTTCCAGTGTGCGCGCGTCGATGTGCATGGCTGCTCCTGTAGGCCAGGGCCACTGCCGGCACGGTGCGGCGCGGTCGATCTGGCGCAACCATTGTTGGGTCCGCCACGCATGACCGAAGCAGCTCAAGCGCAGGTCGCGGCTCTGGCTGATGGCGAGGGCTGCGCATGACTGATGCCGGCGCAAGGCCTTGTCTGACGATACGCTCTTAGCTCGAGCGCTGCATCGCTGCGAGGGCGCAGCGCCCGCCCTCCCTTTGAGGCCGCCCCCCCTCTGTGGCAGCCCTTATCAAGGCCGAGCGCCCACCTCCGCCGCCACCGAGACCCAGGGTCTCAATCGACCTTGGTGCCGGTCAGCTGCACCACCCGGGCCCATTTGGCCATCTCGGCGCGCACAAAGCCGGCAAAGGCCTCGGGCGTGGAGCTGGCCGCTTCTACGCCGAGCGCGGTCATGGCGTTGCGGTAGCCGCTGTCGCGGTTGGCTTTGGCCACTTCGGTGTTGAGCCGGTCCACGATGGCTTTGGGCGTGCCGGCGGCAACGAACAGGCCGGTCCAGCTGTCGACCTGGTAGCTGGGCAAACCCGCCTCGGCAAAGGTGGGCAGATCGGGCGCGGTGGGCCAGCGCCGGCTGCCGGAGTTGGCAATGGCGCGTACCTTGCCGGTCTTGACCAGGGTCTGGGCGTTGGTGATGGTCTCGATCATCAGCGAGACGTTGCCCGCCAGCAGGTCAGCCGAGGCGGCGCCGCCGCCTTTGTAGGGCACGTGCAGCATGTCGATCTGCGCAGTGGTCTTGAGCAGCTCGGTGGCCAGGTGCGAGATGGAGCCATTGCCGGCCGAGGCGTAGCTGAGCTTGCCCGGGTTGGCCTTCGCATAGGCGATCAGCTCGGGCAGGCTCTGGATGGGCAGGCCCGCATGCACGATCAGCACACTGGGGTTGAGCGCCAGCAGCGAGACCGGCAGCAGGTCGCGGTTGGGGTCGACCGGCAGGTTCTTGAACAGCACCGGCGCCACGCTGTTGGTGCCGATGGTGCCGTAGAGCAGGGTGTGGCCGTCGGCCGGCGATTTAACCACCGCCTCCATGGCCGGCCCGCCGCCGCCGCCGGGGCGGTTTTCAATCACCACCTGGGTGCCCATCTGCTCGGCCAGTTGCTTGCCCAGGCCGCGCGCCATCACGTCGGAGGAGCCGCCAGCGGCAAAGGGCACGATCATGCGGATCGGCTTGTTCGGATAGGTTTGCGCCTGGCTGGGCAGGGCCACCATCAGGGCACTGGCCAGGGCGCTGAGCAACAGGGTTCTTCTCATGGGTCTATCTCCTGTAGAAAAGTGTTTGCGGCCTTATGCAGGCCTTGCGAGCGCGTGCCCATCGGGCGTGCTCAGGCTTTCCAGCCGCCGGTAAAAGTCGTCCACCCTGTGCTGGCCGCTGGCGGCCACCGCCTGGGTGATGGTCTGGTGCGCGCCCGGCTCGCTTTGCGCGCCGGTGATGCCTACTTGGCGCGAGACGTCCTGCACGAACTGGCAGACTGGCGCGCGGATGCGGCCGAAGTCGGCCAGCGCGTCGTCGATGCTGCTGCGCGCCAGCAGCCGGGCCATCACCACCGCGTCTTGCACCGCCATCGCCCCGCCCTGCCCCATGAAGGGCGTGCTGGCATGGGCGGCGTCGCCGATCAGCAGCGCCCGGCCTTGGTGCCAGGGCGCGGGCAGGATGATT
Source organism: Betaproteobacteria bacterium (assembly GCA_037140415.1). GTDB lineage: Bacteria > Pseudomonadota > Gammaproteobacteria > Burkholderiales > Burkholderiaceae_C > Polaromonas. Next base: position 721 of record JBAXEN010000145.1, on the reverse strand, counting down.
TCTTCCACCGCGGTGTAGAGCACCTCGGAGTCAGGGCCCAGTTCATCGAGCAGCGGCCGCACCGGGCCCTGGAAGACGGCAAAGGCTTGCTGCATCAGGGCCGGCCATTGCGAGCGCTCATGCCAGACGCCTGCGGCCGCGCTGACGGTGCCAAACAGGTAGAGCTGCTCCTGTGAGATCGGCATGATGCCCAGGCGCAGGCCGGGGGCCATCATCATGATCTTTTCGCGCAACTCGGGCGGGCGGCGGTGCACGCTGCGCCAGACGCCAAAGCCCGAGTAGCGTGGCTGTACTTGCGGCCACAGCAGCTCGCGCACCCGCGAGCGTATGCCGTCGGCGCCCAGCAGCAACTCGCAGCGCTGCACTCGCCCGTCGGTGAGCCTGACATCCACGCCCTGCGCATCGCTGCGCAAGGCCTCGATGCTGGTGCCCAGTTGCACCTGAATGCCCAGGCGCTCCAGCTCGCTGGCCAGCACCCGGTGCATCTCGGCGCGGCGTATGCCCAAAATCGGCGGCAGGCGCTGACCCGCATAGACGCTGGGGTAGAAGGTATCGGCCAGCGGCGAGCCGTCGGCATGCAGGTAGACATTGCGGCCGTCGGCGATTTCAAAGCCGCTGGCGACCATGGCCTGCATCACGCCCAGCGCATGAAAGTCACGCAGGCCATTGCTGTAGACAAAGATGCCCGAGCTCTGAAAGCGCCAGGCGTCCTGCTTGTCGA
>JBAXEN010000144.1:0-9874 GCA_037140415.1 Betaproteobacteria bacterium | reverse complement strand
CGTCCAGGATGGGTAGGAAGTGGTCTTCCAAAAACAACATGCCAGCGATCACGATGTCGGCCTTGGCGATATCCTTTTTGCAATGCGCTGTCAGCACTTCGTTGCCGGCAAATTCGGAGGCCGCGTGCAGGCTGAGCGACAGGCCAGGGAACTCGCGACCCAGAGTGTGGCTGGCGCGGTTGATGGAGCTCGCCAGATGCGTATCCATAGTGACAATCACCACCTTGATCGGGGTGGTGTTGCGCGGCGGTGCTGCCTTACCGGGAGAAGTAAGCTTTAGCGTCATAGAGCGTCTCCACCGTAATCACCGACAGGCCATGCTCGGATGCGTAGCGCTCGGTATTTCGCCGGGCTTTGCCGCGTACGAAGAACGGTATTTTTTTCAGTTCTTTCTCGGCACCGGCGTCCCAGGTGCAGGCGCCACCGGTGTTGGTTTTGTCAGTGGCCACGGTCAGCGTGACGGCTTCTTGAGTTGCCTGCGGTGCGGCCTCGATCGCGACCACCACGGGCTCGGGCGCAAGCTGCATGCGCGCGGCGCCACCCAAGTGCGAAGGTGCGGCGTCTTCATGGAATTCAGAGTCGCCCCGGAACATGCCGATGAGGTGCTCCTCCAGCCCCATCATCAGCGGATGCACCCAGGTATCGAAGAGCACGTTAGCGCCTTCAAAGCCCATCTGGGGCGAATAGCGTGCAGGAAAGTCCTGCACATGGATGGGCGCTGAAATCACCGCACAGGGCAGGCCCAGGCGCTTGGAGATATGGCGCTCCATCTGCGTGCCCAACACCAACTCAGGTTGCAGCCCGGCGATGCGCTCTTCCACCTCCAGGTAGTCGTCGGTGATCAAGGCCTCGCAGCCGTAGAGCTTGGCCGCGTCGCGCACCTCGCGGGCAAATTCACGGCTGTAGGTGCCCAGACCGACGACGGTGAAACCCATCTCCTGCGCTGCCACCCGGGCCGCGGCCACCACATGGCTGGCGTCACCAAAAATGAAGACCCGCTTACCGGTCAGGTAGGTGGAATCGACCGAGCGGGAGTACCAGCCGGCGCGCGAGTTCTGGCGCAGATCGGGCACAGCGTCCATGCCAGCCAGTGCTGCCACTTCCTTGACAAAGTCCTGGGTGGCATTGACGCCGATCGGCACCACCCGGGTAAAGGGCTGCTGGTACTGGCGCTGCAACCACAGGGCTGCGGTCATGCCAGTTTCGGGGTACAGAACGACATTGAAGTCGGCTTCGTGCAGCCGCGCCAGATCGGCGGCGGTGGCGCCCAGCGGCGCAACCACCCGCACATCGATGCCCAACTCATCGAGCAGGTTGCGGATTTCATGCACATCGTCGCGGTGACGAAAGCCCAGCGCGGTGGGCCCAAGGATGTTGCAGCTCGGGCGCTGATTGCTGGCGCGCTCCTGACGCTGCGCCCGCGCCGGTGCGCCCGAGAGGTGCCTGACCATCTGATAGAAGGTCTCTGCCGCACCCCAGTTTTCTTTGCGTTGATACGACGGCAGCTCCAGCGCCACCACGGGAACCGGCAGGTCCAGGGCCTTGGCCAGACCCCCCGGATCGTCCTGAATCAACTCGGCGGTGCAGGAGGCGCCCACCATCATGGCCTTGGGCGCAAAACGCTCAAAGGCCTCGCGCGCTGCCGTCTTGAACAGCTCGGCGGTATCGCCTCCCAGGTCACGCGCCTGGAAGGTGGTGTAGGTCACCGGTGGCCGGCGCGGCAGCCGCTCAATCATGGTGAACAGCAGGTCAGCGTAGGTGTCGCCTTGGGGCGCATGCAGAACGTAATGCACATCCTTGAGGGCGGTGGCCACGCGCATGGCGCCCACATGGGGCGGGCCTTCGTAAGTCCAGAGCGTCAGCTGCATGAGTGCTCCTAGGCCGCCAGGCGCAAGCGCCGGTTCAGCGGACGGCTGAACAGCTCGGCCAGATCAGCCGCCTGCTCATAGCCCTGAATGGGGGTAAAGACCAGCTCGATGGCCCATTTGGTGGTCAAGCCTTCGGCCTCCAGCGGATTGGCCAAGCCCAGTCCGCACACCACGATGTCGGGCCGACTGCTGCGGCAGCGATCGATCTGCTGCTCCACATGCTGGCCCTCCGACAGCTGCACCTCGGACGGCAGCAGCGCCAGCTCTTCCGACAGGTGCTGCCGGTGCAGATAGGGCGTGCCCACCTCGGTCAGCCGCATGCCCAGCTCGCGCGACACAAATCGCGCCAGCGGAATTTCAAGCTGCGAATCGGGGAAGAAGAAGATCGACTTGCCGCTCAGCAGTGCCCGCTGGCGGGCCAAGGCCGAGCGGGCCCGCTCACGGGGCGCCGTCGTCACCTGCTCAAAACGCTCTGCAGCTACGCCAAAAGCACGGGCGCCGGCCTGCAGCCAGGCGGTGGTGCCTTCCTCGCCCAGCGGGAAAGGTGCAGCCAGTCGCTGCGCGCCGCGCGCTTCCAGCGCCCGGGCGGTGTCAGCCAGGAAGGGCTGAGCCAACAAATAGCGGGTCCGGGGGCCGACGGCCGGCATGTCGCCGGCCCGACGTGGCGGGAAAAACCGCACCGGCACACCCAGCTCAGAGAAAAGCCGCTGAAACTGGTCTTCCACCACATCGGCCAAGGTGCCGACCACCAACAACTCAGCCTGCTCGGCCGGGGCCGCCGCGGACGCAGGAAGTTCTGGCACCAGGGCGGCCAGGCAGGCGTCTTCGCCCTGGGTAAAAGTGGTTTCTATGCCACTGCCCGAGTAATTGAGGACCCGCACCTGTGGCGAGAACTGGGCCGACAGGCGGGTGGCGGCGCGGGACAGGTCGAGCTTGATGACCTCCGAGGGGCAGGAGCCGACCAGAAACAAGAGCTTGATCTCGGGCCGGCGCGACAGCAGGCGCTGCACCACCTTGTCGAGCTCTTCATTAGCGTCAGCCAGGCCGGCGAGGTCGCGCTCGTCGATGATGGCGGTGGCAAAACGCGGCTCAGCAAAAATCATCACCCCGGCAGCCGACTGCAGCAGGTGCGCGCAGGTGCGCGAGCCCACCACCAAGAAAAACGCATCCTGGATCTTGCGGTGCAGCCAAATGATGCCCGTCAGGCCGCAAAACACCTCTCGCTGGCCGCGCTCGCGCAGCACCGGCATGTCCTGACAGGCGGATGCTTCGACGCGCAAAGGAATCACCGGGCTCATGCGGGCACCCCCTGCTTTTGATCAGCCTCTTCGCCAGAGGCCGTGGCTGCTGCGTCCAGGCGTGCCGCCCGCAGCTTGATCAGAAACTGGCCGGCATTGATCACATAAGCCGCATAGGCGGCCAGAGCCAGACCCATCAGGGCTTGCGGCTCGAGCAGACCTTTGAACAAAGCCACCAGGTAGGCGGTGTGCAGCGCCAGCACCAGCATGCTGAAGACGTCTTCCCAATAGAAGGCCGGCGCGAACAGGTACTGCCCGAAAACCACCTTTTCCCAGATGCAGCCTGTCACCATGATGGTGTAAAGCACCAGGGTCTTGAGCACGATGGAGCCCTCAGCCAGCGCCTGGCCTTGCCCCGTCCAAAGAAACCGCAGGACCAGACCCAAACTGACTAGAAAGACAAGAAACTGCACCGGCGCGAGTAAGCCCTGGACCCAAGTCCAGGCGCTGGCATCGCGCCTTTGGCGCTCTTGCGGGGTGTAAAGCGGCCGCCGGGCAGGCGGGCGCGGGGTCTCAGGCCGCATGGGGTGTCTCTTTGTTGTCTGAGTCATTTCTGCCGTACTGCCCGCAATTTAGTCGGGTCTTGCTGTTGTGTCAACTTTAATTGACGTATATTTATTTTGACAACAGACAAGCAGAAAACTGCAGCTTTTGCAAAAAAACCTTTGACCTAACCCCCCCTTCCAAGTAAAAACAGCGTTGTGGACTGTTCCACTGACTGCCAACCCGGCGATGCGGCGAGCCCGGCTCACCCCAAACTGGGCGTCCAGCAGTCCGGAACGCATGCGCACAAGTCCGCGGCAGTGTCCCGGTGCGCAAGGAGACCACGATGGGCTCAATCGACAAGAACAACAAGACTCACCCCAGGCAGAAAGCCCTGCCTGACATGCCCGCCCCGCCAAGCGGCGCGGGGGCTCGGTACCGGGGCGAGCAGACGGTGCTGCTGGCCCGGGCCGTCGAGAGCGAAATCATTCCCCGCTTGATGCGCGTCTACGGGGCAGGCGACGTGTCTTCCCGTCCCGTGGGCTCTCTGATCACCGAAGCCGACGTCGCGCACCTGACCCAACTCATCCTTCATGCCGAAGACACGGCCTTGCACGAGGCAGTCGCTGCCCTGCGCCAGCGCGGCGCCTCGGTGCAATCCATCTTCCTGGATCTGCTGACCCCGGCTGCTCGCAAACTGGGTGACTTCTGGAACTGCGATGAGTGCAGCTTCACCGAAGTGACAGTGGCCATGGGGCGGCTGCAGCAACTGCTTCGGGCCAACAGCTCAGCCTTCGGCCTGGGCGCGCGGATCAACGAAGGTCAGCAGCCCCAGCGGCGTGTGCTGCTGCTGCCCAGCCCGGGCGAACAGCACACCTTTGGCCTGTCGCTGGTCGCTGAGTTCTTCTACCGCGCTGGCTGGGATGTATCGACCAGCTTCATCCAGCCCACCGGCTCGCTGTCGGCCCTGGTCGAGCGGGAATGGTTTGACGTGGTCGGGCTCAGCCTGGGCAATGTGGCCCAGATCGGTGTGCTCGACAGCTGCGTCCAGCAAATTCGACGTGCCAGCATGAACCCCCATATCCTGACCCTCGCAGGAGGCGTTGCCTTCTTGCTGGAGCCCCAACTGGCCGACAAGATCAAGGTCGACGCCGTCGTCACTGACGCAGCCACTGCACCCGACTTGGCCGAATCGCTGCTCAAGCAGACGAGCCTACAGCCCTAAGGGCATGAGGATATCTGCAAACACACACTGATTCGGACGAAAGAGCGCCCATGGCCACCGAGCACCCCATCCTCACCGAAAGACAGCTGGACAAAGCTGCAGAGTTTTTGGCCGACCTGCAGCCCGATGGGCTGGCCCAGCTGCTGACCGCTGCCGCCGATCTGGTGCTGCTCATCGACGGCCAAGGGGTGATCGTCGACCTCGCCTTCAGCGGCGATGATCTGATTGCCCAAGGATGCCAGCAATGGCGCGGCAAGCCCTGGGTGCAAACGGTGACGGTTGAGAGCCAGCCTAAGGTTCAGGCTTTGCTCAACCCCAATGCCCAAGAGGCCGCTGGCCCCTGGCGCCACATCAACCACACCCTGCCCGATGGCAGCGATCTGCCGCTGTCGTACTCGGTGGTGCAGCTTCCAGCCACCGGCCAAGTCAAAGCAGGCGCCGGCGCCTGCAGCATCGCTTTTGCACGCGATCTGCGTCCCCAAGTGACCCTGCAGCAGCGCCTTGTGACGGCCCAGCTGTCGATGGAGCGCGACTACTGGCGCCTGCGTCAGGCCGAGACGCGCTACCGCTTGCTGTTTCAGTTGGCCTCCGAGCCGGTCCTCATCCTTGACGGCGCGCTGGATAAGGTCACCGAAATCAACCCCGCCGCACAAGCCTTGCTCGGCGAGAAAACCCCGGTGGCCCATCTGAACCTGAGCGATAAGCTTGAGGCACTCAGCTTGCGCGCCCTGCGCGACATGCTCGAGCGGCTGCGCAGCACCAGCCGGGCCGAGCCGGTGCTGGTGCGTCTGAACAGCGGGCAGGAATTCCTGGCCTCGGCGTCGCAGTTTCGGGAAGATCAGGCCCTGCAGTTTCTGCTGCGGCTGTGTACCCAGGCCCATTCCGCCCCAGCACCCATGGCCCCCACCGGCAATCAGTTGCTGGCCAGTGTCATGGAGCAGGCCCCCGATGCCATGGCCGTCACCGACCTCGACGGACGGGTGCTGACGGTCAACCAGGCCTTTGTCGACTTGGCCGAGCTTGGCAATGCCGACCTGGCCAGGGGCGTGCTGCTCGACGCCTGGCTGGGCCGCTCCGGTGTCGACCTGCGGGTGCTGCTGACCAATTTGCGTCAGCACGGCACAGTGCGCCTGTATGCCACGCAAATGCGCGGCGAGTTGGGCTCGAGCGCCGAAGTCGAAATTTCTGCGGTAGCCATCACCCGCGGCCCAGACAAGTGCCTGGGCTTTACCATCCGCGACATGGGCCGGCGACTGAGCGCCGAGGTGCGTGCGCCTCGCGAGCTGCCCCGCTCGGCCAGCCAAATGACCGAGCTGGTTGGGCGCATGCCGCTCAAAGACATCGTGCGCGAGACCACCGACCTGATCGAGCAGCTGTGCATCGAAGCGGCTTTACAGCTGACGGGCGACAACCGCGCCTCAGCCGCTGAAATGTTGGGGCTGTCGCGCCAGAGCCTGTACATCAAGCTGCGTCGCTTTGACCTGGTCGATGGCAGCGCTGATGGCGCCGCCGACGCCGGCGGCACGCCACCGCGCCTGTCCTGAGCGAAGCTGTCGGCCAGCGCCGACAGCATGGTCCGAAGTCGATACCCCCTGCGGCCATTGAGCGCCTCGCACACTGCGTGCACAGGAGGCGATCTGATGACGCAAACCCCCTCACGTTTTAAGGCCGCTGCAGCGCTGGCGGTGCTTGTCGCCATGTCAGCCGCAGCCCCTGCACTGGCCCAAAGCGCCCCCCCCAGCAGTGCCAGCCGGCAGGGATCGGTGCTCAGCCCCCGTGACATCGCCAGCCGCGACTTCGGCAGGCGCGAATACGAACGCAGCTGCGCGAGCTGTCACGGCGCCAGCGGCAAAGGCGATGGCGTGCTGGCAGGGCTGTTGATCAAGAACCCACCGGACCTGACCCAGCTGACGCGCAGCAATCAAGGCGTTTTCCCGTTTCAAAGGCTCTACCAGGTGATTGACGGCGAGAGCCTGCCCGCTCACGGCACCCGTGAAATGCCGGTGTGGGGCCGCGAGTACAGGCTGGAGGACGGCCAGTATTTCACAGACTCGCCGATGCCCTATGACCCCCAGGCTCTGGTGCGCTCGCGCATCCTGAGCCTGCTCGAATACATCAACCGGCTGCAAGTGCGTTAAGACCTTGAGGCGTGGTGGGCGTGGCGGTTGAAAGCGGTGGCCCGCGTGAGCGAGGTAGGGCCGGACCGATTTCTGCTTATCCCCGCAGCCTGAGGATCAGCCCCTGAGCCCAACAGGGCGCTAAGCCCAGAACGGCTACTGTGCTTGAAACCCATGGGGGAAACGCTTAAACCAACACTCTGACACCCGGGAAAACCCGCCATGTGTCAACTCTGGTTGACAACAACTTATGTCCAGGTTACAAAAGGTGCATGGCGCGCCCTGCCCTTTCTGCAGTCACTGAACTGTTCAAGCCCATCACCTGGTTCCCACCCATGTGGGCATTTGCCTGTGGCGTGGTGGCCTCGGGCCTGCCCATGGACGGACGCTGGGGGCTGGCGCTGATAGGGGTGGCCTTGGCCGGACCCCTTGTCTGTGCGACCAGCCAAGCGGTCAATGACTGGTTTGATCGCCATGTCGATGCAATCAATGAGCCGCATCGCCCCATCCCCTCCGGGCGCATCCCCGGCCGCTGGGGCTTGTATCTGGCCATCGCCTGGACCGGCGTATCGCTGCTGGTGGCCACGGCCCTGGGCCCCTGGGGCTTTGGTGCGGCCATGCTGGGCTTGCTGCTGGCCTGGGCCTACAGCGCGCCGCCGCTGCGGCTCAAGGAAAACGGCTGGTGGGGCAATGCCGCCTGCGGCATCAGCTACGAAGGCATCGCCTGGATCACCGGTGCGGCCGTCATGGCCGGTGGCGCCATGCCGGGCGGGCAGTCGCTCATCCTGGCTGCGCTCTACAGCGCTGGCACCCACGGCATCATGACCCTCAACGACTTCAAGGCCATCGAGGGTGACCGGCAAATGGGCGTGCGCTCGCTGCCGGTGCAACTCGGGGTCGATCGCGCCGCCCGAGTGGCTTGCTGGTTCATGGTCCTGCCGCAGGTGGCCGTGATCGCTCTGCTGGTGAGCTGGCAGCGCGAAGGCCATGCGCTGGCGGTCGTGGCCTTGCTGGTGCTGCAAGCGCTGATGATGCGCCGCTTCCTGCGCGAGCCCATCGCCAAGGCCTTGTGGTACAGCGGCTTTGGCGTGCCGCTGTTTGTCGGCGGCATGATGGTCAGTGCGTTTGCACTGCGCGGCCTGGGAGGTGCAGCATGACACAAGACATCGGATGGGCCGGCGTCGCCCGCTTGGGACTGGTGCAGGCCTGCATGGGCGCGGTGGTGGTGCTGTGTACCTCCACCCTGAACCGGGTGATGGTGGTTGAACTCGGCCTGGCGGCGGTGCTGCCCGGGCTGATGGTCGCGCTGCACTACCTGGTGCAAATCTCCCGCCCGCGCATGGGCCACGGCTCTGACGCTGGCGGGCGCCGCACGCCCTGGATCATTGGCGGCATGGTGGTGCTGGCTTTGGGCGGCATGACCGCCACGCTGGGCACCGTGTGGGCGCAGTCTGACCGCATGGCTGGCTTGGCACTCGCCGTGCTGGGCTTTGTGTTGATCGGCACCGGGGTGAGCGCCTGCGGCACCAATGTGCTGGTGACGCTGGCCAAGTCGGTGCCCGATCAACGCCGTGGGCCTGCCGCCACGCTGGTCTGGATCATGATGATCGCCGGCTTTGCCCTGACCGCCGGTCTGGCTGGCCACTGGCTCGATCCCTATTCACCTGAGCGTCTACTGCAGGTGGCCGCCAGCATCTGTGGCCTGACCGTCTTGATCACCGTCACGGCAGTGATGGGCATCGAGCGCGAGCCCGCCGCACACACAGCACGCAGCGTCCATGATGGCGCCAAAGTGGGCTTTCGGCAGGCGCTCGATCAGGTCTGGCAGGAGCCGGCCGCGCGGCGCTTCACGATTTTTGTCTTCGTCTCGATGCTGGCCTACAGCGCGCAGGACCTGATCCTCGAACCCTTTGCCGGCAGCGTGTTTGGCTACACGCCAGGCTCGTCGACCAAGCTGTCGGGTGTGCAGCATGGCGGCGTGCTGATGGGCATGCTGATGGTGGCTGGCGCCGGCTTGCTGTCGGCGCGCAATGCAGGCAAGGCCTGGGCCCTTCACCTCGGCTCGCTGCGGGCCTGGACCGTCGGCGGCTGCGTGGCATCGGCGGTGGCCATGGCCGCGTTGGCGTTGGCCGGCGTGGTCGGGCCGGGCTGGCCGCTCAAAGCCAATGTGTTCTTGCTGGGCGTGGCCAATGGTGCGTTTTCCATCGGCGCCATCGGCTCCATGATGCGCATGGCCGGCCAGGGTCAAGGCGGCCGCGAAGGCGTGCGCATGGGCCTGTGGGGCGCAGCCCAGGCCATGGCCTTCGGCATCGGCGGCCTGCTGGGCACCGTGGCCAGCGATATTGCGCACTGGCTGATGAGCTCTGACGGCTCGGCCTACAGCAGTGTCTTCGCGCTGGAGGCTCTGATGTTCATGGTCTCCGCCGCATTGGCCTGGAAGATCCGGGTCACACCCGTCAGCCAAAGCAGCCGCGATCTCGCGCCCACGCCCAGAGCGCCGAGCTTGCAAGTGGCCCACGAAACCTAAACCCCACAACATAAACAGCACTGAAAGGTCTGCCCATGAACTCCCAGGACATCTTCGAGGCGGTGGTGATCGGCGGCGGCCCGGCCGGTGCCACGGCCGCGCAGGAGTTGGCGCGACGCGGCCACCGCGTGCTGCTGCTCGACCGCGCCGGCCGCATCAAGCCCTGCGGCGGCGCCATCCCACCCCGGCTGATCCGCGACTTCGACATCCCAGACGAATTGCTGGTGGCCAAGGCCAAGTGCGCCCGCATGGTGGCTCCGTCCAATCACCGGGTCGATATTCCGATCGACAACGGCTTTGTGGGCATGGTCAACCGCGACGAATTCGACGAGTGGCTGCGCCAGCGTGCGGCCAGT
>JBAXEN010000143.1:0-9961 GCA_037140415.1 Betaproteobacteria bacterium | reverse complement strand
CGATGAAGGTCTTCCAGTTGTAGTTGCATTCGTGCAACTGAACCCGGTCGAGCTGGTAGCCGGTGAAGTCCAGGTCGCTCAAGGCGCCCATGCCGGCCAGGTCGCTGGCAATGTCGCGGCCGGTGTCTTCGAAGATCAGGCCGTTCCACTCGGTGGTTTTGTAGCGGTTGAGGTTCAGGCAGGGGTCGGTCTGAAAGTGGGGTGCACCGATCAGCTCGCCGGCGGTGTTGTAGGTCCAGCGGTGCAGCGGGCAGACGATGTTGCTGCCCGTGTTGCCGCGTCCCTTGAGCATCACCGCCTGGCGGTGGCGGCAGACGTTGGAGATCAGCTCGATGCCGCCAGCATTGCGCACCAGAGCGCGGCCTTCGGCCTCCTGGGGCAGGGCGTAGTAGTCGCCCACGCCGGGTACCGCCAGGGCATGGCCGAGGTACTTCGGGCCGCGCCCAAACAGCTTTTGCTGCTCCCGCTCATACAAGCCAGTATCGAAGTAGCTGCTCACCGGCAGCTGGCTGGTCGCTTGCAGCAGTCGAAGGCTCAGATCGGACATGGTGGAGTGTTTGGACGCCGGTCAAGGCCGTCAGCGGTTTGGCGCTTTGATCGGACAGCGCGCAGTGAAACTGCCGCAGATGAAAAGGAGTCTGACCGCCTCCAATAAGCCTGAGATTCTAACCCTGGGGTCTGCAGGGCCCGAATTTGTGGGCTGACCTGGGGTTTCCAGGTGTCTCTTATGGAACTTTTTGACACATTGAACTGTCATCAGCGCTTGGCAGTTCGGCCGCAGAGCCTAGAATGGCCGAGTGTTTAACTCAGGTGCAGAGCCCGTTTGCCATGCCAGAACCGAGTGATTCGAGCCCGGGCTCCCCGGTGGCCGCCGACTTTGAGTCCGCCATGCGTGAGCTCGAGCAATTGGTGGCCCGGCTTGAGGGTGGGCAACTGGCACTCGATCAGTTGCTCGGCAGTTACCAGCGCGGCACTGAACTGCTGGGCTTTTGTCGTGACAAGCTCAGCGCTGTTGAAAATCAGATCAAGGTGCTCGACGGCGGCGAGCTCAAGCCTTGGTCTGCGGCCTGATCGGAGCCCAAGTTGACCCCAGCTCAATGGATGGCAGCGCCCATGTCCTCGTCTGCACAGGCCGGTTTTGATCTCGCTTCCTGGATGGATCTGCAGCTGGACGCGGTAGAGGTGGCCCTGGGCCAATGGGTCGCGCCTGCTGGCACTGCTCCCCCCAGCCTGGCCGAGCCGATGCGCTACGCGGTGCTCGATGGCGGCAAGCGGCTGCGGCCGATGCTCGTGCTCGCGGCCAGCCAGGCGGTGTCTGGCAAGGCCGAGGCCGCCTTGCGTGCGGCCTGTGCGGTCGAACTGATTCACGCTTACTCCCTGGTCCACGACGACATGCCCTGCATGGACAACGATGTGCTGCGCCGGGGCAAGCCCACGGTGCATGTGCGTTACGGGCAAGCCAGCGCGATGCTCGCCGGTGACGCGCTGCAGGCGCTGGCCTTTGAGCTGCTGACTCCTGACGATGGGTCTATGCCGTTGGACATGCAGGCCCAGCTGTGTGGCATGCTGGCACGGGCGGCCGGCGGGCAGGGCATGGCTGGCGGCCAGGCCATCGATCTGGCCAGTGTGGGGCTGGCCATCAATTCCGAGCAGCTCCATGAAATGCACAGGCTCAAGACGGGCGCCTTGTTGCTGGTCAGCGTCATGATGGGCGCTGCCTGTGGCTCGCCCAGCGCGCAGGCCCTGGCTTCGCTGAGCGACTATGGCGCGGCCATGGGGCTGGCCTTTCAGGTGGTGGACGACATCCTGGATGTGACCGCTGATTCGCAGACCCTGGGCAAGACGGCCGGCAAGGACGCGGCCCAGGACAAGCCCACCTTCGTCTCGCTCATGGGCTTACAGGCTTCGCGCAACTACGCCCAAGAGCTGCTGTCGCAGGCGCAAGCGAGCTTGCGCCAGAGCCAATTGCCAGACACCACCGCCTTGCGGGCGTTGGCCGACAAACTGGTTCATCGCGCGTTTTGACGCTGCGAGATACCGCACACTCATCCCAAGGAGCAGACCATGCATCCCTTGCTTGAAACCATCCATAGCCCGGCCGATCTGCGCCGGCTCAAACGGGCCGACCTGGGGCAGCTGGCCAAAGAGCTCAGGGCCTATCTGCTCCAAAGTGTCTCGCGCACCGGCGGCCACCTGAGCTCGAATTTGGGCACGGTCGAGCTCACCGTGGCGCTGCACTATGTCTACAACACCCCCGAAGATAGGCTGGTCTGGGATGTAGGCCACCAGACCTATCCGCACAAGATCCTGACTGGCCGGCGCGAGCGCATGCCCTCGCTGCGCCAGCTCGGCGGCCTTTCGGGTTTCCCGCGCCGCGAGGAAAGCCCCTACGACACCTTCGGCGCTGGCCATTCATCCACCTCCATTTCGGCTGCCCTGGGCATGGCCCTGGCCGCCAAGCAAAAGGGCGAGGACAGGCGGGCGGTGGCCATCATTGGCGATGGCGCGATGAGCGCAGGCATGGCTTTTGAGGCCCTGAACAACGCCGGTGTGGCCGACTGCAATTTGCTGGTGGTGCTCAACGACAACGATATGAGCATCAGCCCGCCCGTGGGCGCGCTCAACCGTTACCTGGCCCAGCTGATGAGCGGCCAGTTTTATGCGGCAGCCAAGAACGTGGGCAAGCAGATGCTCAAGGCGGCGCCGCCGCTGTTCGAGCTGGCCAAGCGGCTGGAGTCGCATGCCAAGGGCATGGTGGTGCCAGCCACGATGTTCGAGAACTTCGGCTTCAACTACATCGGGCCGATCGACGGCCATGACCTCGATTCGCTGATTCCCACGCTAGAAAATATCCGCCACCTCAAGGGCCCGCAGTTCCTGCATGTGGTGACCAAGAAGGGCCAGGGCTATCAGCTGGCCGAGGCCGACCCAATCGCCTATCACGGGCCGGGCAAGTTTGACCCGGCCGTCGGCCTGACCAAGCCGGCCACCGCGCCGCTGCCCACCTTCACCCAGGTGTTCGGCCGCTGGCTGTGCGACATGGCCGAGCAGGACAGCCGCCTGGTGGGCATCACCCCGGCCATGCGCGAGGGCTCGGGCATGGTGGAGTTTCATAAGCGCTTTCCGGAGCGTTACCACGATGTGGGCATTGCCGAGCAGCATGCGGTGACCTTTGCCGCTGGCATGGCCTGCGAGGGCCTCAAGCCGGTGGTGGCCATTTATTCCACCTTCTTGCAGCGCGGCTACGACCAGCTGATCCACGATGTGGCCCTGCAAAACCTGCCGGTGGTGTTTGCGCTGGACCGCGCCGGTCTGGTGGGCGCCGACGGCGCTACCCATGCGGGCGCCTACGACATCCCTTACATCCGCTGCATTCCCAATATGGCGCTGGCCTGTCCGGCCGACGAGAAGGAATGCCGGCAGTTGCTCACCACTGCTTTCGAGCAGAACCACCCAGTGGCGGTGCGCTATCCGCGGGGTGCGGGTGTGGGCGTGGCCACCGAGCCGGGCTTGCAGTCGCTGCCCTACGGCAAGGGCGAGATTCGGCTGCAGGGCCGGGGCCTGGCCATCCTGGCCTTTGGCACCTTGCTCTACCCGGCTCTGGAAGTGGCGCGCAAGCTGGGCCTCACCGTGGTCAATATGCGCTGGGCCAAGCCGCTCGATACCGAACTCCTGATGCAGGTGGCCGCCTCGCATGAAGCCATCGTGACGCTGGAGGAGGGCTCGCTGATGGGCGGCGCAGGCAGCGCGGTGGGTGAGGCCTTGGCCCAGGCCGGCATCGGTCTGCCGCTGCTGCACCTGGGTCTGCGTGACGAATTCATTGAGCACGGTGACCCCGCCCTGCTGTTGGCCCGCCAGGGGCTCGACGCCGCCGGCATCGAGGCCTCGGTGCGCGAGCGCTTTGCGCCGCTGCTGGCTGCCAAGGCCAGCTTGAAGTCGGTGGCCTGAGATGGCCGCCGCGCCACGGGCCAGCCATAGGCGCGAACGGTACTGGGATTGAGCCCTGATGGCTGGCGCCACAGGCCAAGCGGCCTTGCCTCCCCTCAATGACACCCAGCAGTGGCTGGGCACGCCTCTCATACGCCAAGCCGGCCGGGAGGTGTTGTCGCTGGCGCTGATGGATGCGCGCAACCACACCTTGCGTCTGCTGGAGGTGTTCGAGCAGGCGCAGGGCTGGTCGGATGCGCCGTCGCCGCAAAGCCCCTCGGTGGCGGGCTTGGTCGGCCGCATTGCCTGGTTTCAGGAGCGTTGGATCTTGCGCAATCTGCAGCGCAATCTGGGCGCCAGCTGCGCCCCGGATGCGCCCCGACTGGCACCGCTGCAGCCCGAGGCCGACGCTTGGTGGGAGGATCCGAACGATCTGTCCCCGGTCAGTGGGCGGCCTGGCTTGACGGCCTTGCGCGCTGACCTGCTGCAGGTGCTGGAATCCACGCTGGACCTGCTGGCACTGGCGCCCGAGACCGACGAGGGCCTGTACTTTTTTCGCCTGGCCTTGCACCATGAAGACCTGCAGGGCGAGCGCTTGCTGCAGCGTATGCAGGCCGCCGGCTTGCGCCCCGCTCGAGAGTGGGTTCAGGCCTGCACCCCACGCGCCTTCGCGCCGCGCGAGCCGCTGCTGCTGCCGGCCACCCGAGCCCTCCTGGGCAGTCAAGGGCCGGGCTTTGCATTTGACAACGAGCTGCCCGCGCACAGCCTGGCGGTACCGGCTTTTGAAATCGATGCGCAACTGGTCAGCTGGGCCCAGTTTGTTGAGTTTGTGGACGATGGCGGCTATGACCGGCAGGCGCTGTGGCAGCCGGCAGGCTGGACCTGGCTGCAAGCCCTGGCACAGGATGAGGGCCGTCGGGGGCCCCGTTATGTCGAGCAGTTGGGCGCCGCTGGCGGCGCGGTCAGGCAGATCCGCTTCGGGCAGGCCGCGCGTCCGGCGATCGGGCAGCCGGTGATGCACCTGAGCTGGTGGGAGGCCGAGGCCTGGTGCCGTTGGGCAGGCCGCCGCTTGCCCTTCGAGGCCGAGTGGGAGCTCGCGGCGCTGACGGCCAGTGGCCGCGGCTTTGTCTGGGGCGATGTGTGGGAGTGGACGGCTGGCGGTTTTTACCCCTACGAAGGCTTTGTCAGCGGCCCCGACGTAGGCTACTCACGAGGCGGCTTCGGGCGCAGCAAGGTGCTGCGCGGCGGCTCATGCGCCACCCCGGGGCGACTGAAGTCGCCGCGCCTGCGTCACTTTGCGGTGCCCGAGGCCGACGAGCTGTTTTGCGGTTTTCGTTCCTGCGCGCTGTGATGCGCCGCTAGACTCGGCCCCCGGGCTTGGCTCATTCGAGCCCGTCGTGAACGATGAACACCCTCTATGACAGTCTGCTGGCCGCCCTGGGCCTGATGGCTGCGCTCGATCCGCAGCTGGCGTCGATCGCACTGCGCTCGCTGGCGGTCAGTGGCCTGGCCTGCCTGCTGGCTTGCGCGATCGGCCTGCCGCTGGGCGCGTGGCTGGCGGTGCTGCGCTTTCCCGGCCGGGGCGCCTTACTCGCCGGCCTGAACACCTTGCTGGCCCTGCCTTCGGTGGTGGTTGGCCTGCTGGTGTACCTGCTGCTGTCGCGCTCAGGGCCTTTGGGCTTTTTAGGCTGGTTGTTTTCCTTTCAGGCCATGGTGCTGGCCCAGACGGTGTTGGTGTTGCCCGTGGTGGTGGCGCTGACGCGCCAGGTGATCGAGCAGGCTGACCGCAGCCACGGCGAACAGCTGACCTCCATGGGCGCTGGCCCACGCTGGCGCGCTGCGATCTTGCTCTGGGACGAGCGCCACGCGCTGGTCACCTTGGTGATTGCCGCTTTTGGTCGGGCGATTTCAGAGGTCGGCGCGGTCATGGTGGTGGGCGGCAATATTGAGGGCTTTACCCGGGTCATGACCACCGCCATTGCCCTGGAGACCAGCAAGGGAGATCTTCCCTTGGCGCTGGCCCTGGGCCTGGTGCTCCTGCTGCTGGTCTTGCTGCTCAATGCGGGCCTGGGCTTGCTGGTGCGCTGGCGCGCACGGCGCGATGGGCGAGCTGTAGCGCCGGGACCGTTGTGGATACAGGCGGGGCCGGGATGAGCGCGCCGGTGTTGTTTGAACTGCAGGGCGTCGATCTGCACCTGGGTGCGGTGCAAGCCCTGACCGCTTGTGACCTGCGCATCCAGGCTGGCGAGACGGTGGCCCTGGTCGGTGCCAACGGTGGCGGCAAAAGCAGCTTGCTGCGCTGCCTGCATGGTCTGATCGAACCCAGCCGGGGCCAGTTACGACGCGCGCCGGTGCCGCAGGCCATGGTCTTTCAGCGGCCTTGGATGCTGCGCGCCAGCGCGCTCAGCAATGTGGCCATGGGCCTGTGGCTGCGAGGCATGGGCTGGGGCGCGGCCCGCCAGCGCGCCCGCCAGGCCATCGAGCGGGTGGGCCTGTCTGAGCTGGCCGAGCGCTCTGGCCAGGCCTTGTCGGGCGGACAGCAGCAAAGGCTGGCGCTGGCCCGCGCCTGGGCGCTGCAGGCGCAGGTGCTTTTGCTTGACGAACCCACCGCCAGCCTCGATCCTGCGGGCAAGCGTGAGGTCGAACAATTGATGGCCGAGTTTGCGGCTGGCGGCATGACGCTGATTTTTGCGACGCACAACTTGGGTCAGGTCAAGCGCCTGGCTGGCCGGGTGCTGTATCTGGAGCAGGGGCGTTTGCTCGACGACGCCCCGGTCGATCGGTTTTTTGATCCGCAGCGACCAGGTCCAGCTGCGGCGTTTTTGCGGGGAGATTTGTTGTGAATCACGGGCGGGTCCTCCATCGAAGCGTTGTGCCCTGGGCCCGGCTTGGGCGGGTATTGCTCTGGGCGTTTTTTGCGCTGGGTGGCGCTTCGGTAAAGGCGCAGATGGTGGGTGCACCGGTGCCGGCCGGGCCCGCAATCGTCTTGGCCTCGACCACCTCGACCGAACAATCCGGTCTGCTGGCCTACCTGCTGCCCTTGTTCCAGCGGGCCACAGGCCTGACCGTCAAGGTGGTGGCGGTCGGCTCTGGGCAGGCGATGGATCTGGTGCGGCGCGGCGATGCTGACGTCTTGCTGGCGCACGATCGCCCGGCCGAAGAGGCGCTGGTGGCAGAAGGCCACGTTCTCAAGCGCCTTGCGGTCATGTACAACGATTTTGTCTTGGTCGGGCCCACGGCAGATCCGGCCCAGGCTCGCGGGCGTGATGTGGTGCAGGCTTTGCGGCAGTTGAGCGAGCAGGGCGCGGTGTTCGTCTCGCGGGGCGACAGGAGCGGCACCCATGCGGCCGAGCTGCGCTTTTGGCAGCTGGCCCGCATCGACCCGGCTGCCTTGCGCAGTTACCGCGCTTGCGGCTGCGGCATGGGTCAGGCGCTGAACATGGCTGCTGGCCTGGGCGCCTACCTGCTGGCCGATCGCGGCACCTGGCTGGCTTTTGCCAATCGGGCTGGCCTGAGCCTGCTGGTCGAGGGTGATGCGCGGATGTTCAATCCCTATGGGGTGATGGTGGTCAATCCTGCCCGCCATCCGCATGTCAGGCACCCGCAGGCGCAGCAGTTTGCTGACTGGCTCACCGGCCCCGCAGGGCAGGCTGCGATTGCCAACTTTCGCATCGCGGGCTTGCCCTTGTTTTTCCCCAGTGCCGCCGATTCTTCGGCCCCCTCGCGCTGACCTCGATACGCCGCTCTAAAATACCGGGGTGACTTCGCTCAGCGCCTTTTCCGTTCGCCGCCGCTATTGGGCCCTGGTTCTCAGCATCCTGGCTCTGTGCTCGGCCTTGCTGGCGCCGGCTTCGGTGCTGGCCCAGGGCATCAGCGCGGGAAAATGGTCGGCGCTGTGCGGCACGGGCGGCACCGCGCCAGCCCAGGATCACGGCCAGGACGAGGGGCACTGCGACCTTTGCCTCCTGCCCGGGCCGGCTTTGCCTGCCGGTGCACAGCCTCTGGGCTTGCCGCCAGCTCCGCTGTCAGCTCCCCAGGCATCGCTTGGCGCAGCCGGGCAGGCGGCGCAGTCAGCCGGGCCTTTCATTCGCGGCCCGCCCCGGTCGTTCTTTGGCGCCTGACCGGAGCGGTCGGGCCTCGCACCTTTTCCTCTGTCGCGCTTGTGGGCTGGCCATCTCGGTTCAGTTCAGGCGCGGCGGGTCTGGTCCCGCAGGCGCTGCCTAGCGCCTGCCTTGAAGAACGTTCCCATGAAAAACCTATTGACTGCAATCTCTCTGGCCGCACTGGCCTGGACTGCGCCAGCTGCGGCCCACATTACCCTGGAACATCAAGCCGCCCATGCCGGCAGTTACTACAAGGCCAATTTCAAAGTCGGTCATGGCTGCGGCGAGTCGCCGATACGCCAGATCGTGGTCACCATCCCGGCCGGCGTGCAGGGGGCCAAGCCCATGCGCAAGCCGGGCTGGGACCTGCTGATTGAGCGCGCCGCCCTGGCCAAGCCCTACAGCGACCATGGCCGCCTGGTCACCGAAGACGTGGTGCGGATCACTTGGAGCGCCAAAACGGCGGCCGATGAGCTAGCCAACGCGCACTACGATGAATTTGCCCTGCATGCCAAGCTGCCCGGGCAGGACGGCCCCCTGTACTGGTCGGTCAGCCAGGTCTGCGCGCAAGGGCGCATTGACTGGAGCGAAGTGCCTGGGCCGGGGCAAAGCCTGCGCCAGCTCAAGTCACCGGCGGCTTTGCTCGATCTGTTGCCGGCCTCGGGCGGCCATTCACACTGAAGCTCGACCCGCCCGATATTGCCTAGATTGTCAAAAGGAGTTTTCCATGAGCCGTTTTTCACGGATCCCCGCTGTTCTGGCGGCTGCCTTAGCGCTCAGCAGCCTGGCTTGGGGGCAGACGCCTGCGGTCAAAGTCGATGCGGCTTGGGCACGGGTCACGGTGCCCGGGCAAAAAGGCACCGGCGCCTTCATGACCCTGACCGCTGCCCAGGGCCTGCGGCTGGTGGGCGTGCAGTCGCCGGTGGCCGGCATT
The DNA here is from genome assembly GCA_037140415.1 of Betaproteobacteria bacterium. GTDB lineage: Bacteria > Pseudomonadota > Gammaproteobacteria > Burkholderiales > Burkholderiaceae_C > Polaromonas. Next base: position 997 of record JBAXEN010000143.1, on the reverse strand, counting down.
ACCGAGATTCACGAGATGAAGATGGAGGGCGATGTGATGCGCATGCGCACCATCGCCGCGCTGGATTTGCCGGCTGGGCAGGCCGTGGCCTTTCGGCCCGGCAGTTACCACCTGATGCTGATGGACCTCAAGCAGCCCCTGATCAAGGACAGCCAGATCCCCTTGACCCTGCGTTTTCAGGACGCGCAGGGCAAGCCCCTGCAGATGCAACTGAGCCTGCCGGTGCTGCTGGCCGCGCCGGCGGGAGCCGCGCAAGCTCAGCACGGCGCGGGGCACGGCAATCACAAGGGCCACTGAAGGCCGGGAGGCCTTGGCTGATCAGGGGCGCGGGCTTGGTGCGGTCAAAGTGCCGCCGCCCCTGCGGGTTTTTGGCCTGACTTTGTTGATGAACAAGTCTGACTAGGGTTTCACCTAGAGGCGCCTGAGCTCAGGCACCGAACAATGGCCCAATCGCTCCGATGGACGTCCCCTTTGTTTCAAGGGGGCCAAATCGGTCATAGTTTTTATCCACCGAGGCAGGACAGGAGAGCCCCCCGCATGCAAGTCGAACTCAAGATCAATGGCAAAAGTCAGCAACTGGACGTAGCCCCGCATACCCTGCTGGTTCAGCTCCTGCGCGAAAAGCTGCAGCTGACCGGCACCCATGTGGGTTGCGATACCGCCCAGTGCGGCGCCTGTACCGTGCTGATGAACGGCAACGCGGTCAAGTCCTGCAATATGCTGGCCGCCCAGGCCCAAGGCGCTGAGATCACCACCATTGAAGGCCTGGCTGAGGCCGACGGCACCATGCACCCGATGCAGGCGGCCTTCAAGGACTGCCACGGCCTGCAGTGCGGCTTTTGCACCACCGGTATGGTCATGAGCGCAGTCGACCTGTGCAACAAGCACCCCGGCGCCGGTGAGGGCGAGATCCGTGAATTGCTGGAGGGCAACATCTGCCGTTGCACCGGCTACCAGAACATCGTCAAGGCGGTCCAGCAGGGCGGCCAGGCCATGA
>JBAXEN010000142.1:0-10055 GCA_037140415.1 Betaproteobacteria bacterium | reverse complement strand
CGCACCAACACCATAGCGAGGGCCTGAGATGTCTTTTGATGCCGTGTTGACCCCCGCGCAGCAGATCCCGGCTCCAGGTGGCCTGCGCCAGACGCTGGCCGATGCCTTGGGTGGCAAGGCCAAGCAGGTGAGTCTGGCCCTGGGCGAAGTGACGGTGCTGGTCGCTGCGGCCGATTACCTGGATGCGGCGGCCATTTTGCGCGATCACCCCCAGTGCAGGTTTGAGCAGCTCATCGACCTGTGCGGCGTGGACTTCAGTGACTACAAGGGCGGTGTGCATGAGGGCCCGCGCTATGCGGTGATCTCGCACCTGCTGTCGGTCAGCCTGAACCAGCGGGTGCGGCTGAAGGTGTTTTGCCCGGACGACGACTTTCCGGTGCTGGCCTCTATCAACGAGCTCTGGAACGCAGCCAACTGGTTTGAGCGCGAGGCTTTTGACCTGTTTGGCATCATCTTCGAGGGTCACAACGACCTGCGACGCATCCTCACCGACTACGGCTTTATAGGCCATCCCTTCCGCAAGGACTTCCCGACCACCGGCCACGTGGAGATGCGCTACGACCCCGAGCAAAAGCGCGTGATCTACCAGCCGGTGAGCATCGAGCTGCGCGAGGTCACGCCGCGCATCATCCGCGAGGACGGCTATGCCGGCCGGCCGGCCGATCGCAAGGGCTGAGGGCAACACCATGGCTGAAATCAAGAACTACACCCTGAACTTCGGGCCCCAGCACCCGGCCGCCCACGGCGTGCTGCGTCTGGTGCTCGAGCTCGACGGCGAGGTCATCCAGCGCGCCGACCCGCACATTGGCCTGCTGCACCGGGCCACTGAGAAGCTGGCCGAGAGCCGCACCTACATCCAGTCGCTGCCCTACATGGACAGACTGGACTATGTCTCGATGATGTGCAACGAGCACGCCTATTGCCTGGCGATTGAAAAGCTGGTGGGCGTCGATGTGCCGGTGCGTGCCCAGTACATCCGGGTGATGTATTCCGAGATCACCCGTCTGCTCAATCACCTGCTCTGGCTGGGCTGCCACGGCTTTGACTGCGGTGCGATGAACATCCTCATCTACTGCTTTCGCGAGCGCGAGGCCCTGTTCGATATGTACGAGGCCGTCTCCGGTGCGCGTATGCACGCGGCCTACTTCCGCCCAGGCGGCGTCTACCGCGACCTGCCCGAGGCCATGCCGCAGTACCGCGCCAGCAAGGTGCGCAACGCCAAGTCCATCGCTCGCCTCAATGAAAACCGCCAGGGCTCCTTGCTCGATTTCATCGACGACTTCGTGCAAAAGTTCCCCAAGCTGGTCGATGAGTACGAAACCCTGCTGACCGACAACCGCATCTGGAAGCAGCGCACCGTGGGTGTGGGCGTGGTCAGCCCCGAGCGCGCGCTCAACCTAGGCTTTACCGGCGCGATGCTGCGCGGCTCGGGCATCGCCTGGGACCTGCGCAAGCAGCAGCCCTATGACGTCTACGACCGTCTGGACTTCGATATCCCCGTGGGCAAGACCGGCGACTGCTACGACCGTTATTTGGTGCGCATTGAGGAAATGCGCCAGTCCAATCGCATCATCCGTCAGTGCGTGGACTGGCTGCGCGCCAATCCCGGCCCGGTCATCACCGACGACCACAAGGTCGCGCCGCCGGCACGCGAGGCGATGAAGGCCAATATGGAAGAGCTGATTCACCACTTCAAGCTCTTTACCGAAGGCATGCATGTGCCCGAAGGCCAAGCCTATGCGGCGGTCGAGCATCCCAAAGGTGAGTTCGGCATCTACCTGATCAGCGACGGGGCCAACAAGCCCTATCGCCTCAAGATTCGACCGCCTGGCTTTGCCCATCTGGCGGCCATGGACGAAATGGCGCGCGGCCACATGATTGCCGATGCCGTGGCCGTGATCGGCACCATGGACATTGTGTTTGGTGAAATCGACCGCTGAGACACCATGATATTTTCCGACCCGACCCGCACCCGCTTTGACCGCGAGATCGCCAAGTACCCGGCCGACCAGAGGCAGTCGGCCGTCATGGCCTGCCTGCAGATCGTGCAGGAAGAGCAGGGCCATGTGAGCCCGGCCAGTGAGAAGGCGGTGGCCGACTACCTGGGCATGGCGCCCATGGCAGTCCATGAGGTCACCACCTTCTACAACATGTACAACCAAAAGCCGCTGGGCAAGTACAAGCTCAACGTCTGCACCAATCTGCCCTGCCAACTGCGCAATGGCACGCAGGCGCTGGCCCATCTTGAACAAACACTGGGCGTGTCCATGGGTGACACCACCGCCGACGGCCTCTTTACCCTGCAGCAGTCCGAGTGCTTGGGCGCCTGCGCCGATGCGCCGGTGATGCTGGTCAATGACATCCACATGTGCAGCTTCATGAGCAACGACAAGCTCGACCAGCTGATCAATGGCCTGAAGGCCGCGCAGGGCCAGGCATGAACGCAGCCAGCATCCTCTCGCAATTCAAGGCCACCGGCGTGCAAAGCGCCTTCCACGGCCGTCATATCAGCCCGCAGATCATGGCCGGGCTCGATGGCAGCAACTGGCGCCTGAAGGACTACGAAGCCCGTGGCGGCTATGCCGCGCTGCGCAAGATCTTGGGCCAGGACGGCGGCGAGGGCATGAGCCCCGACCAGGTGATTGCCGAGGTCAAGGCCAGCTCGCTGCGCGGCCGCGGCGGCGCGGGCTTTCCCACCGGACTGAAGTGGAGCTTCATGCCCCGCCAGTTCCCGGGTCAAAAGTACCTGGTGTGCAACTCCGACGAGGGTGAGCCAGGCACTGCCAAGGACCGCGACATCCTGACCTACAACCCGCATGTGGTGATCGAGGGCATGGCCATTGCCGCCTACGCCATGGGCATCACCGTGGGCTACAACTACATCCACGGTGAGATCTTTCAGACCTACAAGCGTTTCGAGGAAGCCTTGCAGGAGGCGCGCGATGCGGGCCTGTTGGGCGACAAGATCCTGGGCAGCCCTTTTTCGTTCCAGCTGCATGCGGCCCATGGCTTTGGCGCCTACATCTGCGGCGAGGAGACGGCCTTGCTTGAATCGCTGGAGGGCAAGAAAGGCCAGCCGCGCTACAAGCCACCGTTTCCGGCCAGCTTTGGTCTCTACGGCAAGCCCACCACCATCAACAACACAGAAACTTTTGCCGCGGTGCCCTGGATCATCCGCAACGGCGGTCAGGCCTACTTGGAAGTGGGCAAGCCCAACAACGGCGGCACCAAGCTGTTCACCGTCAGCGGCGACGTCAACAACCCGGGCAACTTCGAGGTTCCGCTGGGCACGCCCTTTGCCAAGCTGCTCGAGCTCGCCGGCGGCGTGCGCACTGGCCGCCAGCTCAAGGCGGTGATTCCGGGCGGCTCGTCCATGCCGGTGCTACCGGCCGACATCATGATGGCCACCGCCATGGACTACGACTCGATTGCCAAAGCCGGCTCCATGCTGGGCTCGGGCGCAGTCATCGTGATGGACGACAGCCGCTGCATGGTCAAGAGTCTGTTGCGCCTGTCCTACTTCTACATGCACGAGAGCTGCGGCCAGTGCACCCCCTGCCGCGAGGGCACGGGCTGGCTTTGGCGCATGGTGCACCGCATTGAACACGGCCAGGGCCGCCAGAGCGACCTGGACCTGCTCAATTCGGTGTCCGACAGCATCCAGGGGCGCACGATTTGCGCCCTGGGCGACGCGGCGGCCATGCCGGTGCGCGCCATGATCAAGCATTTCCGCGCCGAGTTCGAACACCACATCACGCACAAGACCTGCATGGTCCCGGCCTACGCCTGAGTGCAGTACAGCAAGAGCACACACCATGGTTGAAATCCAACTCGACGGCAACAAGGTCGAAGTGCCTGAAGGCAGCACGGTGATGCATGCGGCCGAAAAAGCCGGTACCTACATCCCGCATTTTTGTTACCACAAGAAGCTGAGCATCGCGGCCAACTGCCGCATGTGCCTGGTCGATGTGGAAAAAGCCCCCAAGCCCATGCCCGCCTGCGCCACGCCGGTCACGCAAGGCATGGTGGTGCACACCAAGAGCGACAAGGCCATCAAGGCGCAAAAAAGCGTGATGGAGTTCCTGCTCATCAACCACCCCTTGGACTGCCCCATCTGCGACCAGGGTGGCGAATGCCAGTTGCAGGACCTGGCCGTCGGCTACGGCGGCAGCGGCTCGCGCTATCAGGAAGAAAAGCGGGTGGTGCTGCACAAGGACGTGGGGCCGCTCATCAGCATGGAAGAGATGAGCCGCTGCATCCATTGCACCCGCTGTGTGCGCTTTGGCCAGGAGGTGGCCGGCGCTATGGAGCTGGGCATGTCCCACCGCGGCGAGCATTCGGAGATCGAGACCTTCGTAGGCATGTCGGTGGACTCCGAGTTGTCGGGCAATATGATCGACATCTGCCCTGTGGGCGCGCTCACCAGCAAGCCCTTTCGCTACAGCGCCCGCACCTGGGAGTTGTCGCGCCGCAAATCCATCAGCCCGCATGATTCGACCGGTGCCAACCTGGTCGTTCAGGTCAAGCACAACCAGGTCATGCGGGTTCTGCCGCTGGAAAACGACGCGGTCAATGAATGCTGGATTGCCGATCGCGATCGCTTCTCCTACGAGGCTTTGAACGGCGACCAACGTCTGAGCGCGCCCATGATCAAGCAGGGCGGCCAGTGGAAAGAGGTTGATTGGCAGACCGCCCTTGAATACGTGGCCAATGGCCTCAAGCAGATTGGACAGGACCACGGTCCGGCCAGCCTGGGCGCGCTGGTCAGCCCCCACAGCACCCTGGAAGAGTTGTATCTGGCAGGGTTGTTGATGCGTCGCCTGGGCAGCGACAACATTGATCACCGCCTGCGTCATGCCCAGTTCCCGTCCACCCAGAGCGTGCGCTGGCTGGGTACCTCGCTGGCCTCACTCTCGAGCCTGCAGTCGGCCCTGATCATTGGCTCGAACCTGCGCAAGGACCATCCTCTGATGGCCCTGCGCCTGCGGCAGGCGGCCCGCAGTGGCGCCAAGATCATGAGCATCAACTCGCTGCGCCAACTGCCCACGGCCGATGCCTGGGCCATCCCTGTGTCGCGCAGCATCCATGCCGAGCCGGCGCAGTGGCAGGGCGCGCTCCATGAAGTGGCGGCCGCACTGGCGCAGGCTCAGGGTTTGAGCCTGCCGGCAGGTGTCAGCTCTGGCCCGATCAGCGAGACCGCCCAGGCCATGGCCCAGGCTTTGGTGAGCGGGCAGCGCAAGGCCATCTTGCTCGGCAATGCGGCGGCCCACCATGCGCAGGCTTCGAATCTGCTGGCGGTGGCCGGCTGGATCGCTGAACACACCGGCGCCAGCGTCGGTTACCTGGGCGAGGCGGCCAACACCGTCGGCGCTCAGTGGGTGGGCTCACAGCCGCAGAGCGGCGGCCTGCATGCCGGCCAGATGCTCGCCGGCTCGCTCAAGGCGGCACTGCTGCTGGGCACTGAGCCGGTGTTTGATTCGGCCGCTGGGCTTGCGGCTCGGCAGGGCCTGGCGCAGGCGCAGATGGTGGTTTCGCTCAATGCCTTTAAAGCCAATATGGACCTGGCCGATGTGCTGCTGCCCATTGCGCCTTTCACCGAAACCCCGGGCACCTTTGTCAACGCCGAGGGCCGGGTGCAGGGCTTTCATGCGGTGGTCAAACCGCTGGGCCAGGCGCGGCCGGCCTGGAAGGTCTTGCGGGTGCTCGGTCAGATGTTGGGCCTGGCCGGTTTTGAGGCTGAGTCAGCCGGCGAGGTGCTCAGCCAGGCCATAGGTGCGGCCACCGCTGAAGGAGCGCGCTTCGTGCCCGCCGATGCGCTGAGCAACGCGGCCCACTTTGATGCCGCGCTGGCTTCGGTCCCGGTGGGTGAGCCGGCCACCGCAGCGATTTATCAACTCGACGGAATCGTGCGCCGGGCGCCTTCGCTGCAGCTGACCGCCGACGCGCGCGCCGGCGGCCCAGCACAGCTTCATGAACAAGAGGTGAGCGCATGATCGACAGCATCAACCAGGCCGGGCTGGGACTGCTCGGCGGCACCGCGTGGCCGGTGGTCTGGACCTTGATCAAGATCGTCGCGGTGCTGCTGCCGCTGATGGGCTGTGTGGCCTACCTGACGCTGTGGGAGCGCAAGGCCATTGGCTTTACCCAGGTGCGCCTGGGCCCCAATCGGGTGGGCCCGGGCGGATTGCTGCAGCCCATCGCCGACGCGCTCAAGCTGCTGACCAAAGAAATCATCATGCCGACGGCAGCCAGCAAGGGCTTGTTCGTGCTTGGGCCGATCATGACCATCATGCCGGCGTTGGCCGCCTGGGCGGTGGTGCCCTTCGGCCCAGACGTGGCGCTGGCCAATATCAACGCCGGCCTGCTCTTCCTGATGGCCATCACCTCGCTGGAGGTCTACGGCGTCATCATCGCCGGCTGGGCTTCCAACTCCAAGTACGCCTTTCTTGGCGCGCTGCGTGCCTCGGCGCAGATGGTCAGCTATGAGATTGCCATGGGCTTTTGCCTGGTGGTGGTGCTGATGGTCTCGGCCAGCCTGAACATGAGCGACATCGTGATGGGGCAGGGCAAGGGCATGGGCGTGGGCATGGGCTTGAACTTCCTGTCCTGGAACTGGTTGCCCTTGCTGCCGATTTTTGTGGTGTATTTCATCGCTGGCCTGGCTGAAACCAATCGCCACCCTTTCGACGTGGTCGAGGGCGAGTCCGAGATCGTGGCCGGCCACATGGTCGAGTACTCGGGCATGGCCTTTGCCATGTTCTTCCTGGCTGAATACGCCAACATGATCCTGGTCTCCATCCTGTGCGTGACCATGTTCCTCGGTGGCTGGTTGCCGCCGGTCGAAGCACTGAGCTTCATTCCCGGCTGGATCTGGCTGGGCATCAAGACCTTTGTGGTGGTCACCATGTTCCTGTGGGTGCGCGCCACCTTCCCGCGCTTTCGTTACGACCAGATCATGCGTCTGGGCTGGAAGATTTTCATCCCGGTCACCCTGGTGTGGCTGGTGGTGGTGGCTGCGTGGATGCACACCCCTCTCAACATCTGGAAGTAAGTCATGAGCTCTGAGACCCTGTCCCGGCCCTCGTCCTTCTCCCTGAAGGACTTTCTCTCCAGTTTCATGCTGACTGAGCTGTTCAAAGGCATGGCGCTGACCGGCAAGTACATGTTCAGCCGCAAGATCACGGTGCAGTTTCCGGAGGAAAAGACACCGCAGTCGCCGCGTTTTCGCGGCCTGCACGCTCTGCGCCGCTACGACAACGGCGAGGAGCGTTGCATCGCCTGCAAGCTGTGCGAGGCGGTCTGCCCGGCCCTGGCCATCACCATCGAGTCGCAGGTGCGCGACGACGGCAGCCGGCGCACCAGCCGCTATGACATCGATCTGACCAAATGCATCTTCTGCGGCTTTTGCGAGGAAAGCTGCCCGGTGGATTCGATCGTCGAGACGCACATCCTCGAGTACCACGGCGAAAAGCGGGGCGACCTGTATTTCACCAAGGACATGCTGCTGGCCGTTGGCGACCGCTATGAGGCCGAGATCGCAGCGAACAAGGCGGCCGACGCCAAATACCGGTGAACGAAAGCAGCCGACCCATGGATGTTCAATCTGCCCTGTTTTATGCCTTTGCCGCGGTGCTGCTGTTTGCAGCGTTTCGCGTGATCACCGCCCGCAACCCGGTCCATGCAGCCCTGTTTTTGGTGCTGGCCTTCTTCCAGGCCTCGGCCCTGTGGCTGATGCTCAAGGCAGAGTTCCTGGCCATCACCCTGGTGCTGGTCTATGTGGGCGCAGTGATGGTGCTGTTTCTGTTTGTGGTGATGATGCTCGATATCAACATTGACAGCATGCGCAAGGGCTTCTGGAAGCACTTTCCCCTGGCAGCGGTCATGGGCGCGGTGATTGCGCTTGAGATGGCTGCGGTGCTCATGGGCGGCTTTCGGGTGACCGCGCCGCCGGCAGCGGCTGCAGCCAGTCAGGCGGTGGCCGACTATTCCAATACCAAGGAACTGGGCAAGGTGCTCTACAGCCAGTACCTGCTGCCGCTGCAGGCGGCTGCAGCCTTGCTGCTGGTGGCCATCATTGCGGCCATCGCGCTGACGCTGCGCGCGCGCAAGGATTCCAAGGCGATTGATGCGTCCGAGCAGGTCCGGGTCAAGCGGGGCGACCGGGTGCAGTTGCTCAAGGTCCAGCCCAGTGCTGTTGCCCCTGAGCCCCCAGCGGCCGCGGCCGAGGAGACCAAGCCATGATTTCCCTGGGCCACTTCTTATCCCTGGGCGCTTTGCTGTTTGCCTTGTCGGTGATCGGCATCTTTTTGAACCGCAAGAACCTGATCGTGCTGCTCATGGCCATCGAGTTGATGCTGCTGGCGGTCAACATGAACTTCGTGGCCTTCTCCTACTTCCTGGGTGACATGGCCGGACAAATCTTCGTCTTCTTCATCCTCACCGTAGCGGCCGCCGAGTCGGCCATCGGTCTGGCGATCCTGGTGCTGCTGTTCCGGAACAAGGCCAGCATCAATGTCGATGAACTCAATACCCTCAAGGGCTGATTGCCCCGCATGACAGCCCAGCGAACGGGAATCCCACGATGAGTCAAACCCTCTCTGCTTCCACCTTGTTGGCCGTGCCGCTGGCGCCGCTGGTCGGCTCGCTGCTGGCCGGTATTTTCGGCACGGCGCTCGGCGGCAACCGCATCGGCCGCGCCCTCAGCCACAGCCTGACGATTTTGGGCGTGTTGGTGGCCTTGCTGATTTCGCTCAAGACCCTGAGCAGCGTGATCGACGGCGCCCGCCTCAATGAAACCCTCTACACCTGGATGGTGGTCGGCGGCCTGAAGATGGAGGTCGGCTTCCTGATCGATGGTCTGACCGCGATGATGATGGTGGTGGTGACCTTCGTCTCATTGATGGTGCACATCTACACCATCGGCTATATGGAGGAGGACGAGGGCTACAACCGATTCTTTTCCTACATCTCCCTGTTTACCTTCTCCATGCTGATGCTGGTGATGAGCAACAACTTGCTGCAGCTGTTCTTTGGCTGGGAGGCGGTGGGCCTGGTGTCGTATTTGCTGATCGGCTTTTGGTTCAAGAAGCCGACTGCCACCTTCGCCAATATGAAGGCCTTCCTGGTCAACAGGGTGGGTGACTTCGGCTTCATCCTGGGCATAGGCCTGATTGCTGCCTATGCCGGCACGCTGAACTATGCCGAGATTTTTGCCAAAGGCGCTCAGTTGGGCGGCATGCAGTTTCCGGGCACTGACTGGCTGCTGATCACCGTGATCTGCATCTGCCTGTTCATCGGCGCCATGGGCAAGTCGGCCCAGTTCCCGCTGCACGTCTGGCTGCCCGACTCGATGGAAGGCCCGACCCCGATCTCGGCACTGATCCACGCCGCCACCATGGTGACGGCTGGCATCTTCATGGTCGCGCGCATGTCGCCGTTGTATGAGCTGTCGGAAACCGCGCTGAACTTCATCTTGGTCATCGGCTCGATCACCGCGCTGTTCATGGGCTTTCTGGGCATCATCCAGAACGACATCAAGCGCGTGGTGGCCTATTCAACACTCTCGCAGTTGGGCTACATGACGGTGGCTCTGGGCGCCTCGGCCTATTCGGTGGCAGTGTTCCACCTGATGACCCATGCCTTCTTCAAGGCGCTGCTGTTTTTGGCGGCAGGATCGGTCATCATGGGCCTGCACCACAACCAGGATATTCGCTGGATGGGCGGGGTGCGCAAGTACATGCCGATCACCTGGATCACCTCGCTGCTGGGGTCGCTGGCCCTGATTGGCACGCCGCTGTTTTCGGGTTTTTATTCCAAAGACAGCATCATCGAGGCGGTCCATGCCAGCCATTTGCCCGCCGCTGGCTTTGCCAATTTCGCGGTGCTCGCTGGCGTATTTGTCACCGCCTTCTATTCCTTTCGCATGTACTTCCTGGTCTTCCACGGCAAGGAGCGCTACGACCAGAATCCGGACGCCCACCACTCCAATGATCACCATGACGATCACCACCATGGCCACGATGCCAAGCCGCACGAGTCGCCCTGGGTGGTGACGG
>JBAXEN010000141.1:0-10062 GCA_037140415.1 Betaproteobacteria bacterium | reverse complement strand
GTGCGGGCGCGTTCGAAGTATTTGAGGTAGTTGGCGTAGAAGACGATGCCACCCGCGTCGGTGTCTTCCCAGTACACCCGCAGCAGCCATTCGAAGGCGGCGGGGCGGGCCTCAGCCAAGTACCGCCTCCAGCCGGGCGATGGCTTGCTGCAGCTGGTCCATGCTGCTGGCCGTCGAAAAACGCAGGTAGCGGTGAGGATCGGTCTGGCCAAAGTCGCGACCGGGCGTGACCACCACCCGCGCCTGCTGCATCAGCGCAAAAGCCAGGTCCCAGCTGCCGCCGGTGCCGTCGGGCCGGGCCGTGGGCAGCCCCAGTTTGGCAATGGCCGAGCTGGCATCGGCATAGGCGTAGAAGGCGCCGTCAGGGCGCACCGGCACATGCAGCCCCAGGCGCTCAAGCTCGGGCAGAAAATAGTCGCGCCGGGCCTTGAACTGACCGCGCCGGCGCTCGTACTCGGCCAGGCTGTCAGGCTCAAAGCAGGCCAGGGCCGCATGCTGGGCCAGCGCACTGGCGCAGATAAACAGGTTTTGCGCCAGCCGCTCGACCACCGGCACCAGCGCCGGCGGCAGCACCAGCCAGCCCAGGCGCCAGCCGGTCATGCTGAAGTATTTTGAAAAGCTGTTGATGCTGATCACCGACTCGCCCAGCTCACCCGGCAGGGCCAGTGCGCTGCGCCCGAACTGCTCCTCGTAGCTCAGGCCCAGGTAGATCTCGTCGATCATCGAAATGCCGCCGCGCCCGAGCACGAATTCATGCAGGCGCGCAAATTCGTCCGGCGCGATCGAGGTACCGGTGGGGTTGGAGGGCGAGGCCAGCAGCACGCCGCGGGTGGCCGGTCCCCAGGCCTGCTGCACACTGGCCAGCGAGAGTGAAAAGCGCTCGGCCGCAGTGGTGGGCAGCAGCACCGCCCGCCCTTCGGCGCTGCTGACAAAGTGCCGGTTGCAGGGGTAGCTCGGATCGGGCATGAGGATCTCGTCGCCCGCTTCAATCAGGGCCAGGCAGGCCAGCTGCAGCGCCGCCGATGCGCCGGCGGTGATGACAATGCGCGAGGCCGGTACCTGGGCCGCAAAGCGCTCGGCATACCACTGGCTGATGCGCTCGCGCAAGGCGCTCAGTCCGAGCGCCGGTGTGTACTGGGTCAGGCCGTCGCGCAGGGCCCGCTCGGCGGCCTGTTGCACCCGTGGCGGGGCGGTGAAGTCCGGTTCGCCAATGTTGAGGTAAATCATCGGCGGTGCGCCGACCGGCCCTTGCTGTTCGAGCAGGTGGGCGGCTTTGGCCACCTCCATCACATAGAAGGGGTCGATGCGCCGCGCGCGTTCGCTGATGCGGATCATGGGCGGCGACCCACCTCCAGCGGCCGCAGCTGCGGGGCGAGCTGGTTGAGCACGCCATTGACCCATTTGTAACCGTCGGTGCCGCCAAAGCCCTTGGCCAACTCAATGCACTCATTGATGGCCACCCTCCAGGGCACGTCCATGCAATGCTGCAATTCGTAGGCGCCGATCCACAACACGCCGCGCTCAATCGGCGAGACCTCGGCGAGCTTGCGGTCGATGTGGGGGGTGATGAGTGCGTCGAGCTGCTCGCCCTCGCGGATACAGCCGTGCAGCAGGGCGTCAAAGTGGACCGCGTCGGCCTTGTGAAAGCCGATCAGGTCACGGGTGAAGCTGTCGATGGCCGCAGCCTCGTTGTGACCGACCAAGTGCTGGTAGAGCGCTTGCAAGGCAAATTCGCGGGCGCGGGTGCGGGCCGATTTGTCGCTTGCTTTGCGCGGCGCCACAGGGCGCGGCTCACCTTTGGCCGCTACGCCGCTGGGCTCGATGTCGCCGGTGGGGCTCATGACTGCAAGCTTTGCAGCAGGCGGGCCATCTCGACGGCCACGCGCGCTGCATCGCGGCCTTTTTCGTCCTGTCGGGCCAGGGCTTGCGGCAGGTCCTCGGTGGTCAAAATCGCATTGGCGATCGGTAGGCGGTAATCCAGCGATACGCGGGTGACGGCGGCGCCACTCTCATTGGCCACGAGCTCGAAGTGATAGGTTTCGCCGCGAATGATGCAGCCCAGCGCAATCAGTGCGTCAAAGCCGCCGCGCTCGGCCAGCGCCTGCAAGGCGGTGGCCACTTCCAGCGCTCCGGGTACCTGCAGATGGGTGATTTGCTCGACCCCGGCGGCCTTGAGCTCGCTCAGGCAGGCCTGGGCCAGTGCTTGGGTCACGCCTTCGTTGAAGCGCGCCTGCACGATGCCGATGCGCAGCCCGCTGCCATCGGTGGGGGCCGCCGCTTGGCCTTTGTCTGCTGTTTGCATGAGTGTCCTTCAGGCCTTGATGTCGTCTTTACTCAGATAACCCACGATTTCCAGGCCGTAGCCTGCCATGCTGGGCATGCGGCGTGGGTTGCCCATCAAGCGCATCTTTCGCACGCCGCACTGCAGCAGGATCTGCGTGCCGATGCCGTAGGAGCGCAGGTCCATGCGGCCCCGGCTGGGCCCGTGGCTCGGACGCGCGAGCCCTTCAAATTGGGCCAACCATTGCTCTGCGCCTTCGCCGCAGTTGAGCAGGACGGCCACGCCGCGGCCTTCGCTGGCGATGAAACGCAGACTCTCGTCCAGGCTCCACGAATGCATGGTGCGGCCAGTTTCGAGCACATCGAAGAGTGACAGCGGCTCATGCACCCGCGCGGGCACCGGCTCGCCCGGCTCCCAACTGCCCTTGACCAGAGCCAGGTGCAGGCTGCCGCTGGGCTTGTCGCGCCAAGCGTGGGCGGTGAATTCTCCCCAGTGGGTTTGCATGCTGCGGCTACCAACACGCTCGATCAGCGATTCATGGCGGCTGCGGTGTTCGATCAGGTCGGCAATGGTGCCAATCTTCAGGCCATGCACCGCCGCAAACTCCAGCAGGTCGGGCAGCCGCGCCATGGTGCCGTCGTCCTTCATGATTTCGCAGATCACCGCCGCCGGCGAGCAGCCGGCCATGGCCGCCAGGTCGCAGCCCGCTTCAGTATGGCCCGCGCGCATCAGCACGCCGCCGTCAACCGCTTGCAGCGGAAAAATATGACCGGGTTGCACCAGATCGCTGGCTTGGGCTTTGGGCGCTACCGCAGCCTGCACGGTCCGGGCCCGATCGGCGGCCGAGATGCCGGTGGTCACGCCTTCGGCCGCCTCGATCGAGACGGTAAAGGCGGTGGAATGCTTGGTGCCGTTGCGGCTGACCATGGGCGGCAGTTGCAGGCGCTCGCAGCGTTCGCGGCTGAGCGTCAGGCAGATCAGGCCGCGGCCATACCGGGCCATGAAGTTGATGGTTTCGGCACTGACGTGGTCGGCGGCCAGCACCAGGTCGCCTTCGTTTTCGCGGTCTTCCTCGTCGATCAGGATCGCCATCCGGCCAGCGGCCATTTCGGCCACGATGTCCTTGACCGGCGAGATCGTCACCGGCGGCGTGAGGGGGCTGGCTGCATTCATAAGGCAAGGGGCTTTCTTTGGTCCTGCAGCATGCGCTCGACATAGCGCGCGATCAGGTCGATCTCGAGGTTGACGGGCGAGCCCGCTTGCAGGCTGCCCAGCGCGGTGTGGGTCACGGTGTGCGGAATCAGGTTGATGCTGATCTCGCAGCCGCCTTCGAGCGCGGCCGGGTCTTGCACCTGGTTGACGGTCAGGCTGACCCCATTGACGGTGATCGAGCCCTTGTAGGCCAGGAAGCGGGCCAGCTGGGCCGGCACCGCGATACGCAGCTCCCAGCTTTCGCCGACCTGGGCAAAGTGGGTCACTTGGCCTATACCGTCGACGTGACCGCTGACGATATGCCCGCCCAGCCGGTCGTGCGCACGCAGCGCTTTTTCCAGGTTGATGGGGCCGGCCTCGCCGAGCCCGCAGGTGCGCGCCAGCGATTCGGCCGACACGTCGACGCTAAATCGCTGAGTGCTGGTATCGATCTGGGTGGCGGTCATGCAGGCGCCATTGAGCGCAATGCTGTCGCCCAGTGCGACATCATCGAGGTAGCCAAGAGGGGTCTCAATGGTCAGGCGTTTGCCGTGGGCCAAGGAGCTGCCGAGGGGGTGGATGGCGACGATGCGCCCCACTCCGGTAATGATGCCGGTAAACATGGCGCTATTTT
The DNA here is from genome assembly GCA_037140415.1 of Betaproteobacteria bacterium. Taxonomy (GTDB): domain Bacteria; phylum Pseudomonadota; class Gammaproteobacteria; order Burkholderiales; family Burkholderiaceae_C; genus Polaromonas. The sequence continues at coordinate 5,956 of JBAXEN010000141.1, read as the reverse complement.
CGCAGGGAATTGAGCTGCCGGACGGGCCGCGCTGCTTCAACCTTAAAAAGCGTCGGCGCCGACCCGCCGGGCCAGCACCCGCAGATCCGGGCCGATGCGCTGGCAATCGGTAAATTGCAAGGCAATGCCCTCCGACAGTTGGCTCAGTGCAGGCAGCGCCAACAGGCCCTGACCCGGGCCCAGCAGCACCGGGGCCAGATAGATCAGCAGCTCGTCGATCAGGCCGGCGCGCATCAGCGAGCCGCCCAGTTTGCTGCCGGCCTCCACATGCACTTCATTGACTTCACGCCTGGCCAGGTCTTGCACCAGCGCGGCCAGGTCAACCTTGCCCTGAGGATCGGCCAGGCAGGTGATGTGCGCGCCGCGCCCACTCAGTTCGGCCTCGCGCTCGGCATCGCGCACAGCGGTATAGATCCACACCGGTCCACCGCCTTGCAGGATGCGGGCCTGCGGCGGTGTTTGCAGGCGGCTGTCGACGATCACCCGCACCGGCTGGCGCGGCGTGGCCACTTCTCGCACATTGAGGGTGGGGTCGTCGGCCAGCACCGTGCCTATGCCGGTGAGCACTGCGCAGGCGCGGGCGCGCCAGGCATGGCCGTCGGCGCGCGCCGCGGGCGAGGTGATCCATTGGCTTTGGCCGTCGCCCAGCGCGGTGGTGCCGTCGATCGAGGCGGCCGCCTTCAGGCGCAGCCAGGGCCGGCCGCGCTGCATGCGGCTGAAAAAGCCGATGTTGAGCTCACGCGCTGGCTGCGCGCCGGGGCCGACCTCGACTTGGATGCCAGCCGCGCGCAGCCGGTCCAGGCCACGGCCGGCCACCAGCGGGTTGGGGTCAGGCAGGCTGGCCACCACTTTGGCCACACCGGCCTCGATCAGTGCCTCGCAGCAGGGGCCGGTACGGCCGTGGTGGGCGCAAGGCTCGAGCGTCACATAAGCGGTGGCTCCGCGCACTGAATGGCCATGGGCGGCCGCATCGCGCAAGGCCATGACCTCGCCGTGCGCCTGGCCGGTGGCCTGGGTGTGCCCCTGGCCGATCACCTGCCCCTGGGCGTTGACCAGCACACAGCCCACCGCCGGGTTGGGCGGGGCCAGCAGACGGGCCTGGGCGGCCAGTTCAAGGGCGCGTTCAATCATGGAGGTCGTTACAGGCTGGGCCTTGTAGGCCGTATGCAGGCCTGCTTTGAAGGGTTAGCTGGCAGTGTAAGGCGCGGCGGAGGTGGCCTTGGACTGGCGCCTGTGGGGCTTGGGTCGAAATAACAATTAACACCATCGAGGTGGCGGTTTTTTTAGGATGGGCCATGGACCGGCCCGCACTGCCCATGTCGACGCCCGCAGCGGGTTTTTCCCTGCTCGAGCTGATGGTGGTGCTCGGCTTGACCTTGATCCTGGCCACCTTGGCCCTGCCGTCTTTGCGCGGCCTGCTGGTGCGCTGGACCTTGGAGTCTGAGGCTCAGAGCCTGCTCGATGACCTGCGCTATGCCCGCACCCAGGCGATTGTTCGGGGCCAGGCGGTCTCGATCTGCCCATCGGTCGACGGCCTGGGCTGCGCTGGTCAAGCAGATTGGGGTCGGGGCTGGATGATCTTCCTGGATGCCGATGCCAGCCGTGTGGCGGGTGCTGGCAAGCCGGTGCTGCGTCAGCATCAGCCGGACCCGTCGGTTCAGACCATCACCAGCAATGGCAGCTCGTCGCGGGCCGGAGTGACATACCAGCCGACTGGCGCCGCCCGGGCAGCCGGGCAAAGCCTGCGCTTGACAGCCGGCTCGTCCCTGCGCCTGGTCTGCATCTCGATGCAGGGTCGCGCAGCGCTGCGGCCACAGGGGCAGACCCAATGCGCATGAACCAGGCCCATGGCGGCGGCTTTATGCTGATCGAGGTGCTGGTGTGCCTGCTGCTGCTCAGCCTGGGCGTGAGCGCCTGGCTGGGCGCCCAGGCCGGGGCCTTGCGCCAGAGCCGGGTCAATCAGCAGATGAGCCAGGCCGTGGTGCTGGCCGCTGATCTTGCCGAACGCCTGCGTGCCAGCCCGAGCCAGGTTCAGGCCATGGCCTCGCAGCTGGTGCTGCCAGCGGACTCCAGCGGGCCGACCTGTGGCCCAGGCGTTTGCGATGCCAGCGCCTGGGCGTCGGCCGATGCAGCCCAGTGGCGCGCCAGCCTGCAGCAGGCCTTGCCACAGGGCTCGGCGCAGCTGCAGCTCGAGGCCTGGGAGCGCAGCGGCACCCTGACCTTGGTCTGGCGTGAGCCCGGCGCGCAGGAGCTGCCTCAGGACGCGCCCGCCTACCTGCGCTGCCCGAGCGGGCGGCTCGATCTGTCCGCCGGCTGGCGCTGCCTGAGTTGGGGGCTGGCATGGTGAGGGCGGATCGGTTCAGGGCAGGCCGCCAGGCTCGGCGAGCGGCGGGCCTGAGTCTGCTGGAATGGTTGGTGGCCTCCTTCATCGCTTGGTCGCTGATCGCAGCGGCTCTGATGCAGGCTGTGACGGCCAAGCGCAGCCAGCGCCTGCAGGCCGCGCAGGCGCTGATGATCGAAGATGCACAAATCGCCATCGACCTGCTGCGCAATGACCTGATGATGGCCGGCTACGGTCGGCCGCTGCGCGCCCTGCAAAGCCCGGGCGGGCCGGCGTCTTGGCAGACCACGCTTGCAGCGGCTGCGCTGTGGGCCTGCGACCATGGATTTGCCAGCCTGCCCGCCAGCGCGCAGCCGGCCTGCGCCGCCGCGCCCGCAGCGGGCGGCCAGAGTTCATCGGCGGTGGAGATTGCCTATGAGGCCGATGGCTACAGCACGGTCTTGGGCAGCGACGGCCGGCCCACGGATTGCCTGGGCAATGGCTTGGACGCGGGAGTTGCGGCTGACGGCAGCCGTGTTTACATCGCCTACAACCGCTGGCAGGTGAGCACCAGCGGGCGCAGCGAACTGCGCTGTGGCGGCCGCGGCAGCACCGGGCCGCAACCCCTGGTGGACAACGTCGAGCGCCTGCTTTTGAGCTGGGGCCTGCCGGTCGATGCCGGCGAAGCTACGGCGCTGCGTTTTGTGGGTGCAGCCCAGGTCAGTGATTTTCGGCTGGTGCGGGCGGTGCGGCTATGCCTCTTGCTGCGCAGCAGCGATCCGGTGCTCGGCCCTGACGATGTGCGCAGCTACACCGACTGCGCGGGCAGCGCCGCAACGTCAGATGATGGTCGACTGCGTCGAGCCTTCTGGTCGACGGCGGCCTTGCGCAACTGGAGCAACTAGTCATGCAGCAGCTCGCTACCGTCCCTCTCCGGGCCGCGTCTGCTGCCCCCGGATTTAGCTTGGTGGTGGTGCTGGTGCTGCTGGGCGCCATCGCGCTGGGCTCGGTGGCGGCGCTGCGCGGCAGTGCCGGCTCGACCCAGCTGGCCCGCGCCCAGCTCATGCGGGCCATGGCGCAGGAGCAAGCGCAAGCGGGTTTGCTCTACTGCGAGGCGCAGGTGCTGCTGCCCAGCGCTGCGCGGCTGCCTGCTTTGGCGCAAGGCGCTATACCCTCCAGCACGCCGACCCAGCCAGCCTGGGCCTCTGCCGCGCTGTGGCGCTCAGGTACGGCCTTGGTCGCTGTGCCCTGGGCTGAGGCAGCATCTGGCGGCAAGTCGCCGGTCTGCCTGGTCGAGGCGCAGAACCTGCCTGAGCAGGGCCCGGGCGTGACGGTCTATACCGTCAACGCGCGTGGCTTTAGCCCTGATCACCGCGCTGACGCCACCTCGGGGGTGACGGTTGCCGGAGTCGCCGTCTGGCTGCAAAGCACGCTGCTCATTGAAAACGCCCAGGTGCGCGCGCGCTTGTGGCGACGCATGCTCAACCCGCCCTTGAGGTGATCCACGATGACTCCACCACCGCACTCCTGCACCGCTTCGCGGCCGCCTCAAGGTGCAGCGGCTGCCGAAAGCGTGCGGGGCTTTAGCCTGATCGAGCTGCTGACCGTGCTGCTCATCGTCGGTCTGCTGGCTTCGCTGGCCTGGCCCAGTTATCGCAGCTACCTGCAGCGCAGCCACCGGGCGCAGGCCGCAGCCGCGCTGCTGCAGGCGCAGCAGTTCATGGAGCGCTACTTCAGCGTGCAGGGCAGCTACCTTGGCGCGGCCGGTCAAAAGCCCAGCCTGCCTGCGGCGCTGCAGGCAGTCATCGTCGACGGCCAGACCCTGTACCTGCTGCAGATCGAGCAGGCCGACGCGGTGAGTTATCAATTGCGCGCCCAGCCGCAGGGCGCGATGAGCAGCGACCCCTGCGCTGCGCTCACCCTCAGCCACACCGGCCTGAAGGGCCGCAGCGGCAGCACGGCGACGGCGCAGGAATGCTGGCGCTAAAACGAAGGCAAGAGCAGGGCCGACTCAGCGCCGCACCTCGTCGACCAGGTTCTTGAAGTCGTCAAGGTCTTCAAAGCTGCGGTAGACGCTGGCAAAGCGCACATAGGCCACCTTGTCGAGCTTCTTGAGTTCGCGCATCACCCATTCGCCCAGCCGGGTCGAGGGCACTTCGCGCACGCCCAGGTTGAGCAGCTTTTCCTCGATGCGCTCGATCGCCGCATCGACCTGCTCTGTGCTTACCGGCCGCTTGCGCAGTGCCAGGCTCATCGATTCGACGATCTTGCTGCGCTTGTACTCGATGCGCCGGCCATCCTTCTTGACGATGGCCGGGAAGTTGACATCGGGGCGCTCATAGGTGGTGAAGCGCTTTTCGCAGGCGCCGCACTGGCGGCGTCTGCGCACCACGTCCGCGTCCTCTGAAACCCGGGTCTCCACCACCTGGGTTTCGAGATGGCCGCAGAAGGGGCATTTCATCGGTAGACCGGGAAGCGGGCCGTCAGGGCGTTGACCTTGGCGCGCACCGCAGCGATGTTGGCCTCGTCATGGGGCTGATCGAGCACGTCGGCGATCAGGTGGGCCGTCATGCGCGCTTCCTCGTCCTTGAAGCCGCGGGTGGTCATGGCGGGTGTGCCGATGCGAACGCCGCTGGTGACCATGGGCTTTTCAGGGTCGTTGGGGATGGCGTTTTTGTTGATCGTCATATGGGCCTGGCCCAGCACCGACTCAGCCAGCTTGCCGGTGATGCCCTTGGCGCGCAAGTCGACCAGCATCACATGACTTTCGGTGCGACCACTGACGATGCGCAAACCGCGCTCGGTCAGGGTCTCGGCAACGATCTGCGCATTCTTGATGACCTGTTGCTGGTAGGTCTTGAATTCGGGCGTCAGGGCTTCCTTGAAGGCCACCGCCTTGGCTGCGATCACATGCATCAGCGGTCCACCCTGCAGGCCGGGGAAGATGGCGCTGTTGATGGCTTTTTCATGGGCGGCCTTCATCAAGATGATGCCGCCACGCGGGCCGCGCAGGCTCTTGTGGGTCGTCGAGGTCACCACATCGGCATGCGGCACCGGGTTGGGGTAGACGCCGGCGGCGATCAGGCCGGCATAGTGGGCCATGTCCACCAGGAAGATGGCGCCCACGTCGCGGGCGACCTTGGCGAAGCGCTCAAAATCAATATGCAGGCTGTAGGCCGAGGCGCCTGCGATGATCAGCTTGGGCCGCGTCTCGTGCGCCTTGCGTTCCATGGCGTCGTAGTCGATTTCTTCCTTGTCGTTCAGGCCGTAGGAGACCACGTTGAACCACTTGCCCGACATATTGAGCGGCATGCCGTGGGTCAGGTGGCCGCCTTCGGCCAGGCTCATGCCCATGATGGTCTCGCCGGGCTTGAGGAAGGCCAGGAATACCGCCTCGTTGGCCGAGGCGCCGCAATGCGGTTGGACGTTGGCCGCGTCGGCGCCAAAGAGCTGCTTGACGCGGTCGATGGCCAGCTGCTCGGCCACGTCCACGTACTCACAGCCGCCGTAATAACGCTTGCCGGGATAGCCCTCGGCGTATTTGTTGGTCAGCTGCGAGCCTTGCGCTGCCATGACGGCGGGCGAGGCGTAGTTCTCGCTGGCGATCAGCTCGATGTGGTGTTCCTGGCGGGCGTT
>JBAXEN010000140.1:0-10130 GCA_037140415.1 Betaproteobacteria bacterium | reverse complement strand
TGGCTTTTGGCGGGCCGGATCTGCGCACCGTCTACCTGGGCAATCTGGCCAATCCACACCTGTGCAGTTTCCGCTCGCCCATTGCCGGCGCTGAACCGGCCCACTGGCACTACTGAAAAAGAGGAAAAGGCCCGCCTCAGCGGCTGTGACTGAGGGCCGAGCTGACCAGCTTGGAGGTGATGTCCACGATCTGGATCATCTTGTCGTAGGGCATGCGGGTCGGGCCAATGACGCCGAGCGTGCCCACCACCTGCCCGTCGACCTCGTAGGGCGCTGTCACCACCGACAGCTCCTGAAAGGGCACCACCTGGCTTTCACCGCCGATGTAGATGCGCACACCCTCGGCGCGGCTGGAGACGTCGAGCAGGCGCATCAACTGGGCTTTTTGCTCGAACAGGTCAAACAGCTTGCGCAGGCTGCCCATGTCGCTGGAAAAATCGCTCATGGTCAGAAGATTTCGCTCGCCGGCGATGATCACCTCGTCGCGCGACTCGATGGCCTCCGAGCCCACTTGCACCGCCGCCTGCATGAGGCTGGCGATTTCACTGCGCAAGGCTTCGACCTCGTTTTTCAGCCGCTCCCTGACTTCTTCCAAGCCCAGGCCGGCGTAGTGGGAGTTCAGGAAATTGGCCGCCTCGATCAGCTGGGTCTGGGTGTAGTCGACCTCGGTGAACAGCACCCGGTTTTGCACATCGCCGTCGGGCGAGACGATGATCACCAGCAGGCGCTTTTCAGACAGGCGCAAAAATTCAATGTGGCGAAACACCGAGGAGCGGCGAGGCGCCATCACCACGCCCACGTAATGCGACAAGCTCGACAGCATTTGCGCTGCATTGCTGATGACTTTTTGCGGCTGGTCGGGCGCCAGCGTGGGTTGGGTCAGTGCATCGAGGGCGCGTGGATCGCGCTGCGCCATGACCATGGTGTCAACAAAAAACCGGTAGCCGCGCGCAGTCGGGATGCGACCGGCCGAGGTGTGGGGGCTGACGATCAGACCCAGCTCCTCCAGATCGCTCATCACATTGCGGATGGTCGCGGGCGAGAGCTCCAGACCGCTGGCGCGGCTGAGCGTTCGCGAGCCCACCGGCTGGCCATCAGCGATGTAGCGTTCCACCAGGGCCTTGAGCAGCAGTTTGGCGCGTTCATCGAGCATGGGCTGATTCTACGAAGCTGCGCGTCCTTTTGTGCAGGAGGTTTGAGCGGGACTTTTGTGCAGGCTCTGCGCACACGCTGCAGCCAGAGCCCGGTAAGGCCATGGCTGAGCCAGCACCGCAGGTTTTGGCCCTGTGATGTAATTTGCCCATGACCTCCCGCTTTCGCCACGTTGTGCTCATCGGCAAATACCAGGCGGCGGGCTCACGCCTGGCGCTCGACGACATTGCCCACTTCCTGCACCGGCAGGGCTGCGAGGTGGCGCTGGAGAAGGAGACCGCCAACAACACCGGCCTGAGCGATATGCCGGCCCTGGATGTGGATCAGATTGGTGCGCAATGCGACCTCGCTCTGGTGCTCGGCGGCGACGGCACCATGCTGGGCATAGGCAGGCGGCTGGCGCCGCACGGGGTGCCGCTGATTGGCATCAACCAGGGGCGCCTGGGCTTCATCACCGATATTCCGCTCGACGGCTACCAGGCGGTGCTGGGCCCCATGCTGCGGGGCCAGTACGACGAGGAGGCGCGGGCCATGATGGAAGCGCGGGTGATGCGCGACGGCCGCTGCGTGTTTTCTGCCACCGCGATGAACGATGTGGTGGTCAACCGCGGGGCTACCACCGGTATGGTGGAGTTGCGGGTCGAGGTGGACGGCCGCTTTGTGGCCAATCAACGCGCCGACGGCCTGATCATCGCCACGCCCACCGGCTCGACCGCCTACGCCCTATCGGCGGGTGGGCCGCTGCTGCATCCCTCAATCGCCGGCTGGCTGCTGGTGCCGATTGCGCCGCACACCCTGTCCAACCGCCCCATCGTGCTGCCCGACCATGGCGAGGTGGCGATCGAGCTGGTGGCCGGTCGCGACGCCAGCGCCAACTTCGACATGCAGTCACTGGCCACGCTGCTGCACGGCGACCGCATCGTGGTGCGGCGCTCGGCCCACCAGGTGCGGTTTTTGCATCCGCAGCGCTGGAATTATTTCGATACCTTGCGCCGAAAACTCCATTGGAATGAAGGGGGCGCTTAACAAGGCCCCGGCTGTCGCTTACGATTTGCGCCAGCCCACCCTTTTTGCCGCTTGCAGCCCGCCCAGCCATGAGCCTCAAGAGCCTGTTTCTGCGTGATTTCGTGATCGTGCACCAACTCGAGATCGAGTTGGCCAAGGGTTTTACCGTGCTCACCGGCGAGACCGGCGCCGGCAAGTCCATCCTGATCGATGCGCTGCAGCTGGCCCTGGGCGCACGCGCCGAGGCCAGCGTGGTGCGTGAGGGTGCGCCGCGCTGCGAGATCACAGCCTGTTTCGACGCTCCAGCCGGACTGCGGGGCTGGCTCGAAGACGCAGGCTTTGCAGCCGCCGACGAGCTGCTGCTCAAACGCACGGTCGACAGCCAGGGGAAGAGCCGGGCCTGGATCAACGGCAGCCCCGCGACCGCCACTCAATTGCGCGAGCTGGGTGAGCGCCTGGTCGATATTCACGGCCAACACGCTTGGCAGAGCCTGACCCGCGCCGACGACGTCAAGGCCTTGCTCGATGCCTATGCCGGCGTCTCCACCGAGACTCTCAAAGCGCGCTGGCAGGACTGGCGACAGAGCCGGCGCGCACTCGACGAGGCCAGGCAGACGCAACAAACCCTCGCGCGCGAGCAAGAGCGCCTGAGCTGGCAAATCGGCGAGCTGGCCAAGCTCGCGCCGGCGGCCGGCGAATGGGAGGAGCTCAACGCCCGCCACAGCCGCCTGTCGCACGCGCAGGCGCTGCAAGACGCGGTACAGGGGGCCATCGACGCGCTGCAGGAAGCTGACGACAACGCCGCCGGCCTGCTCAGCCGCGCTCTGGACCTGCTGCAGGCGCAGGCGCCAATCGAGCCGCGTTTCGAGGCAATAACCGAGGTGCTGGCCAGCGCTCTGGCCCAGGCCGAGGACGCAGCCCACTCGCTCAGTGCCTATGCCCGCCACGCCGAGCTCGACCCGCAAAGCCTGGCCGAGCTCGACGAGCGGCTGGCCTTGTGGATGAGCCTGGCCAGGCGCTACAGAAACCCACCGGCCGAGCTGCCAGCCTTGCTTGAAGGCTGGAAGCAGGAGCTGCGCCGGCTCGACGCCGCCGCCGACCTCGACGCGCTCGAGCGCGCCAGCCAGGCTGCCGAGCGAGCCTACCGGGAGGAGGCCAAGGCCCTATCCAAAACCCGTGCCACGGCCGCGCCCCAGTTGGCGCGCGCCATCACGGCGGCGATGCAGGGCCTGGGCATGCCCGGCGGCAAATTCGAAGTCGCCCTGGAGCCGCTGACCGAGCCCGAGCAGCACGGCATGGAACAGGTTCAGTTTCTGGTGGCCGGCCACCCCGGCGCCACCGCAAGGCCGGTGGCCAAAGTGGCTTCGGGCGGCGAGCTCTCGCGCATCGCCCTGGCCATTGCGGTGACCACCAGCGGCCTGGGGCAGGCGCAAACGCTGATCTTTGACGAGGTGGATGCCGGCGTGGGCGGCGCGGTGGCGCAGACCGTGGGCCAGCTCATGAAAAAGCTCGGCCGCGACCGCCAGGTGATGGCCGTCACCCACCTGCCGCAGGTGGCCGCCTGCGCCGACGCCCATCTGCTGGTGAGCAAGGAAAGCCGCGGCCAGAGCACCGCCAGCCGGGTGCGGCCTGTAGACGGACCCGAGCGGGTCCAAGAAATCGCCCGCATGCTCGGCGGCGAGCGTCTGTCCGAAACCAGCCTGGCCCATGCCCGCGAGATGCTCAGTCCATGACACCGACCGAGGGCTCAACGATGGAGATGGTGCTGATCACCGGCATGTCCGGCTCGGGCAAATCGGTGGCCTTGCATGCCCTCGAAGACGCTGGCTACTACTGCGTCGACAACCTGCCGCCCGAGCTGCTTGACAGCTTCGTAGCGCTCGAGCGCCAGCATGGTGCACGCAAGATCGGCATCGCCATGGATGTGCGCAGCGCCGCCTCGCTGCACATCGTGCCGCAGCAGCTCACGGCGCTGCGGGCCCAGGGCACGGCCATCACACCGATCTTTCTGGACGCCAGCACCGACACCTTGGTGCGCCGCTTTTCTGAAACCCGGCGCCTGCACCCGCTGTCACGCCCTGACTTGAGCGACCAGCGGCGGGCGCTGGTGCAGGCCATTGAGCTCGAGCGCGAATTGCTCGGCGAGTTGCGCGAACATGCGCATGTGATCGATTCGAGCATGATTCGCTCCTCGCAGCTGCAGGTCTACATCAAAGACCTGATCCAAGCCCCTGCAGCGCAGCTCACCCTGGTGTTCGAGTCTTTTGCTTTCAAGCGCGGCATCCCGCTGGACGCCGACTATGTGTTCGACGTGCGGATGCTGCCCAACCCGCACTACGAACGCGAGCTCATCCACCTGACCGGCCGCGACGAGCCGGTGGCTGCCTTTTTGCGCAACAACAGCGAAGTCGCCGACATGTTTCAGGGCATCGAGCAGTTCCTGCAGCGCTGGCTGGCGCCGCTGGCGCGCGACCACCGCAGCTATGTCACCGTGGCGGTGGGCTGCACCGGCGGCCAGCACCGCTCGGTCTACCTGGTCGAAGCGCTGGCCCAAGCCTTCGGTAACGGCTGGACCACGCTCAAGCGCCACCGCGAGCTCGACGCCATCCGGCGTTGAAGCCGGGGCACGGGGCTTGATCAAAGGCCGCATCGCGCCGAGGGCGGCGCTCCCCCCCAAACGGCGCGCGGCTTGCGTGAGTGCGTGGCAGATGCGCCCTCACGGCGAAGCTGCGCTTGATCAGGCGTCCAGCAGCTTGCGCACCGGCGCTGGCAGTCCCAGGCTGGCCAGCTCTTGCGCAGGCCACCAACGGCCGGCGGGCAGGCTGCGGCTCGAGCGCAACTCAAGCGTCACGCGCACCGGATGCAGATGCAGATCGCGGTGGGTCAACACATGCAAAAAGCCGGGCAGCTCCAGCGCCTGATCGCGCGCACGGGCCGGCACCGTGGCCATCAGCTGCTCGAGCGAGTCGAACACCGGCAGGCATTGCAGGCCGCCCCAGATGCCCTGCTCGGGCCGGCGCTCGAGCCAGACCGAACCATTAGCCTGCTCTGCCCACAGCAGCCACAAGCGCTGGCTCGAGCGCTTGAGCTTGCGCGATTTGACCGGGAAGAGCTCGCTGTGGCCCTGACGTTCGGCCACGCAGAGCCCGCGCATCGGGCAATCACCGCAGCGCGGCTGGCGCGGCAGACACACGGTGGCGCCCAGGTCCATGATGGCCTGGCTGTACAGGGGCATCTGCTCGGCCGGCGGCAACAGTTGCTCGGCCCAGCGCTGAATCTGCCTTTGGGCCGGCGTTACAGCCAAATCACCGTCATAAGCCAGCAGCCGGGCCAACACCCGCCGCACATTGCCATCGAGGATGGCCGCGCGTTCGTCAAAGCAAAACGACGCAATGGCCGCCGCCGTCGACGGGCCTATGCCCGGCAACTGCTGCAACTGCTCGGCGCTGCGGGGAAAGCCACCGAGCTGATGCACCACCTCGACCGCGCACCGGTGCAGGTTGCGCGCACGGCTGTAGTAGCCCAGCCCGCTCCACAGCCCCAGCACCTCGTCGAGCGGGGCCGCCGCCAGGTCTTGCACGGTGGGAAAGCGCTCCAGAAATCGCTGGTAGTAGCCGAGCACGGTCTGCACCTGGGTCTGCTGCAGCATGATCTCCGACAGCCAGACGCGGTAGGGGTCTCGGCTGCTTTGCCAGGGCATGTTGCTGCGGCCGTGCACGGCTTTCCAGGCCAGCAGACGCGGCGCGAACTCGCGCCTGACCTTGGCCGGCAGGGCTGCGCCCGGCCCGTCTTCGGGGTTCAGGCGGCTCATGCGCCTGCCCTCAGGATCAAGCCTTTTGGCATGCCGGGCAAAAATAGGTGGAGCGTTGTTGCTGCACGATGCGCCGTATTGGGCTCTGACAGCGAAGACAGGGCAAACCGGCCCGGTCATAAACCTGGGCCGATAGCTGGAAATGCCCGGCCTGGCCCATGGCGTTGGAGAAATCGCGCAAGGTACTGCCGCCCTGGCTGACCGCCTGGGCCAGCACCTGGCGGATGGCCAGATGCAAACGCTCGGCGCGCGGTCGGCTGATCTTGTGGGCGCGCAGGCTGGGCCTGATGCCGGCCATGAACAGCGCCTCCGACGCATAGATGTTGCCCACACCGACCACCACCTCGCCGGCCAGCAAGACTTGCTTGATGGACGCTTTTTTGCTTTTGAGGGCCCGATGGAAGAGATCCGCATCAAAGGCATCGCCCAGGGGCTCTACCCCCAGGCCCGAGAGCAACTTGTGCGCCATGCCTGAGCCCTCACTGGCGGCATGGACCACCGCGCCGAATCGGCGCGGGTCATGCAGCCTGAGCGTGCCCAGGTTGGTGCGCAGATCGAAGTGATCGTGCCGGCCCGGCGGCGGCAGATGGGCGTCAAACACCACGCTGCCCGACATGCCCAGGTGCATCACCAGCAGCCCGCCCGGCTGCAGGTCGAGCAGCAGATATTTGCCGCGCCGGCGCACCGCGCTGACGGTATGCCCCACCAGATGGTCGGGGTCGCAGCCCAGGGGCCAGCGCAGCGGCTTGCCCATGCGGACATCCTCAACCCGGGCCCCGGCAATCCGGTCGGCAAAACTCAGTCTTGTGACTTCAACCTCGGGAAGTTCAGGCATGCAGGGCTCAGGGCTGGGAATGGCAAATACCTTCCATTATCATGACCCGATGAAAAAATCGCTGATCGGGGCCCTGCTGGGCCTAAGCCTGGCCTGCCCTCTGGCGCAAGCCCAAGGTGCCGCAGGCACGGCTGCCGCCCCTGCCGAAGCACGCCGTCAAACGCCCAATAGCGCGCAACTGTTCTACCAGGTGCTGCTGGGCGAGATGAGTGCGGCCAGCGGCGACACCGGCTCGGCCGTCTCGCTGCTGCTCGACGCCGCCCGCAAAACGCAAGACGAGGCGCTGTTTCAGCGGGCCGCCGACCTGGCCCTGGGCGCGCGCTCTGGCGAAACCGCCTTGCAGGTGGCTCGCAACTGGCGCCAGGCCTTGCCGCGCTCGCTGGCCGCCAGCCGCTATGTCTTGCAGATCCAGCTCGCCTTGAACCGGGTGGGCGACAGCGGCGAAGCCCTCAAGTCGGTGCTCGAGCTCACCCCCGAGTCCGAGCGCAGCCAGCTGCTCTTGGTGCTGCCCTCGCTCTACAGCAGGGCCAGCGACAAAAAACTTGCAGCCTCGGTGGTTGAGCAGTCCTTGAGCGCAGCGCTGGCCGATGTGCAAACCGCTGGTGCAGCCTGGTCGGCCGTCGGCCGGATGCGACTGGCCGCCGCCGACGCCGCCGGCGCGCTCGATGCAAGTCGGCGCGCCCTGAGCGCCGACGCCCGCAACCTGGTCGCCCTGGGTCTGGCGCTTGAGCTGATGGGCGCCAAGCAAGCGCAGGCCGAGGCCCTGATTCTCAATTACCTGCAGGGCCCGGCGGTGGCCGACGCTGCGGTGCGCCTGAACTATGCCCGCAATTTGCTTGACAGCCAGCGCTTTGCCGAAAGCGCTCAGCAGTTGCAGCAACTGACCCGCGAGCACCCCGACTTTGCCGACGCCTGGCTGCTGCTGGGCTCGCTGCAGATGGAGCTGCCGCAAACGACCCAAGCAGAGGCCAGCCTCAAGCGCTACTTGATGCTCAGCGAGCAGCAAGATGAAGACAGCCGCAACCGCAGGGGCATGGCCCAGGCGCATCTGCTGCTGGCGCAAATTGCCGAGCGGCGCGGCGACCTGGCCGGCGCCGAACAGTGGCTGGCCCGCATCAGCGACCGCCAACTGCTGGTGCAGACCCAGAGCCGGCGCGCCTCACTGCTGGCGCGCCAGGGCAAGATGGACCAAGCGCGGGCGCTGATTCAAGGCCTGCCCGAGCAGACCGCTGAGGACGCTCGTCGCAAGCTGCTGGCCGAAGTCAGCCTGCTGCGCGAATTCAAGGACTACCGGGCCGCCTATGAGTTGCTGGGCCGAGCGGTCGACGCCGAGCCGGGGGATCATGAACTGATCTACGAAAAGTCCATGCTGGCTGAAAAACTGGGGCAGGTTGATGAAATGGAAAAGCTGCTGCGCCAGGTGATCGAGCTCAAGCCCGATTACCACGCCGCCTACAACGCGCTGGGCTATTCGCTGGCCGACCGCAACCTGCGCCTGCCCGAGGCCAAGCAACTGATCCAAAAGGCCCTCGACTCCGCGCCGGCCGATCCCTACATCCAAGACAGCATGGCTTGGGTTGAATTTCGCATGGGCCGCTCGCAGGAAGCACTGCGCCTGATCGAAGCAGCCTACAAAGCCAAGCCCGACGCCGAGATCGCCGCCCACTACGGCGAAATTCTCTGGAGCCTGGGCCAAAACGAGAAGGCCCGCGCGATCTGGCGCGAAGGGCTGCAGCTCAACGCTGACAATGAAACCTTGCTTGAGACGCTCAAGCGCCTGCGGGTCCAACCTTAAGCAATGGTCGGCCGCGCTGTTGTTTCGCAGGCGCTGCCACGCAGGGCCCTGCTCTTGTCTGGTGCGCTGCTGGCGGCAGGTTGCGCCAGCCAACGACCGGCCAGCAGTGCCCGCTTTTGGAGCGGCCGCCTGAGCCTGCTGGTGCGATCGGAGCCGCCGCAGTCGTTTTCGGCCAGCTTTGAGCTCAGCGGCAGCGCCGATCAAGGGCAGCTGCTGCTCAACTCACCCCTGGGCACCGCTGTGGCCTCGGCGCGCTGGAATGCGGCCGAGGCGGTGCTCCATTCTGGCCAGGGCGCCCGGCTTTACCGGTCCATGGACGAGCTGCTGGCGCAGGCCACCGGCGCAGCCTTGCCCCTGCCAGCCCTGTTCGACTGGCTGGCCGGGCTGGACACCCCGGTCTCTGGCTGGTCGACCGACCTGTCGGCCATGGCCGAGGGCCGCCTGGTCGCGCGGCGGCAAGCGCCCGCGCCGATGGTGGAATTGCGCATAGCCCTGGACCGATGATGAAGCACCAGCAGCACGCAGCGCCAGCCCTGTTGGGGAGCGTCTGACATGAAAACCCTCTACGACGTGCTGGCGCCGGCCAAGCTCAACACCTTCTTGCACGTGGTGGGCCGGCGGGCCGACGGCTATCACCTGCTGCAGTCGGTGTTCATGCTGATCGACTGGTGCGACACCTTGCACCTGGAGCTGCGCCGGGACGGGCAGATCAGCCGCTCCGATGAGGGCACCGATCTGGCCCTGCCCGCCGACGACTTGTGCGTGCGAGCGGCGCGCGCGCTGCAGACGGCCACCGGCACCACGCTGGGCGCGCACATCCACCTGCACAAGCGCATTCCGGCCCAAGCCGGTATGGGCGGCGGTTCATCGGATGCGGCCGCCTGCTTGCTGGCCCTGGCCAGGCTGTGGCAGGTGAGCCTGCCGCCCGCACAACGGGCTGAGCTGGCCCTGCAATTGGGCGCCGACGTGCCGTTTTTCCTCTTGGGCAGGCACGCCTGGGTCGAGGGCATAGGCCAGAGCCTGCAGCCCGTGGTGCTGCCCAGCGCCCGCTTTTTGGTGCTCAAGCCGCCGGTCGGGCTGTCAACACCGGCGATCTTTGGCTCGCCCCAGCTCAAGCGCGACAGCGATACTGCTACAATCTTGGGCTTTGCTGCGCTCGGGCCGGAACAAATCTTCAAATTTGGCCGAAACGACCTGCAGCCGGTGGCGCAAACACTTTGCCCCGAGATCGACCAAGGCCTTCAGTGGCTGGCCGAGCGCGGCTTGCAAGGGCGCATGACCGGCTCGGGAAGCGCGGTGTTTGCGCACCTTCCTGGGGAAGGCGATGCCAACACCGGTTTGGGCAAGCCTGCTGACGGGTGGACCGCGCGGGTGTGCAGCACGCTTGAGGTGCATCCGCTGGCCGATTGGTAAACTGCCGCCCGCCAGTGCTGTGCCCAGGCATGGTTTGAGGGTTCAAGCCTGAGAAGGTTTGAACCCTGTGTAGGGGAGTAGCCAAGTTGGTCAAGGCACCGGATTTTGATTCCGGCATG
>JBAXEN010000139.1:0-10142 GCA_037140415.1 Betaproteobacteria bacterium | reverse complement strand
GCCTCACTCACCAGTCCCATGTCCTGGCCGGACAGGGCGGGCGCGAGCAGGCCACGGGCGTCAAACTTGCCGTCGTGATCGCCTTGCTTGTGAACCTGGCGAGGCAGCTCCTGGATCTGCAGTTGTTGTAAGGGCTGGGCCAGCGGGTGCGTCTGTCCGACCCGCTTGAGATAGGCGCGGGTGCTGCGCGCGTTCTCGCTGATCCAGTGCTGCAGTTGCGCCGCCACCACCAGCGTGCCAGCGGGCATCACATCGGTCAGCGGCGTCAGCTCCTCGCAGCCAAAGTCCAGCGGTGCCGGCACCAAGTAGAGTGCGCCCCGATTCATGAGGCCAGCAACTCCATGCCGGCCGCGCTCAGCAGCTCGCAGGTGCGGATCAAGGGCAGGCCGATCAGGGCGGTGGGATCGTCGCTGTCTATGGATTGCAGCAGGGCAATGCCCAGGCCTTCGCTTTTGGCACTGCCGGCGCAGTCATAGGGCTGTTCGGCACGGAGGTAGTTTTCGATCTCGGCATCGCTCAGGTCGCGAAATCTCACCCGGACTTCGGCCAAGCGCTCGCCGGCAAAGCCTTGCGCCAGGCAGACCACCGCCACCGCCGTCTGAAAAACCACGCTGCGCCCGCGCATGCGCCGCAGTTGTGCCACCGCCTTGTCGTGGCTGCCCGGCTTGCCCAGGCTGTGCCCGTCCAGATCGGCCACCTGGTCTGAGCCAATCACCACCGCCTGCGGGTGCAAGCGAGCCACAGCTTGCGCTTTGGCCAAGGCCAGGCGCCGGGCCAGCGCGGCCGGCGCTTCGTCCGGCAAGGCGGTTTCATCGACGCCCGGGGCCAGGGCTTGGAAGGGGATGCGCAGGCGAGCAAGCAGCTCGGCGCGGTAGCGGGAGGTGGAGGCCAAGATCAGGGCGCGATCGTCGCGGCCTGCTCCTGCGGCTGAGGTCAGAGTCATGGCCCTGATTCTCTTACACTGACCCGCATGCCCGTCGATTTCTCCCCGCGCAAATTCAATCTGACGGCCTGGGCTCAGTCCGGGCTGCTGGCCTCAGGCCACACCGACGTTCTGGAGCTGCCGCGCCTGCGCGCCGATCTGGACCTGTCAGGCCCGCCGCCGCCACCTATTCAATGGCAGGCTCAGGTGCAGCAACGCGAACAGGCCGGCGTGCAGGAGCAGCTGTGGCTGCATCTGCGTGCCCAGGCTCAACTGCCGCTGGGCTGCCAGCGCTGCCTCAAACCAGCAGAGCAGGCCCTGGAAGTCGATCGCTGGTTTCGCTTTGTCGAAAGCGAAGAAGTGGCGCAGGCTGAGGACGACGATAGCGAGGAAGATCTGCTGGTGTTTGAGCCCCAGTTTGACCTGCTTGAGCTCTTGGAGGACGAGTTGCTCATGGACTTGCCGCTGGTCCCGATGCACGAGACCTGCCCCCAGCCGCCCACTCTGGCGTCGGACGATAGCGCTGAGCCTGCAGACGACAAGCCCCATCCTTTTGCAGCGCTGGCCCAGCTCAAAAAGACATCGGGCTGAGTCCCCGGGCCGGGCCGTTCCTGCGGGCGGCCCCCGGTTCGGTGGCCTGTTCAGGGTGTATTTGGAGCCCGTAGGCTGGTCGGGCTATAATCATTCTTTTCGCGCAGACCTCGGATCTTCGGCCTTGAACGCAGCCGCTTTCCTGGGGCGCCCTCATACTGCATGGCAGTTCAGGGCGAGGCCAGCTCAGGTCCAGTGCGCTGCCTAGCAACATCACCATTCATTAAGGAGCGGATCATGGCCGTTCAGCAGAACAAAAAATCTCCTTCCAAGCGCGGCATGCACCGTTCGCACAATGCTTTGTCCGTGCCAGGTCTGGCGGTCGAGCCCACCACGGGCGAGACGCACCTGCGCCACCATATCAGCCCCACCGGTTTTTACCGGGGTCGCAAGGTTCTCAAGACCAAGTCCGAAGCCTGATTGACCACGTTTCACAAGGCCCGCACTTATCCTGCGGGCCTTTGTTTTGTCTGACGCACTTTTTTTCTGCGGGTTGACGGCTTCATGATCCGGCTTGCTGTGGATGTGATGGGTGGCGACCACGGCGTCATGGTCACGCTGCCGGCCTGCTTGTCGTTCCTGCGTCAGCATGAGCAGGCTCAGCTGCTGCTGGTCGGTTTGCCAGCAGCCATGGCCGCTGCGCCTGCCTGGGCCACCCTGGCCAGCCATCCCCGCTGCGTCTTCATTGAGGCGCAGGAGGTGGTGGACATGGATGACTCCATCGAAGTCGCCCTGCGCCGCAAGAAGAACTCCTCCATGCGACTGGCTCTGCAGCAGGTCAAGGAGGGCGCGGCCGATGTAGCCTTGTCGGCGGGCAATACCGGCGCGCTGATGGCCATTGCCCGCTATGTGCTCAAAACCCTAGACGGGATAGACCGCCCGGCCATTGCGACTCAACTGCCCAATGCAGCTGGCTCAGCCACGACGGTGCTGGACCTCGGTGCCAATGTGGACTGCACGCCCGAGCATTTGCTGCAGTTTGCGGTCATGGGCTCGGCCCTTGTTTCTGCGATTTCGGGTCAGGAGGCGCCTTCCGTGGGGCTCCTCAACATCGGCGAAGAAGTCATCAAAGGAAGCGAAGTCATCAAAAAGACCGCTGAACTTTTGCGATCTGCTGCTAAAAATGGCGACTTGAACTTTTTTGGAAATGTCGAGGGCAACGACGTCTTCAAGGGAACGACCGATATCGTGGTCTGTGACGGCTTTGTCGGTAACGTCGCCCTCAAGGCCAGCGAAGGCTTGGCCAAAATGATCGGTGACTTTATCAAACAAGAGTTTTCTCGCACTATCTTTACGAAAATCGCAGCTATCGTTGCCCTTCCTGTCTTAAATTCGTTTAAGAGGCGAGTTGATCATCGCCGCTACAACGGCGCGGCCTTGCTGGGTCTGCGCGGCCTGGTGTTCAAGAGCCATGGTTCGGCCGATGCATTGGCCTTCGAGGCTGCCTTGAGTCGCGCTTATGATGCTGCCGACCACGGTTTGCTCGACAAAGTGCGCCAGCGCATTGCGCATGCTGCGCCCCTGTTGGGTGCGGCTGCCGCCGCAGCGGCGGCTGAGCTCTGATTTCGATCGAGTGCCTGAGCCTGCTCACCACCGCCCACATCAACGCCTGTTTTTCAATCCGGACCTGACACCATGAGCCGCTATTCCCGCATCGCCGGCACCGGAAGTTACCTGCCACCGCGGCGCCTGAGCAACGCGGATCTGGCCGCTGAGCTGGCCGGGCAGGGCGTGGAGACCTCCGACGAGTGGATTGTTGAGCGCACCGGCATTCGGGCCCGGCATTTTGCCGACGAGGGCGTGGGCAGCAGCGATTTGGCGACGCAGGCTGCGCGCCACGCGCTGGAGGCGGCGGGCTGGCAGGCGCAGGACCTGGACCTGATTATTGTGGCCACCTCAACGCCCGACATGGTGTTTCCGTCGACGGCCACCATGGTGCAGCACAAGCTGGGCGTTGCCGGCTGTCCG
This sequence comes from Betaproteobacteria bacterium, assembly GCA_037140415.1. Classification (GTDB taxonomy): domain Bacteria; phylum Pseudomonadota; class Gammaproteobacteria; order Burkholderiales; family Burkholderiaceae_C; genus Polaromonas. The sequence goes on along the minus strand of JBAXEN010000139.1, from coordinate 6,661 downwards.
GCCTTTGATGTTCAGGCGGTGTGCACCGGTTTCATTTATGCGCTGTCGGTGGCCGACGCCATGATTCGCGCCGGATCGGCCAGCAAGGCCCTGGTCATCGGCGCCGAGGTGTTCAGCCGCATCCTGGACTTCAAAGACCGCACCACCTGCGTCTTGTTTGGCGACGGCGCTGGCGCTGTGGTGCTTGAGGCGTCCGAGCAGCCCGGCTTATTGGCCACCGATATCCACGCCGACGGCAAGCACCGCGACATCCTCTGTGTGCCCGGTCATGTCTCGGGCGGCTCGGTGCTGGGTGATCCGGTGCTCAAGATGGATGGGCAAGCCGTGTTCAAGCTGGCGGTCGGTGTGCTTGAAGACACCGCCCGCACCAGTCTGGCCAAGGCCGGATTGACCGAAACTGCCATCGACTGGCTGATTCCCCATCAGGCCAATATCCGCATCATGCAAAGCATGGCTCGCAAGCTCAAGGTGCCGATGGACAAAGTGGTGGTCACGGTTGACCAGCACGGCAACACCTCGGCGGCCTCGATCCCACTGGCGCTGGACCTGGCGGTGCGCGACGGACGTATTCAGAGGGGCCAGACCCTGATGCTCGAGGGCGTGGGCGGCGGCTTCACCTGGGGTTCGGTGCTGGTTAAGTATTGAAGATTCAAAAATGGAATCGAACAAGGCAGGCCGGCATCGCAGCCTGAGCCTGATCGGAGTGCAAGAACCATGACAACATTTGCATTTGTATTTCCTGGCCAAGGCTCGCAATCGGTGGGCATGCTCGACGCTTGGGGCGAGCACCCGGCGGTGGTGCAGACGCTGCAAGAGGCCTCGGACGCGCTGGGTGAAGACATGAGCCGTCTGATCCAGGAAGGACCCAAGGAGGCCCTGGCCCTGACCACCAACACCCAGCCGGTGATGCTGGTCGCGGGTGTGGCTGCTTACCGTGCCTGGCTGGCCGAAGGGGGCGCGTCGCCGTCCGTGGTGGCCGGTCACTCCCTGGGTGAATACAGCGCCTTGGTGGCCGCCGAGGTATTGACGCTGTCGCAAGCCGCCCCCCTGGTGCGTCTGCGGGCGGCTGCCATGCAGGAGGCGGTGCCGGTGGGCGTCGGAGCGATGGCCGCTATTTTGGGACTCGATGCGGGCCGGGTGATCGAAGGCTGCGCCCAGGCGCAAGCGAGCTTCGGCGCGGGCAGCGCCGAGGTGGTCGAGGCGGTCAACTTCAACGATGCGGCGCAGACGGTGATTGCCGGCAGCAAGGCTGCGGTCGACAAGGCCTGCGAGATGCTCAAGGCCCTGGGCGCCAAGCGGGCGCTGCCTCTGCCGGTTTCGGCCCCCTTCCATTCCAGCCTGATGAAGCCGGCTGCCGAAAAGCTGCGCGAAAAACTCGCTACTCTGAGCCTGGGCGCGCCGCGCATGCCGGTCATCAACAACATTGATGTGGCGGTGGAGGACAGCGCTGATCGCATCCGCGACGCGCTGTACCGCCAGGCCTTCGGGCCGGTCCGGTGGGTCGAGTGCGTGCAGGCCATTAAGGCGCGCGGCGTCACCACCGTGGTCGAATGCGGCCCTGGCAAGGTTCTGGCCGGCATGATCCGCCGCATCGATGCCGAACTGACCGGTACCGCACTCTACGATCCGGCCACGCTGGCCGAAGTCAAAGGACTCCTCGCATCATGAATGACAAGCAAGTGGCTCTGGTCACCGGCGCTTCGCGCGGCATAGGCGCTGCCATCGCGCGTCAACTCGCCCAGGACGGGTTTATCGTCATTGGCACCGCCACCACCGAGGCGGGCGCCGCCAAAATCAGCCAGGCGCTGGCCGGCTTTGCTGGAAGCCGGGGCGCGGTGCTCGATGTCAACGATGCCCAGGCCGGCGCTGCTTTGATTGACGCCATCGTCAAGGACCATGGGGGTCTGCAGGTGTTGGTCAATAACGCCGGCATCACCCGCGACACCCTGGCCATGCGCATGAAGGATGAAGATTGGGACGCGGTGCTGGACACCAACCTCAAGGCGGTGTTTCGCATGAGTCGCGCTGTGATGCGACCCATGATGAAGCAGCGTCACGGCCGCATCATCAGCATCACCAGTGTGGTGGGCGCCTCGGGCAATCCGGGACAGGCCAATTACGCCGCTGCTAAGGCCGGCTTGGCTGGCATGACCCGCGCGCTGGCCAGGGAATTGGGCAGCCGGGGCATCACCGTCAACTGCGTGGCGCCAGGCTTCATTGAGACCGACATGACGGCATCCTTGACCGAAGAGCAGCAAAAAGCCCTGCTCGGTCAGATCCCGCTGGGCCACCTGGGCAAGCCCGATGACATCGCCGATGCGGTGGCCTATTTGGCCAGCGCGCGAGCCGCTTATGTCACCGGTCAAGAAATCCATGTCAACGGCGGCATGTACATGTAAAGTTCGGCGCCGCCGGGCCAATTGAGCACAGCCCGTCGTCAATGGCTAAAATCACGTTTTACTCCACCACCCTACGAGGGATTTATGAGCGACATCGAAGCACGTGTTAAGAAAATCATCGCCGAGCAGCTTGGCGTCGAAGAGAGCCAAGTCAGCGGTGAGAAGGCCTTTGTGGCCGATCTCGGCGCTGATTCGCTTGATACCGTGGAGCTGGTGATGGCCCTGGAAGACGAGTTCGGCATCGAGATTCCCGACGAGGACGCCGAGAAGATCACCACGGTGCAAAACGCGATCGACTACGCCACCACCCACCAAAAGGCCTGAGCGCCTTTTTGATGTCTTCAGCCCGCGCGAGGCCTGGCGGCCCGCATGGGCTTTCTTTCAGGATCTGCGCATGAGCCGTCGCCGCGTCGTTGTCACGGGTTTGGGTTGCATCAGCCCGGTAGGCAATACCGTCTCTGATGCTTGGTCGGCTTTGCTGGCCGGCCGCTCGGGCATCACTGCCATCACGAAGTTCGACGCTTCGGCCATGTCCTGCAAGATTGCCGGCGAGGTCAAGAACTTCGATTTGGAGTCCTACATCAGCGCCAAAGAGGCGCGGACCATGGACACCTTCATCCATTACGGTATTGCCGCTGCCGATCAGGCCGTGCGCGACGCCGGTCTGGCCATCGGCGATGCTCTGGGTGAGGAAGAATCCACCCGCATTGGGGTGGTCATTGGTTCGGGCATCGGCGGGCTGCCGATGATCGAGCAAACCCATACCGAATACACCAGCCGGGGGCCGCGGCGCATTTCGCCGTTTTTCGTGCCGGCCTCGATCATCAACATGATCTCCGGCCACGTGTCCATGCGTTTTGGCTTCAAAGGGCCGAACCTGGCCGTGGTCACTGCCTGCACCACTGGTCTGCACAGCATCGGTGAGGCTGGCCGCCTGATCGAGTACGGCGACGCTGATGTGATGATTGCCGGCGGCGCAGAGGCGACGGTATCGCCGCTGGGCGTGGGCGGCTTTGCCGCGATGCGCGCCTTGTCCACCCGCAACGACGACCCGGCGGCAGCCTCGCGCCCCTGGGACAAGGAGCGTGATGGCTTCGTGCTGGGCGAGGGCGCTGGCGTGATGGTGCTTGAAGAATACGAACACGCTAAAGCCCGGGGCGCGCGCATCTACGCAGAACTGTCCGGCTATGGCATGAGCGCCGATGCCGGTCACATGACCGCCCCCAACATGGACGGCCCGCGGCGCGCCATGCTCGGCGCGATGCGCAATGCCGGCGTTGCTGCCGATCAGATCGACTACCTCAATGCCCACGGCACCTCAACGCCACTGGGTGATGTCAACGAGACCAACGCCATCAAGGCGGCGCTGGGCGAGCACGCGCGGCGCATCATCGTCAGCTCGACCAAATCCATGACCGGTCATCTGCTGGGCGGTGCCGGCGGCATCGAGTCGGTTTTTACCGTACTGGCACTGCATCACCAGAAGATCCCGCCGACCATCAATCTGGTCAACCCGGACCCCGAGTGTGACCTGGACTATTGCGCCAACACGGCGCGCGATGCCAAGATCGAAGTGGCCATGAAGAACAACTTCGGTTTCGGTGGCACCAACGGCGCCCTGGTGTTCAAGCGCCTGTGAGCGCATCGGCGTCGGGCTGCTGATACCTCCGCTGATTCCATCATGAGCCGTTATCGGGCTGCGCCGGTGGCCTATCCGGCCGGCCCCTGCCGTGCAGCGGCCCTCTTGGTGGCATGCTTGTGGGGCGCTGCGCTGGCGCTGACCTGGGCCTGGTTCATCGCGGCAGGTGCCGACGACCGTTCGCCTTGGTGGGGCCTGCTCAGCCTGGTCACGGTGACGCTGGGCCTGGTGGGCTACTGGCGCCGGATTCCTACGGGTCAGCTGAGCTGGGATGGACAGGCCTGGTTGTGGACCAGCCGGGCCTACCCGGCGGGTGCCGCCCTGACTTGGCCGGACATCGTCATTGACCTGCAATATTTTGTCGTCATTCGGACCCGCAATCCCGCTGGCGCCAGCTGGACACTCTGGCTTGAAGCGCGATCGCAGCCGCTGGTCTGGCATAGCCTGCGGTTGGCCCTGCATGCCCGTCCTGCCTCTACCGCGAGCCCTGAGGGGCCCGGTTCTATCGGCGCGTGAAGCAGGGCCCTACCGCTGTGGGCTTGTCTTGAACTGGGCTTTGAAGTCCCCATGTACACCTGGTTTGGAGCATTTGCTTTAAGGTCGGGGTCGTTCCACAATCTGTTTTGGGTGCCGTCGGCTGGGACGGGCCATGTAAAGGGAGTAGCTTGACGATGTTCAGATTCGACGGAAAGCGCACACGCCTGCTGGCCTTGTGCGGTGCGCTGTTTTTTAGTGTGGTTCTCACGGTGCAGCCGGCGGTGGCGCAGGTGCGTGGATTGCCCGACTTTACCGAGCTGGTTGAGCAGGTCGGACCGTCGGTGGTCAATATTCGCACGCTCGAGCGCCGGGCGGGTGCATCGCCGACCAACGGCCAGGACGAGCAGATGCTCGAGTTCTTCCGCCGCTTTGGAATTCCAATGCCACCGAATGCGCCGCGCGGGCAGCGCCCCGATCGCAATGAGGAAGAAAGACCCCGCGGTGTGGGTTCGGGCTTCATTGTTTCGGCTGACGGAATTGTCATGACCAATGCGCATGTGGTCGAGGGGGCTGACGAAGTCATCGTCACGCTGACTGACAAGCGCGAGTTCAAGGCGAAGATCATCGGCAGCGACCGCCGCAGTGATGTGGCGGTGGTCAAGATTGAGGTCACCGGTCTTCCTGCGGTCAAGCTCGGCGATGCCAGCAAGGTGCGTGTGGGTGAATGGGTGATGGCCATAGGCTCGCCCTTCGGCTTGGAAAACACGGTCACAGCGGGCATCGTCAGCGCCAAGCAACGCGATACCGGTGACTACCTGCCCTCGATCCAGACGGATGTGGCCATCAACCCGGGTAACTCGGGCGGCCCGCTGATCAATATGCGCGGCGAGGTGATTGGCATCAACAGCCAAATTTATTCGCGCTCGGGCGGCTTTCAGGGCATCTCCTTTGCCATTCCTATCGACGAGGCGGTGCGCGTGGCCGACCAACTGCGCGCCACCGGCCGCGTTACCCGGGGTCGGATCGGGGTGCAGATCGATCAGGTCAATAAAGAGGTGGCCGAGGCCATCGGACTTGGCCGACCGCAGGGCGCCTTGGTCAGTGGCGTTGAAGCAGGTGCGCCGGCCGACAAGGCCGGCATAGAAGCGGGCGACATCATCCTCAAGTTCGACGGCAAGGCGATTGAAAAATCCAGTGATCTGCCTCGCATGGTGGGCAACACCAAGCCGGGCGCTCGCGCTTCGGTCACCGTGTTTCGCCGGGGCACTCAGCGCGAGCTGACCGTCACCGTGGCTGAGCTCGAGCCTGAGCGGACCAGCCGCCGTGCCCAGGCCACCGAGCCCCGGCCATCGACCGGTAGCCAGGTTCAAACCTTGGGGCTGACCGTCTCCGAGCTGACCGAGGCGCAAAAGCGCGAGCTCAAACTGCGCGGCGGCGTGCGTGTTGACGCGGCCGAGGGCGCTGGCGCGCGCGCTGGTCTGCGCGAAGGCGATGTGATTGTGGCCGTCGGTAATGTGGACGTGAATACGGTGCGTGAATTCGAGCAAGCCGCAGCCCGCGCCGACAAAACCAAGCCGGTGGTGGTGCAGCTGCGTCGCGGCGAACTGGCCCAGTATGCGCTGATTCGGCCGGCCCGTTGAGCCCTTGGCTCGGCGGCTGTTCTGCAGCTCTGGCCGCTCAGAAAAGGCCTAAGGGTGTCTGGCTCGGCCTGTCAAGATGGGCCCTGCCCGCCCCCGGCCAGAGACCCTTTTGACGACCGGGACGAAAATATTTTTCGACCGCTCTAGGTCTTGAATGTTTGCGCCCACTGACTTATTTTGCGTCTATCATGACTTTTGGTAGAATAGATTGTCAACTGCAGGGACTGCCGGCATAAGAAAGCCCGTTCAATTGACACCCGGATGGGGGTCAGGCGGCAATTTGAGCCCATCCACAGATCGCCCACAAGTTGTCCAGATGAATCGGGAAATTTTTGTGGATAAGCTGTTAATAAAATCTCTGTTGCTACCCGGCAACGGGTCAAAACCCGGCCTCTGCGGGCTGTGCGCCACTGGCTTTTTGCCTACAATGAAGTCCCAACTATCGCAGTTGCCATAGATTGTTGGTTCAGGGCGCGTCGCACCACGACGCGCCCTTTTTTATGGTC
>JBAXEN010000138.1:0-10144 GCA_037140415.1 Betaproteobacteria bacterium | reverse complement strand
ACCCCGGTACTCACCGTGAAAGGGTGATGTCCTAGGCCTCTAGACGATAGGGTCATAACCTGGACTCAATTGAATTGCTTCAACCAATGATTCGACACTTTGGTGGAGGTAAGCGGGATCGAACCGCTGACCTCTTGCATGCCATGCAAGCGCTCTCCCAGCTGAGCTATACCCCCTGATTGCAACTCCGGCCTGTAAAACCTGCTGGCGTTGTAACTGTCGAGCCTCTCATTATAGCCAGAAAAACACAGCCGCCAGACATCTGGTCAAACTGGCTGCAAGAAAATCAAAGCGCAGGCCGGCGCAGTCGCTCCAGAACCAGGTGACGGTCCATCAGTTCGATCACCGCATCGAGCGAGGGCGTCTGCGGTGTGCCGAGCAAAGCCACCCGCGCCGGCATGGCCAGTTGCGGCATTTTCAGCTGCGCGCCCTTGAGCACCTGGGCCACGGCCGCTGCAATGGCGGGGCGGCTCCAGTCGGTCTCAGCCAGGGCATCGGCCAGTTGGGCCAGCACCGGCAAGATGGCCGGCGTCAGGTGTTTGACCTTGTCGTCGGCGCTGGCCTGGCCGCCATGCTCGAGCAGAGCCAGCCAGCCAGCCAACTCCACCAGGGTGCTGCAACGGTCCTTGAACAGGGCGCAGGCCAGTTCGGCCCGCGCGGCGGGCATTTGTACACCGCGCTCGGCCAAAAAGGGCTGGAGCCACTGCGCCAGCTGCGCATCGGCGCTGGCCTTGATATGCTGGGCATTAACCCAGCGCAGCTTGGCTTCGTCAAACTGGGCAGCGCTCTTGCCCAGGTGGTCGAGGTCGAACCACTGCAGGAACTGCTCTTGGCTGAAGATCTCATCGTCACCATGACTCCAGCCCAGACGGGCCAGGTAGTTGACCATCGCCTCAGGCAGGTAGCCTTCACGGGCGTACTCGGTCACCGCCTTGGCGCCGTTGCGCTTGCTCATCTTCTCGCCCTGCTCATTGAGCACGGTCGGCAAGTGGGCATAGACCGGGGGCTCATGACTGAGCGCCCGAAAGATGTGAATCTGCCGGGGCGTGTTGTTGACATGGTCATCGCCACGTATGACATGGGTGATGGCCATGTCGATGTCGTCGACCACCACGCAGAAGTTGTAGGTCGGTGTGCCGTCGGGCCGGGCGATGACCAGGTCGTCGAGCTCTTCATTGCTGATCGAAATGCGGCCTTTGACCTTGTCGTCCCAGGCCACTTCGCCGGTCAAAGGGGTCTTAAAGCGCAGCACCGGTTTGACCCCGCCCGGCACCGGCGGCAGGGCCTTGCCTGGCTCGGGCCGCCAGGTGCCGTCGTAGCGTGGCTTGAGTTTGGCGGCCATCTGCCGCTCGCGCAGGGCGTCGAGTTCCTGCACGCTCATGTAGCAGGGGTAGACCTGACCGGTGGCCTGCAGTTCGGCCAGCACCTGCTTGTAGCGGTCCATGCGCTGCATTTGGTAGAACGGGCCTTCGTCATAGTCCAGGCCGAGCCAGCGCATGCCCTCAATGATCACATCGACCGCCGCTTGACTGGAGCGTTCCAGGTCGGTGTCTTCGATGCGCAAAATAAAGTCGCCGCCCTTGGCCCGCGCGAACGCCCAGGGGTAGAGCGCCGAACGGATATTGCCCAGGTGAATGAAGCCTGTGGGCGAAGGCGCAAAGCGGGTGCGAACGCGAGTGGTCATGGGGTTCAAAGCGTGTCCAGGCCACGCGCGAGATCGGCTTTCATGTCGTCAAGGTGTTCCAGGCCTACGGCCACGCGCACCAGGCCCTGGCCGATGCCGGCGGCTAGGCGCTGCGGTTCCGACAGCTTGCCGTGCGAGGTGCTGGCCGGGTGGGTCAGCAAGGTCTTGGTATCGCCCAGGTTGGTGCACAGCGAAAGAACCTGCAGCGCGTCGAGCACATGGAAGGCGCGCGCCCGTCCCTGCTCGGGGCTTTCAGCCTTCACGTCGAAAGAGACCACGGCACCGCCCACGCCATCCATCTGCCGCATCGCCAATGCATGCTGCGGGTGGCTGGCCAAGCCCGGGTAATAGACCCGCGCCACCGCCGGATGCTGCTCCAGCCATTGCGCCAATTCGAGGGCCAGCGCGCTTTGAGCGCGCATGCGCAGGTCCAGGGTTTCCAGGCCCTTGAGCACCACCCATGCGTTAAAGGGTGAGAGCACCATGCCGCCGTTTTTTTGCACCGGCAGGAATTTCTCGCGCACCAACTTCTCGCTGGCGCACAGGGCGCCGGCCATCACACGGCCTTGGCCATCGAGGTATTTGGTGCCCGAGTGCATCACGATGTCGGCACCCTGCTCCATGGGCCGCTGCAGCGCGGGCGTGGCAAAACAGTTGTCCACCGCCAGCAGGGCGCCGGCCTGGTGGGCGATCTCGGCCAAGGCCGCGATATCGCAGACCTCACCCAGCGGGTTGGTCGGTGTCTCGGCAAACAGCAAGCGGGTGCTGGGCCGAACGGCCGCCTTCCAGGCGTCCAGGTCGGTCTGCGGCACGATGGTCGATTCAACCCCGAAGCGGGCGAATTCCGAACCGATCAGCTTGATGGTCGAGCCAAACATGGACTGCGAGAACACCACGTGATCGCCGGCCTTGAGCAGGGAAAAGCACATGAGCATGATGGCCGCCATGCCCGAGGAGGTGGCCATGCAGGCTTCGGAACCTTCGAGCGCGGCCAGGCGCATTTCCATGCTGCGCACGGTGGGGTTGCCGGAGCGGCCGTAGGTGTCGCCCTCCTCCTCGCCCGCAAAGCGACGGGCTTGCGACTCGGCGCTTTCCTGCACAAAGCCGCTGGTCAGGAACAGGGCCTCAGAGTTCTCGCCGTACTGGCTGCGGTCGACGGCGGCGCGCACGGCCAGGGTCTGGCGGTGAAGGCTACCGGGCAGGGATTTTCTGGAACTGGGGTCGTGACTCATGCAATGGTTCTCTCAGGCTGTCGCGGCGTTGGGCAGGGCCAGGCGGGAGGCATCGGCCTGGGCGTCTTCGTCACCGTCGATGCGCTGCTCGTTCATGCGCGCAATCGACTCGGGGGTAATGTCGCCAGTTACGTAAACGCCGTCAAAGCAGGACGCATCAAAACCGTCCAGGCCGGTATTGAGCGAACCAATGGCGCGCTTCATGCCCTCGACATCCTGATAGATCAGAGCGTCGCAGCCTATGACTTCGCGCACCTCTTCAATGCTGCGGTTGTAGGCCACCAGTTCGTCGCTGGTGGGCATGTCGATGCCGTAGACATTGGGGTAGCGCACCGGCGGCGCCGCGCTGGCCAGATAGACCTTGCGAGCACCGGCATCGCGCGCCATCTGCACGATCTCGCGGCTGGTGGTGCCGCGCACGATGGAGTCGTCCACCAGCAGCACATTGCGGCCCTTGAATTCGCTGGCAATCACATTGAGCTTTTGGCGCACCGATTTTTTGCGCACGCCCTGACCGGGCATGATGAAGGTGCGACCCACATAGCGGTTCTTGACGAAGCCCTCGCGGTAGGCAATGCCCAGCAGATGCGCCAGTTGGGTGGCACTCGGCCGGCTCGACTCGGGGATGGGAATCACGACGTCAATTTCATTGGGCGGCACCGTCGAGATCACCCGCTTGGCCAGCGCCTCACCCAGGTTCAGACGGGCCTGGTAGACCGAAATGCCGTCGAGCATGGAGTCGGGCCGTGCCAGGTAGACGAACTCGAAAATACAGGGCATCAAGCGGTGCTGCTCGGCGCATTGAGCGCTGTGCAACTGGCCCTGCAGGTCAATGAACACCGCCTCGCCCGGCTGCAGATCGCGCTCAAATTGGTGACCTGTGCCCTCGAGCGCTACCGACTCGCTGGCCACCACCCAGGTCTTGCCTTGACGACCCAGGCTCAGCGGTCGGATGCCGTAGGGGTCGCGAAAGGCCAGCAGGCCGTGGCCGGCAATCAGCGCCACCACCGCGTAGGAGCCGCGCACCCGCCGATGCACGCCGCGCACCGCTGCGAACACATCGGCCGCCGCCAAGGGCAAACCCCGGGTGGTTTTCTCCAACTCGTGGGCCAGCACATTGAGCAGGACCTCAGAATCGCTTTCGGTATTGATGTGACGGTGATCGACCGAAAACAGCTCGGCTTTGAGAGCCGCCGCGTTGGTCAGGTTGCCGTTGTGCACCAGCACCAGGCCAAAAGGCGCGTTGACATAAAAAGGCTGGGCCTCTTCTTCACTGAAGGCATTGCCGGCGGTGGGGTAGCGCACCTGCCCGAGTCCAACGCTGCCGGGCAGAGCCCGCATATTGCGGGTGCGAAACACATCCTTGACCATGCCCTTGGCCTTGTGCATGAAAAACTTCTGGCCGTGCTGGGTGGCGATGCCGGCCGCATCTTGGCCGCGGTGCTGCAGCAGCAACAAGCCGTCGTAGATCAGCTGATTGACAGGCGCGTCGCTGACGACGCCAAAAATGCCGCACATATTCGATCCGTCCTTCAGTTCACGATCCGACCCAGCGACTCTGGCCAGGCTGACTTCAGGCCGCTCAGGGCCAGGGCTAAAACTGGAGCGACCAGCGACTGCTGCCAGGCCTCGGAGCGCTTGAACGGGGTCAGGTCAACCACCAGAGCCACCGCCAGCAACACCACCACCCCCCGCAGCGCGCCAAAAGCGGCGCCCAGCACCCGATCCACCGGCCGCAAGCCGACCGCCGACACCACTTTGCGCACCAGCGCCGCCAACAAACCCGCCAGCAGTGCCGCCACAATGAAGGTCAGCCCAAAGCCGACCGCATAACGCATGGAATCGGACAGGCCTTGCAGGGGCAGATGAGCGCCCACCGCCCCAGCCAACCACCGGGCCACAAAGAAGGCGGCAATCCAGCCCAGCAGGGACAACACTTCGAAGATGAGGCCACGCCACAGCCCTACAAGGGCTGAGAGCAAAATCACTGCCGCCAGGATCCAGTCGATGCCGGTCATGGGGCTCAAAGCGCCAGCAGAGAGGCCGGCAAATCGAGCGACTTGATCTTGGCGGCGGCCTTCTCGGCCTCCGCCCGGCTCGCAAACGGGCCGACCCGGACCCGGGTGCGAGATCCGTCCTTGGTATCAATAACCTGCGTGTAGGTCTTGAAGCCGGCTTTTTCGAGCTTTTGCCTGACCTCGCGTGCCTTGGCCGCCTCACCGTAAGCGCCAACCTGAACCACCACCCGTGCACCAGATGCAGGCTTGTTGTCTGGCTGGTCCTGCGCGGGCTGGCCATCGGCCGCGGGCGCCTTCACGCCAGCCTTGGCCGCTGGCTCGGCAGGTGCAGGCACCCGGACGGCCGCCGCAGCAGGGTTGGCCGCAGAAGCGGCAGCGGAAGCGGGGTCGGCCGGCTTACTGCTGACGATTTCTTCCTTGCCCTGCAAGCTGGCCTGCGGCGCCACCTCGGGCGCGGCTTCGGCCAGCGCAGGCTTGGCCGCAAGGGCTGTATCGGCCGGTTTGGCCACAGGGATGGGCGAGCCCGGCTTGATCGCGCTGCGCGAGGGAATGTCGATGGCAATATCGACCGGTACCGGCCGAGGCTGGCTGTCAAAGAGCAGCGGAAAGCCGATCACCCCGATCAGCACCAGCACCGCAGATCCGATCAAACGCTGGCGGGCACGCCGGCGCACCACTTCCACACTCTCTGAGGCCGCCACCGCCGCAGCGGGTTTGGCTTGGGAAGTCCGACCGCGGCGGAAACTGAAAAACGACATGGGCGATGAGGGCTGAGCGTTGGCTGACTTGAACACCGTCTACCCGACGCTGGCGCGATTCAATCGCTCAAGTGCTGGGCCGACAAGCGGGGCAGTCCGTCCCTGAGAACAGCGCCCACCGTCAAGAAGGATCCGAAGACAATGATTCTATCAGCGGGGTCTGCTGCAGCCACCGCCGCCTGCAAGGCCAAGCGCGGACTTTCATGGACGCTTGAATGGGCCGGCGGACTGCGCTCCGGCATGGCCCGCCAGGCTGATTGCAGTTGCGCAGCCGAGGCGGCTCGCGGCAAAGGCAAGTCGCAAAAATACCAACGGTCCACCAAGGGCCCGATCCGAGCCAGCATGGCCGACAAGTCCTTGTCGGCCATGGCGCCGAACACCGCATGGGTGCAGGGATAAAACCCCATCGCATCCAAGTTTTCAGTCAAAGCCGCGACCGAATGGGGGTTGTGGGCCACGTCGAGCACCAGGGTCGGCTGGCCCGGCACGATTTGAAAGCGCCCAGGCAGCTCCACCAGGGCCAGTCCGTTGCGCACCGCCTGCGCCGTCACCGGCAACTGATCCCACAAGGCGGCCAGGGCCGCCAGCACGCCCGAGGCATTGAGCAATTGATTGGCTCCGCGCAGCGCCGGATAGGCCAGGCCCGAATAGCGCTTGCCGCGCCCGCTCCAACCCCACTGCTGCTTATCGCCGGCAAACTGAAAGTCGGGCCCGAGACGCCACAGGTCGGCGCCAAGCAGTCGCGCGGCCTCAAGCACACTGGCGGGCGGCGCCGGGTCGCTGACGATGACCGGCTTGCCGGCGCGGATGATGCCGGCCTTCTCCCGGCCGATGGTCTCCCGGTCGGGGCCCAACAGCTCCATGTGATCGAGATCAATGCTGGTAATGATGGCGCAATCGGTGTCGATCAGATTGACCGCATCGAGCCGTCCGCCCAGCCCGACCTCCAGGATGACCACATCCAGCTCAGCATGGGCCAGCACCGACAAAAACACCAGGGTGGTGAACTCAAAATACGTCAGGGACACCTCACCGCGCACGTCCTGCGGGCGACCGGGCAAATAACGCAGATCGCTGCCCAGCCGGGCCCGCTCCACCAGCTGGAAATGCGGCAGCAGGGCATCGGCGGGCACGGCCTCGCCGCGCAGGCGGCAGCGTTCCTCGAAATGCACCAAATGCGGCGAGGTATACAGGCCAACCCGGTAGCCCGACTGCTGCAAGATCGCTTCGAGCATGGCGCAGGTGGAGCCCTTGCCATTGGTGCCAGCCACGGTGATCACCGGCACCTTCAGGCGCAAACCCATGCGATGGGCCACAGCCCGCACCCGCTCGAGACCCATGTCTATGCTTTGAGGGTGTATGCGCTCGCAGTACGCCAGCCACTGTTCGAGGTTCGTCGGGGTATCCATGTGAGCATTGTCTCGCAGGCCCCACGGCATCTTGTCAAACAGAAGCCGCAGGAACCGCAGACTCTGCCAAAATTGCGAACATGCTTGAAATTTACGGCATTGCCAACTGCGACACGGTCAAAAAAGCAAGGGTCTGGCTGACCGAACGCGGCATTGGCCACCAGTTTCATGACTTCAAAAAGGTCGGGGTGAGTGCAGACCAACTCCAATCCTGGGCCCACGCGGTCGGCTGGGAAAAACTGCTCAACCGGCAAGGCACCACCTGGCGCAAGCTCCAGCCCGACCAGCAACAAGGGGTGGTTGACGCAGGCAGCGCCCTGGCGCTGATGCAGGCCCAGCCCAGCCTGATCAAGCGGCCGGTGGTGGCCTGGCCCGGAGGGCCGATCAGCGTCGGTTTCAAGGCCGAAGACTGGACAAGCCGGATCACCCGGGAAAACCCTTGAAACAGCTTTACCCAGGATTTACCCGAACTTGTTAACCAAACCGTGACCAAAACCGTTTAATGTACAGACCGAGCCTTCGGGCGGCTCGGTCGAGAGATCGCTAGTTTGGCGAACTCAAGCCAGCACTTCTGTCAGGAGATCCTTATGAACAGCAAAAAACTCTCTCTGCTCGCCCTAGCGACCGCCTCCCTCGGCGCCGCAACCGCCATGCCCGCCCTGGCCCAGGAGGTCATGGCCCGGGTGATCAACACCACCGCTGTGATGCAGCAGGTGGCGGTGCCGCGTCAGGTCTGCACCACCCAGCAGGTGATCCAGCAAAGCCAGCCCTCGGGTGCCGGCGCCGCCATGGGCGCGATTGCCGGCGGTGCCATCGGCAACGCCATCGGAGGCGGCAGCGGCCGTGACGTCACCACCATGCTCGGCCTGGTCGGCGGCGCACTGCTGGGTAACCGGGTCGAAGGCACCCGCGATGAGGTCCGTAATGTCCAGCAGTGCACCACCCAGACCAGCTACGAAAGCCGGGTGCTGCACTACGACGTTGTCTATGAATACGACAACAAGCGTTACAGCATCAAGATGCCAAATGACCCGGGGGCCTATGTGCGCTTGCAGGTCAGCCCGGTCGGCGCCCTGCCCGCCTCCCCGACATCCAACACCATCATCACCGGCCCCGTGTCGGCTGCACCCGCACCCACCGTGACCTATGTGCAGGCCGAGCCCATTGCGACGCACACCGTGGTCTCGCCCGCCTATACGGTGGTCTATCCGCCGGTGATCTACCCTCAGGCACGTTATGCGCCGGTGGTGCCTATCGGCCTGTCGCTCAACTGGGGTTACCACGGCGGCCGGCACCACCACGGTCGCTGGCAGTGAACGGCCGCCAAGCCGCTGCCGGAAGCTGCGCTGAATCTGAGGCGGGGCGCGGGACAAAGGCCATGACCTAAAATTCGCGTTTCGCCCGCTTGCGGGCCCCTGTACTCGGCGGACCCCCATGAGCAACGCGCAACTGAACAACGTCAGCGTCAATACCCAAGCCAGCGTCTATTTCGACGGCAAGTGTGTCAGCCACGGCATCACCCTGGCCGACGGCAGCAAAAAATCAGTCGGCGTGGTGCTGCCCTCCACCCTGACCTTCAACACCGGCGCGCCCGAGATCATGGAATGCGTGGCCGGCAGCTGCGAGTACAAGCTCGCAGGCAGCTCGCAGTGGCAGACCTCCGGGCCGGGCCACAGCTTCAAGATCCCCGGCCAATCGAGCTTCGAGATCCGGGTGACCGAGGCCTATCACTACATCTGCCATTTCGGCTAAGCGGCAGCCCACTGCCCAGCCCTTTCAGCCTGCCCACGGCAGGCCAGCGAGTCCAGACCATGAGCACCATCTTGCAACACCTGCCCAAGGGGCAAAAAGTCGGCATTGCCTTCTCCGGCGGCCTCGACACCTCGGCGGCCCTGCTGTGGATGAAGAAAAAGGGCGCCATGCCCTATGCCTACACCGCCAATCTGGGCCAGCCCGACGAGTCGGACTACGAGGAAATCCCGCGCAAGGCCATGGCCTATGGCGCAGAAAAAGCCCGTCTGGTCGACTGCCGCACCCAGCTGGCTCATGAGGGCGTTGCGGCCATCCAGTGTGGCGCTTTCCACATCAGCACCGGCGGCATCACCTACTTCAACACCACCCCGCTTGGCCGCGCCGTCACCGGCACCATGCTGGTGGCTGCGATGAAGGACGACGATGTCCACATCTGGGGCGACGGCTCGACCTTCAAAGGCAATGACATCGAGCGTTTTTACCGCTACGGCCTGCTCACCAATCCCAGCCTGAAGATCTACAAGCCCTGGCTGGACCAGACCTTCATTGACGAGTTGGGCGGCCGCAAGGAAATGAGCGAATTCCTGATCGCCAATGGCTTTGACTACAAGATGAGTGTGGAAAAAGCCTACTCCACCGACTCCAACATGCTGGGCGCAACCCACGAAGCCAAGGACCTGGAGCAACTCGACAGCGGCATTCGCATCGTCAACCCCATCATGGGCGTGGCCTTTTGGAAGCCCGAGGTCGAAGTCAAGGCCGAAGAGGTGACCGTGCGCTTTGAAGAAGGCATGCCGGTTGCGCTCAACGGACAGACCTTCGATTCGCTGGTCGATATGTTCCTCAAGGCCAACGAAATCGGCGGCCGGCACGGTTTGGGCATGAGCGACCAAATCGAAAACCGCATCATCGAGGCCAAGAGCCGCGGCATCTACGAGGCCCCGGGCATGGCGCTGCTGCACATCGCCTACGAGCGCCTGGTCACCGGCATCCACAACGAAGACACCATCGAGCAGTACCGCATGGGTGGCCTCAAGCTCGGCCGCCTGCTCTACCAGGGCCGCTGGTTCGACCCGCAAGCCATCATGCTGCGCGAAACCGCCCAGCGCTGGGTGGCCCGCGCCGTGACCGGAGAAGTGACGCTGGAGCTGCGCCGCGGCAATGACTACAGCATCGTCAACACCACATCGCCCAACCTGACCTACGCACCCGAGCGCCTGTCGATGGAAAAAGTGGAAGACGCGCCCTTCAGCCCGCTCGACCGCATCGGCCAGCTGACCATGCGCAACCT
>JBAXEN010000137.1:0-10260 GCA_037140415.1 Betaproteobacteria bacterium | reverse complement strand
TTTGGTCAACGACTTGCTGGACCTGTCCCGCGTCTCCCAGGGGCAGTTGCAGATCGATCAGGAGCCGGTCGACTTGCTGGACGTGCTGGCGGGTGCCAGTGAGCAAGCCCACGGCCTCGTCAGCGCCAAGCAGCACCGGCTGGTGCTGGCCCAGCCGCAGGCCCCGGTCTGGGTGCTGGGCGACCTGACCCGGCTGGTGCAGGTGGTGACAAATTTACTGGTCAATGCGGCGCGCTACACGCCTGCCGGCGGCACACTTGAGCTCGGCTTGAGCACCAGCGCGCACGAGGCCCAGATCGTGGTGACGGACAACGGCGTGGGCATCGCCCCGGAACTGGCCGCCCATGTGTTTGACTTTTTTGTCCAGGCCAAGCGCAGCAGCGATCGAACGAAAGGCGGTCTGGGTCTGGGCTTGTCGCTGGTTAAAAACCTGGTGCAAGCGCACGGCGGCAGCATCGCTTTGCACAGCGACGGTCTGGGCTGCGGTGCCACCTTCACCGTGACTTTGCCGCTGCTGCAAGCCGGCGCCGCCGAGGCCACGGCCCGGGCAGAGGCGCTGGCAGCAGCGGCACCCTCGCCGGCGCTGACGATTGCGCTGGTGGACGACAACGCCGACGCTGCCAAGCCGCTGGCCATGCTGCTGGAGCTGTCGGGCCACCGGCCCCTTGTTTTTCCCACCGCCGAGGCCTTGCTGCCGTGCATCCGGGAGGTCGCCCCCGACGTCTGCGTCATCGACATTGGCCTGCCCGGTATGGACGGCTATGCCTTGGCGCGCCAGCTGCGCAGCCTACCGGAGATGGAGCAGACAACGCTGGTGGCGCTGACCGGCTACGGCACTGAAACCGACCAGCAGCGCGCTGCCCAAGCCGGCTTTAACCAGCATTTCACCAAACCTGTGGCCTTTGCCGCGCTGCTCGATTGCCTGAACGGCGCTGCGGCTGCTCGGGCCAGCGCGCTGCAAGGCCGCTGAGCGCAGCTCAGTCAGCTGCGCATGAAAACAATGACCAATGAATAAGGACAGGGTGCATGGGTAAGTACATTGAGTTGCAGTCCATCGATGAGCATCGTTTTCGGGCCTATGTGGTCGAGCCACCGACCCTGCCTCGAGCGGCACTGGTGCTGCTGCAGGAGATGGACCAAAGACATTTCGGCTGGGACTCGTCACGCGTCAAATCAACTTCGGCCAGCACCAGTTTGCCGGGTGTCAACGCGCATATCCGGGCGGTGGCCAAGAGCTACGCGGCCCTGGGGTTCTGGGTCATTGCCCCCTCGACTTTCAGCCGCGGGAAAACCGGCATCGACTATGGCTACCGCTTTGAAAATCCGGGAGACAGAGCCTACCCCCGCATCTGCAAGCCCCTGCAAGCGCTGGACTCACCGCTGGTCATGCTCGACATTCAGGCGGCCATTGCCCACGCCAAACTGTGGGCGCCCCAAGCCCGCGTGGGTTTGCTGGGTTTTTGCTGGGGCGCTCTGCTGGCCTGGCGTGCCGCCTGCGGCGTCCGTGGTCTGGGTGCGGCGGTGTGCTATTACGGCGGCGGCATGACCGATTTGCCCGACCAGGCCACGCAGGCCTTGTGCCCGGTGCTGACCCACTTTGGCAACGATGATCAATGGATGAAGGCCAGTTCGGTCAAAGCTTTTGCGGACCGGCATGCGCAGACCGCAGTAGGCGGCTCGCCGGTGGAGGTCCTGCACTACGACGCCCCGTACGGTTTTGACCACCCGGGCCGGGCGTCATTTCAAGCCTCTAGCGCGACGCTGGCCCACCGGCGGAGCGTGGAGTTTTTGGCAACCCACCTTGCCGCCTGAGCGGCGGGCGGCCGTGTAGCCCTCAGGCGACCTTCTCGCGCTGCACGGCACTGGCCAGGCCGTGGCCGAGCTGCGAGAGGGGGAGCCGACACATGCTCTCGCAGGGTCTGCAGACCCTTGCGGGCTCCATTGGCGGCCTTCAGCTGCGCGTCGTCGCCTTCATCACCTACAGCGCCAATATCAGGCAAGTGCTCGGCCTGCGCGGGTCAGGGCCGCTTTTCCCAGGGATCCGTTCATGCTCAACCGGGTTGGTCGAGTCCTTAAAGTTTTTGAAATTGGCGTCGATCCTAGGCAATGGTCGATGGCAGTTTGTCCTGACGGAGGGGTCTTTTGAGCACTGCATTTGCGCGCCTGGGGGTAGCGGTCACCGCGTCAACGGCCTTTTTGGCAGGCTGTGCCACGGTCATCGGCAGCACAGATCAGTGGGTGACGGTGCGCACCGAATGCAAGCAGCGGATTTTTCAGCGTCGCTGCGTGGCGTCGAATGACAAGGGCACCTGGAGTTTCGTGACGCCCGCCAAACTCTCAATACCGCGCAGCAGCGAGCCTGTGGCCCTGAAGTGTGAGGCGGGCTTGCTGGATGGCACCTTGCAGCCCGTTGGAGTACAGCCGTCGATTGAAACCCTGGGCAATATCGTACTGGGTGGCCTGCTGGGCTTGGCCTTGGATCTGAGCAAGGAAACGGCATTTGCCTATCCCTCGGACATCAACATCGAACTTCCGATGTGCAAATTCCTTTGAGCTCTTGTATGAACCTTCTGAAGATTGCTGCAGTATTGATCTGGGGCCTGCTGCTCGTCGCCTGCGGTGGAGGCGGTGGCTGTTCCGCCGTGAGCTGGGCTTTGGGCTCAGGGGCTGGCTCCATCTGTGAACAAGGCAAAAACACGCCGAACACCACGGGGATTGCGGGGGCCTTGTCGGGTGTGGCCGCAGGCGGGGCGCCGATCATTGGCAACGTCGAGGTGACGGACAGTTTGGGTGTCAAGCGCGGGGTCACCATCGAGGCCGATGGTCGCTACGCTGTCGACGTGCAAGGCATGACCGGGCCTTTTGTGATCAAAGCGGGCGGCCGTGTGGGCGCGACATGGGTCACTTATTACTCGGTCGCTTTGGCAAGCGACGTGGGAGGCACTATCAACATCACCCCGTTCACCGACATCATCGTTTCCAGTCTGGCTGGCACTGTGGCCGACAAGTTTGGCAATGGCGCCGACTCGAAATCGGTGAATTCAGCCAAGATTGAAAGCATTCGGATCGCGCTCTACCAGAAGCTATACCCCCTGCTCAAGCACATGGGCATTGAAGATGGGATCGATTTTCTGCGCTCGGTGTTCAATGCCGACCACACCAAACTCGATGCGCTGTTTGATGTCCTTCAGGTGCAAACCGATGAAGCGGCCAACACGATCATTTTGAAGGATTTCATCAACAACACGACGCTGGGCACCATTGACGTCACCCAACCCATTGACAGCGTGCCTATCTTGCCCGGAACCTTGCCAGCCAGTGCCGCCGATGACATTCGGCAAATCGTGCAGGCTATCAATGACTTCACTGCACGGTTTGCGAATCAATTGCCCACCCCGAAGCAGTTGGCTGAAAGTGGTTTGATCGATACCTCCAGCGACTTTATGAATGGCGGCCAGTCATTTGAACAATGGGCCGATGAGCTGTCGAGCAATGTGGCCTTGATAGGTTGGAAGATCGTCAGCATCGACGTGAAAATCAAGCCCGGTGGCCTGACTGCGACGGCCACAGGTGCCGTGCAAAATTCTCAAGGCGTCATCAAGGAAGAGGTCAACAAAACCCGATTTGTAAAAAAGCAGGGGCGCTGGTTATTTCAGGGTGATGGCTTGATTGCCGATGTCGGGTTTAAGTCAGCTCAAACCTATGACCAAAATAGCGACATCCTCTGGAGTGGAATAAGCTTTGGTGTCGATCCCTTTGCCTACAACAATGGCCGATCCGTGCCCGTTCGGGTGGCAACGGCTTCCGTCACGGGTCCTGGATTGTCCAGTCCCCTGTGGCTGGCACAGGATGTTTACGACACCTGGTTGGGAATAGCCACTCCAGGCGAGTTGACCAGTACCAGACCCAACGCCGTTGGGGCATGCCCTGCTCCCTATAACGGGCCTTGTCTCATCACATCGGAAATTGCCAACAACAGCATCTACAACCTGATCCTCAAGGATGCTTCCGGCAACACCTTGAACGATACGGGGTACAACATCAACCTCGGCTTGGCGCCACTGCCTACCAGCAGTTTGTCCCGCGCCATGTTCGGCACCATTGACCGGGTGACCATCAATGGCAAGGCCCCCACGGCTTCCGCGTTTGCGCCCCATCAAAGCCTGCTGGTGAACTTCACTTTGCCTGACAACCGTTTTGTGAATAGCCTTCAGGTCCAAGCCACGGGCGTGACTGGCTTGCCCTACTTCAGAATTGAAAAACCGCTGCTGGCCGGCAACACCAGCGTCTTGATCGGCTGGACGGCGCCTGAGAACAATGTGCGCGTGAGCTCACTGCATTTGCGGCTGTGTACCTATGACGTGAACGGCCGAAAATTCGCCACTGATTATTCGGTGCCCATCAACTGAACAGGGTCTGAGTCCACCCCGGACGATTTGGTGTCGGGGGCCTGCCATAGGCGCCCTGGGAACTGCAATTACCAGGCCGATACCGCACCGTCGCTGCGCGGATCTTCGCCGCCTTCCAGCCAGCCCGTGGGGTGCAGCACCAGCGCACCCGCATGGCCCATGCGTTCGTCAAAATCGCCGACCATCTCGACCGGATGACCCAGGGCGCGGAGCCCTTCGACCACCGTGGCCGGATAGCGTGACTCCAGCTTCAAGGTGGTGCTTGGTTCGGCCCAGGTGCGTCCGAGCAGCCAGCGCGGCGCAGCCACGGCCGAGCGCACGTTGTGCCCCCCCCAGACATAGCGGGAAAACACGGCTGCCTGGGTTTGCGGCTGGCCTTCGCCACCCATGGTGCCGTACACCAGCAGGCGCCCATCGTCGAGCTGGGCCATGGCCGGGTTGAGGGTGTGAAAGGGTTTGCGTCCAGGGGCCAGGCTGCGCAGCTGGCCCGGCCGCAGGTCAAATGAACAACCCCGGTTTTGCCACCAGAAGCCGCTGTCGGGCAAGACCACGCCGCTGCCGAACTCGAAATAAATGCTCTGGATCATGCTGACCGCCCGACCTTGGGCGTCGACCACGCCCATCCAGGTGGTGTCACCGTCCGAATTCGGCGCTGGCCACGCACTGGCACGATCGAGCGGTACGGCCGAGGCCATGCGCTGCACGGCCTCGGCGCTGAGCAAGGAAGCCGGATCGACCGACATCTGAGCCGGGTCGGTCACATAGCGGTCACGCACGATAAAGGCTTGCTTGGTGGCCTCGACCAAGGCATGGATGCCCGCCAGGTTGTCGGGGCTCCAGCCTGACTGTCGGATGCGGTCGTACACGCCCAGAATCAGCAGCGAGGCCAAGCCTTGGGTGGGGGGCGCCATGTTGTAGACGGTGGCGCCGCCTAAGCGCAGCGACAGGGGCGCCTTGACCAGCGCACGGTGCTCTGCCAAATCGGCAGCGGTGAGCGGGCTGCCGACGGCCGCCAAGTCACGGGCGATCTGCTCGGCCAGCGCGCCCTGGTAGAAGTCCTGGGCGCCTGCACGCGCCAGCTGCTCGAGCGTGGTCGCCAGCTGCGCAAAGCCATGGCGCTCGCCGTAGCGCGGCACCTGGCCTTGCGGGTTCAAGAAAGCCTGGGCAAAGCCCGGTTGGTCTTGCAACTCGGCCAATTTGCTGCGCGTGTTGGCCTCCTGGCTGTGGGTGACGGGAAAGCCCTCGCGGGCGTAGCCCATCGCGCTTTCCAGCAAGCGCGCAAACGGCAGCTTCCCGCCCCAGTGCGCCTGGCTGTAAGCGTAGGCCGCGCCCCAGCCCGAGACCGTGCCGGCCACCGTGTTGGCCGCCAAGGGGCCCCGCCACGGGATGCTGGCCCGATCGCCGTAGAGCTCGCGCGTGACAGCGGCGCCGGCAGCACCACAGGCGTCGATGGACTGCATGGCCTGGCCAGGCGCATGCATCAGCCAAAAGCCATCGCCGCCGATGCCCGTCATGTGGGGGTAGACCACTGCCAGGGTGGCGGCGGTGGCGATGGTCGCTTCAATGGCGTTGCCGCCGTCACGCAAGATGTCCAAACCGGCCTGCGCGGCCAGGCTGTGGGGGGCAACGACCGCACCGCGGCGACCCAGGATGGGGTTCATGAGGAGGTCCAATTCGAGGATACCCGCGCGGCAGCGCTGCGGGCGGATAACAGGTGGGCGCGCATTTCGCGGTAACAGGTCACCACGTCGCGGGCCAGGATGGCTTCCACAATGACCGAGTGCTCCTCAAAAGAGGCAGTCATGCGGTCCAGGTGGCGAAATTGGGTGCGTCTGAAGTTGGCAATTTTTTTGCGCAAGCCCATGGTCATGTCGATCAGCACCGGGTTGTGGCAACCGGCGATGATGACATGGTGCAGCTCGCGGTTGATGCGATCGTAGGCATCGACGTCGTTGTTCTGGATGGTCGAGCGGCTCAAGCCATGGAGCTGCGCCACACGTGCCCGCTCGTCCTCGGTCATGCGCACCACGGCATGGCGGGCGCAGGTGGCTTCCAACTCCCCAATGGCTTCGAACATCTGGTCGATCTGCAAGGGGCCCATCTCGGCGACCACCGAGCCTCGGTTGGGTCGGTAGGCCACCAAGCCGGTGATGGCCAGTTGCTTCAAGGCTTCCCGCACCGGCGTGCGCGAGACCTGAAAGCGCATCGCCAAGCTGGTTTCGTCCAGGTGCTCGCCGGGTGATAACACCCCCAGGGCAATGTCGTCGGCGATCTGCCGGCAGACATCATCAGCCAGGCTGCCGCGGCTGCGGGGGGTGGGTGGGGGGGCGCTCATGGTCGTCACCGCTCCAGTGGGTCTGCCACCGGATGCCAGCAGGCCCAGCTCGATCCGCCTTCCAACACCACCGCAGGGCTCGCTTGATGACACTGGGCGCTGGCACGCAGACAGCGCGGCGCAAAGCTGCACCCGGACGGCAAGTTGGACAGATCGGGCGGCGAGCCAGGTACGGCTTGCAAGGGCTTGCCTTTGTTTCCAGTCCCCACGGTGGAAGCGAGCAGGCCTTGGGTGTAGGGGTGCCTGGGCTGGCTCACCACCTGGGCCACATCGCCCATTTCCACCAGGCGACCTGCGTACATGACGGCCAGGCGGTCGGCCACTTCTACCGCGGCGCCGATGTCATGGGTGACGAAGACCACCGCCATGCCGGTTTCTTTTTGCAGCTCGCGCAGCAGCAGCAGGATTTGAATCTGCACCGTCGCATCCAGCGCGGTTGTTGGCTCATCGGCCAGCAGCAGCTGCGGTCGGCACACCAGCGCCAGCGCGATCATGGCGCGCTGGCGCATGCCTCCCGACAGCTCATGCGGGTAGGCGTCCAGTCGGCGGCGCGCTTGCGGGATCTGCACCCGTTCGAGCATCTGCAGGGCGCGTTGCTGCGCGCTGCGGGTATCGATGCCCTCATGGGCGCGCAGGGCCTCGATCATTTGCTGGCCGATGGTGTAGACCGGGTCAAAGGCCAAGCCGGGCTCTTGGAACACCATGGAGGCGATGCCGCCCCGGTAGTGGTTCAGGGCCTGCCCCTGCAGGCTCAGCACGTCCTGGCCGGCCACCTCTACCGAACCGCTGACATGTGTGGTGCGCTCGGGATGCAGGCGCAGCAAGGTGCGCAGGGTCACGCTCTTGCCCGAGCCGGATTCGCCCAACAGGCCCAATACCTCGCCGGGCGCCAGATCGAAGCTCACCCGGCTCAAGGCCTGCGCCTTGCGCTGGCCGGTGAACTGCACACTCAGGTCCTTCACGCAAAGCACAGGCGCGCTCATGCCCTGGCCTCCCGGTGAGGCGCCAAGGGCGCTGCGTCGCGGTGGCCCGATGCAGGGTCATTCATGTGGCAGGCCACGATGTGCTCCTTGTTCTGGCCCACCGGGCGCAAGATTGGCGTGGCTTGCGCGCAAACTTCTTGCGCCGAGCTGCAACGGTCGCGAAATCGGCATCCCTGCGGCGGGTTGATCGGATTGGGCGGATCGCCGGCCAGCGGGGAGTGCTGCGTGCGGTGCAGCGGGTCCATCGACGGCACCGCCGACAGCAGGGCCCGGGTGTAGGGGTGCGCCGGTGTGCTGTAAATGCGCTCGACGGGGCCGCGCTCGACCACTTGGCCGAGGTACATCACCATGACCTCGTCGCTGATGTAGTGCACCACATGCAGATCGTGCGATATGAACAGATAGGTCAGCTGATGCTCGGCCTTGAGCTCTTGCAGGAGATTGAGCACCTGCGCCTGGACCGACTTGTCCAGCGCCGCCACCGCCTCATCCAGGATCACCAGCCGGGGGTGAAAGGCCAGGGCGCGCGCGATGTTGACCCGCTGGCGCTGCCCCCCCGACAACTCGTGCGGATAACGCGAGGCAAATTGCTCGGGCGCCAGGCCAACCCGGGCCAGCAAGGCGCGCGCCTCCCGGTGGGCGGTGGCGGCGTCCATGCCATGGACCTGGGGGCCGTAGGCGATGGTCTCCACAATGGTCAGGCGCGGGTTGAGCGAGGCGAAGGAGTCCTGGAACACCATTTGCAAATTGCGGCGAAATTCTTTGAGGGCCATGCCGCAATATTCGGCCACGCCGTCGCCGTCAAACACCATGCTGCCGCTGTCGGGGGCGATCAGGCGGGCAATCAGGCGGGCGGTGGTGGACTTGCCGCACCCCGACTCGCCCACGATGCCCAGCGTCGTACCTTTGGCCACCGAGAAGCTCACACCGTCGACCGCATGCACAAACTTACGCTCGCGCTCCCACAGGCCGGCGCGCACAGGGAAGTGTTTTTTCAGGTCCTTGACCACCAGCAAGGGCTGGGCGGGGCCGCCGCGGTCGGGCACCGCAGGCATAGAAAGATCGGTCATCGACGAATGTCCATGGCGGAGCGAACCCCGTCGGCCAGCAAGTTGAAGGCCATCGAGGTGATGAAAATGAAGACGCCCGGTAAGGCCGCAACCAGCGGGTTGTTGTAGATGGCTGAACGCAAGGTGTTGAGCATCAGTCCCCATTCCGGCTCGGGTGGCTTGACCCCCAGGCCCAGGAATGACAGGCCCGAAGCCAGGATCATGCTGACGCTGAGCAGGCCGGTGGTGTAGACGAACACCGGCCCCAGCACATTGCCCAGCACATGCACCCGGATGATGGACATGGCGCTGGCACCGCTCATGCGGGCCGCTTCGATGTAGTCGAGCTTGCGCACCTGGGTGGTGACGCTCTCGGCCACGCGCACCACCTGCGGCACGAACACCAGGGTCAGGGCGATCAGGCTGTTGCGCATGCCCGGCCCCAAGGCGCCGGAAATGGCCACCGCCAGCAGCACCGACGGGAAGGCGTAAAACACATCGAGCACGCGCATGATCACCATGTTCACCCGCCCGCCCACATAGCCGGCAAACAAGCCCAAGCTGGTGCCGATGACAAAGGCCGCAAACACCGGCACCACGCCCATCAGCAGCGACAGGCGCCCGCCATACATCAGGCGGGTGAGCATGTCGCGCCCGAGCTCGTCGGTGCCCAATACAAAGCCCGGGCTGCCGATGGGCAGCAAGCGTTTGAGCATGCTGGCCTTGAACGGATCGGCCGGCGCCAGCCAGGGCGCGAACAGCGCCGCACAGACGATCAGCACGAGCACCAGGGCACTGGCCATGGCCACTGGCTCCTGGCGCAGCTGCCTGGCCACCACCTGCCAGTAGCCGCGGCTGGGGCGGCTGCCTTGGGAATCTGCAAGGCTGAGAGACGGAGTCATGACTTTTCAGGCCTCATGTTCAGCTGCGACCCATGCGGGGGTCGATCAGGGGCTGCAAGATATCGACCAGCAAATTCAAGCCCACAAAGAACATGCACAGCACCAGCAAGGTGCCTTGCAGCAATGGGATGTCGCGCTGGAATATCGCGGTGTTGAGCAAAAAGCCGGTGCCCGGCCAAGCAAAAACCGTCTCCACCAGGATCGAGCCGCCCATCAGGTAACCCACCTGCAGGCCAGCCACCGCCAAAACAGTGGGTGCGGTGTTCTTCGCCACATGCCGGAACACGGCCCTAGAACTCAAGCCGCGCGCGCGCAGGGCCATCACAAACTCCTGCCCCAGCATATCGGCCACCAGGGCCCTAACGGTGCGGGTGATGATGCCCATGGGAATCACCGACAAAGTGAGCGCCGGCAACACCAGATAGCGCATGTGCTCCCAGTCCCAGGTCCAGTCGGTCGAGCCGCCCGGGCCCGCGCCCATCGCCGGGAACCAGCCCAGCCAGGTTGAAAAAACAATGGTCAGCACCAGGCCCAGCCAGTAGTGGGGAATGCTCACCCCCACCACCGACAGGCCGGTGGCCA
>JBAXEN010000136.1:0-10286 GCA_037140415.1 Betaproteobacteria bacterium | reverse complement strand
CAGATGGACGACACCAACCTGGCCTACCTGTGCGACGAGAAGATGCGCGAGGCCGCCCGCCAGCGTGGCGACGACCCCAATGAGCTGCCGCACCGCTATGCGCAGTTCGTGAACAAGGTCGTGGCGCAAAAGCCTGCCGGCATGACCTTGGCCATGCACCTGTGTCGCGGCAACTTCAAGAGCACCCACGCGGCTGCAGGCAACTACGAGCCGGTGGCTGAGGCCTTGCTGGCAGAGATGGACATCGACGCCTACTTCCTGGAGTACGACGATGACCGCAGCGGCGACTTCCGCCCGCTGCGCTTCCTGCCCAAGGGCAAGACCGTGGTGCTGGGCCTGGTGACCACCAAGTTTGGCGACATGGAAAGCAAGGATGCGCTCAAGCGCCGCATCGACGAAGCCGCCAAATACGCCCCGCTCGAGCAGTTGGCGCTGTCGCCGCAGTGCGGCTTTTCCAGCACGGTGCACGGCAACAACATTGCCGTGCAAGCCCAGCGCGACAAGCTGCGTCTGGTGATCGAGACGGCCCAGGAAGTCTGGGGCGAGGCCTGAGCCTCAGAAGCCGGGCGCGGGCCCGGTGGCCTGATCAGCTGGACTGGCGGACCGCATGGGCCCCGGCCTCTTCGAACCACCACTGCAGCGCCGCCTCGTAGCCCTCCCACACGCAGCCGTTGCAGCCGCGCCCGCAGCAGGTGGTCGGCTCTGCCGGCGGGCCTCTGAAGGGGATGCCACCAGCCAGCAGCCGGGCCTGCAGGGCCGCGATGCGCTGGCGGGTGGCGCTGCGCTCGGGCGTCGGCGGGTCCTCGCTGTCGGGCGACGCATGGCCTGAGGCTTGGGAACTTCTCATGGCCCGCTGGGTCTCAGATCAGCCCGATGACCCAGACGCTGTCCACGGCCTTCATCCGCTCCTCTTCCAGCCTTCCGAAAGGCTCGTTCAATTTGAGCCCGGGGCAGTGTCGCCAGTTTGACGACCATCACCTGCGGCAGCGCCTGCAAGCCATTGCCCGCGGTAGGTTCGACGGTGAGGCGGAAGGCCGCCGTGCGCAGCTCGCTGCTGATCGGGCACAGCACCACGCTGTCAAGCTCGCCCAGCAGGTCGGATTGAAGGACCAGAGCAGGCCGGGGTTTGCCGTAGTCAGCCTGCAGGCAACCGGTAAGCAGATCCCCGCGCCGCCTCAATGCCAGCCCTCCCCCTGAGCGGCCGCCGCCTCGGTCATGCGCAGCACGTCGGTCTCAGCGGCATCGCCCCTGAGGGCCAGGCACTGCATTCGAAGATCGGCGGCAAAACCCTCCAGCCGTGTGTCCGGCACCCAAAACTGCACCGGGCGCAGGCCAGCAGCACGCATCTTTTCACGCGAACGGGCTACTTTTGCGGCGGCTGAGCTCATAGGGGGCATGGCAAGATCCAGAGAGCAAGGTAGATGTGCAGTGACAAGCTAGCCCACATGCGACCCGCATGATCTCATTGCCGGGCTTTGCCCTGCGCTTGAAGAAGTGGTCGGCCACCCGCATGGATCAGCCGCTGCCTTCGCGACGTGAGACGGCCCCAGCCGCCCGCTAGAGCGTAAAAATCTTCCCCGGGTTGAGGATGTTTTTGGGATCCAGGGTGCGCTTGATGGCGCGCATCATGTCCAGGGCAGCGTCGCCGGCCTCGCTTTGCAAAAAGCCGATCTTGTGCATGCCCACCCCGTGCTCGCCGCTGCAAGTGCCGCCCATGCTCAGCGCGCGGTGCACCAGTTTCACATTGAGCGCTTCGGCCGTTACGCGCTCATCGGCACTGTCGGGGTCGATCAGGTAGCCAAAGTGAAAGTTGCCATCGCCCACATGGCCGAGCAGCAGGTAGGGCAGGCCGCTGTCCTGCGCCTCTTGGGCCGATTCGAGCAAACAGTCGGCCAGGCGGGAGATCGGCACACACACATCGGTTGAAATGGCCCGGCAGCCGGGGCGCGATTGGATGGCCGCAAAGTAGGCGTTGTGCCGGGCGGTCCACAGCCGGGTGCGCTCTTCGGGTGAGGCCGCCCATTCAAAGGACTGACCGCCGCGCCCTAGCGCAATGTCCTGCACCAGCTCGGCCTGCTCCTTGACCCCAGCCGGCGAGCCATGAAACTCCATCAGCAGCATCGGCTCTTCGCGCAGCGACAGCTTGGAATGCTGGTTGAACATCGCCACCGTCGCAGCGTCGATGAATTCCACCCGGGCGATCGGGATGCCCATCTGTATGACTTCAATGGTGGTGCGCACCGCCGCCTCGATGCTGGGGAAGGAGCAAATCGCTGCAGAAATCGCCTCCGGCAGTGGATAGACGCGCAGCGTCACTTCGGTGATCACGCCCAGCGTGCCTTCGCTGCCCACCATCAGCCGGGTCAGGTCGTAGCCGGCGCTCGATTTGCGCGCCCGGGTGCCGGTGCGCAGAATCTGGCCACTGGCGCTGACGACCTCGAGCGCCAGCACGTTCTCGCGCATGGTGCCATAGCGCACCGCGTTGGTTCCGCTGGCGCGGGTCGCGCACATGCCGCCGATGCTGGCATCGGCGCCCGGGTCTATGGGGAAAAACAGCCCGCTGTGCTTGATCTCCTCGTTGAGCTGCTTGCGGCTCACGCCGGGCTGCACCGTGACCGTCAGGTCGTCGGCATTGAGCGAGAGCACCTGGTTCATGCGGCTGACGTCGAGGCTGATGCCGCCTTGCACCGCCAGCAAATGGCCTTCGAGCGAAGAGCCGGCGCCATAAGGGATGACCGGAACCGCGTGCTCATTGCACAGGCTGAGCACTTGCGAGACCTCGGCGCTGCTTTGCGCAAACACCACGGCCGACGGCGGCGGCACGGTGAAGGACGATTCGTCCCTGCCATGCTGTTCACGCACCGCCAGAGCGGTCGAGCAGCGATCGCCAAACAGCGCCTTGAGCGCTTCTATCAGCGCCGCAGGCGTCTCGCGCTGCTTGATCTCGGGCAACAGATGGCTGGGCAGGGCAGCGGTCATGGTCCTTGTCTCCGATTTTTGGGGGGTGATTGGACTGGAGTGTAAGTCGCCGCAACCGCGGCAAGGCAGCCAGGCAGGCAGGCTCGATAATCGGGCTTCAAGAGGAAACCATTGCATGTCCAACCGCCTGACCCAGATCGCCACCCGCACCGGAGACCAGGGCACCACCGGCCTGGGAGACAACACGCGCGTGTCCAAAGACAGTCTGCGTGTTCACGCCATGGGCGATGTCGACGAGCTCAATTCCCACATCGGCCTGCTGCTGTGTGAGGACATGCCCGGCGATGTGCGCGAGCTGCTGGTGCAGGTACAGCACCAGCTGTTCAACCTGGGCGGTGAGCTCTCCATTCCGGGCTTT
Organism: Betaproteobacteria bacterium; assembly: GCA_037140415.1. GTDB lineage: Bacteria > Pseudomonadota > Gammaproteobacteria > Burkholderiales > Burkholderiaceae_C > Polaromonas. Next base: position 6,949 of record JBAXEN010000136.1, on the reverse strand, counting down.
GAGTTGCTCAAGGACGAGGCGGTGCTGGCCCTGGACCAGGCGCTCGAGCGCTACAACAGCCAGCTGCCGCGTCTGCAGGAATTCATTTTGCCGGCGGGCACGCGCGCGGCCTCGCAAGCCCATGTCTGCCGCACCGTAGCCCGCCGCGCTGAGCGTTCGGTGGTCAGCCTGGGCGAGGCTGAAAAACTGCGCGATGCGCCGCGCCAGTACCTCAACCGCCTGAGCGATCTGCTTTTTGTATTGGCACGCGTGCTCAACCGCATGAACGGCGGCGACGATGTGTACTGGCAGAGCCCGCGCATGGCGCAGGGAGACGCCGCTTAATGGGCAGCTTGGGGCGCGCCGCGCCAGTGGTCTGGCCCAGGCCTGGCTTTGAACCTCACCATTGACGCCGTGCTGCGCGCTCTCCACAATCTGCGGCCAGGTACCTGATGCCATAGGCCTGATCCGAGAGGTCAGGACTTTCTAACCCCCGCTTGCTGAAAGAGCCCTGGTGTGAACCGACGACTTCTTGCCTGCCTGCTGCCCCTGGTCGGCCTGCTGAGCCCGGCCGCACAGGCACAGCCCTTCCCGCCGAAATCGACCATCACCCTGACCGTGGGTTTTGCTGCTGGCGGCGCCGCCGACACGGCCGCGCGCATCGTCGCCAAGAAGCTGGGCGAGAACATCGGTGCGACGGTCGTGGTGGACAACAAGCCGGGCGCAGGCGGCAACATTGCCCATGCCCAGGTCGCCAGCGGCCCGGCCGACGGCAGCGTGATCCTGCTGGGCTCCATCGGCCCCTTGGCGCTGGCGCCGCACATGATGAAAATCAGCTACGACCCGCTGCAGGACCTGGCGCCGATTTCGATGGCCATCGACACGCCCAACCTGCTGGTGGTGCCGGCCAGTGCCCCATACAAGACCTTTGCGGAGTTCATCGCCTTTGCGCGCAAGAATCCCGGCAAGGTCGACTTCGCCTCCACCGGACCGGGATCGGCATCACACCTGGCCGGTGAGCTGGTCAACGAAGCCGCTCAAATCGACACCCTGCATGTGCCTTACAAGGGTGGCGCACCGGCCATGCAGGACCTGCTGGGCGGGCGCGTGGCGGCGCATTACTCAACGGTCTCCACCGCCAAACCGCACATCGAAGCAGGCAAGTTGATCCCGCTGGCCAGCACCGGTGCGCAGCGCTTGGCCAGCTATCCCAAGGTGCCCACGGTGGCCGAGTCGGGCTTTCCCGGCTTTAGTGCCACCAACTGGTATGCCTTCGTGGCCTCAGCCAAGGTGCCCAAGCCGGTTTTGGACCGCTGGAACCTGGAAATCGTCAAGGTGCTCAAATCGCCCGATGTGGTCGAGCAGCTCAACACCCATGGTCTGACGCCACAGCCGAGCTCGCGCGAAGAGTTGGCCAAGACCATCCGCGGCGAATACACCACCTACGGCCGCGTGATCAAGGCGCGCAACATCAAGGCCGAGTGAGCCTGCCCCCCCCTGTTGAGGAGATCCCCATGAGCTTCATGCGCCCCCTGCTCACGCGAGCGCGTTTCCTGCTGCTGGCCGCCGGCGTGCTGCTCGCCCCCTGGGCGGTGGCCACTGAGATCAAGGTCATCACCTCGGGTGCCTTCACCGAGGCCTACAAGATCCTGGTCCCGATCTACGAGCAGGCCACCGGCCACAAGGTGATCAGCGCCTTCGGTGCCTCTGTGGGCAACGCGCCCGACTCCATCCCTAGCCGCTTTGCCCGCGGCGAGCGCTTTGACGCAGCCATCCTGTCTGAAGGCGGGCTCGAAGCCCTGGTCAAGGAGGGCAAGCTGGTAGCGGGCAGCCGCATCGATCTCGCCCGCTCGCAGATTGGCGTGGCCGTCAAGAAGGGCACGCCTTTGCCCGATATCAGCACCGTTGATGCGCTGCGCAAGACCTTGCTGGCGGCCAAGTCGGTGGCCTATTCGGCCAGCGCCAGCGGTACCTACCTGTCCCAGGACATGTTCCCACGTTTGGGGATTGCTGAGCAGATGCAAAAGACCGCGCGCAAGATCTTCAGCGAGCGGGTCGGTGCGGTGGTCGCCCGCGGCGAGGCCGAGCTGGGCTTTCAGCAGGTCAGCGAACTGATTTATTTCAAGGAGCTGGACTTCGTCGGCACCTTGCCCGATGACGTGCAGCAGACCATCTTTTTCTCTGGCGCCATCGTGCCGGGCGCCGAGCAAGCCGAGGCGGCGCGTCAGTTGCTGCGCTTCCTGAGCTCGGCGGCGGTGGCCCCGATCGTGCGTGGCACCGGGCTCGATCCGGTGGCCAACAAGTAGGTCAGCCGCCTCAGGCTGCCGACTGCGGCAGCACCGTCATGGTTAGCCGGGAGATGCAGACCCTGCGCCCTTGATCGTCGCGCAGCTCGATCTGCCAGACCTGCGTGCTGCGGCCAATGTGCACGGGCCGGGCGGTGCCGGTGACCCAGCCCTGGCTCACGCCCCGCAGGTGATTGGCATTGACCTCCAATCCCACCACCCGGGTGCCGACCGGCACACAAAAGGCGGCGCCAATGGAGCCCAGCGTTTCGGCCAGCACCACCGACACGCCGCCGTGCAGCAGGCCGTAAGGCTGACAGGTTTGCCGGTTCACCGGCAGCCGGGCCACCAGAAAATCATCGCCCACCTCGACAAATTCGATGCCCAGGTGGCTGACGGCGGTGTTGGCGCTGACGGCCGTCAGTGCTTGCAAAGAGATGTCTTGTTTCCAGATGCGCATGGCTGACCTGAGGAAAGGGTCCGGCCACTATAAACCCCCCTGCCAGACGGCGCCCACGCGCTCGTGCGCTTCGCGCTGACAGCCGGCGGCGTCAGCCGCAGCACCGCCCGCCGGCTGACCTCGGCGATGCTCGGTGCAATGGCACAGGCGCTCTCTGCGGAATCGATTGCATCAGCGGGCGCGGGGGGGCAGGTCTCGGGCGGCAAACCCGACTCAGCGAGGCCCGCACGCGGCCCGGGCCTGCGCCCTGCTTGGCTGCGCTGGGGTCCGTGGGCTGCGGGCCTGCTGATCGCCCTGCTGCTGATCGCGCTGGCGCTGCGCTGGTGGCGCGGCGCAGCGGTGCCCATGGTGGCGGTGCAGCGCCAGGCCATCGTCGAATCGGTGGCCGCCACCGGGCGCCTGCAGGCGCCGGCGCGCATCGAGGTGGGCGCCGAGTTGACGGGAACGGTCACGCGGGTCAGCGTGCGCGAAGGTCAGGAGGTCGCAGCGGGTCAGGAGCTGCTGGCCCTGTCTGACAGCGAGGCCCGCTCGGCATTGGCGCAGGCGCAGGCGGCCGTGCTTGAGGCGGCCGGCAAAGTCGAGCAACAAGTCGATGTGAGCGCGCCGCTGGCCCAGCAGGCGCTGGTGCAGGCGCGCGCCGCCTGGCTGGCGGCCGACCGGGACTTCGGTCGCACCAGCGAGTTGGTGGCGCAGGGTTTCTTTTCGCCGCAGCGGCTCGACGAGGCCCGGCGGGCGCGCGATGTCGCCAGCAGCGCCATGGCTGCGGCAGATTTGCAAGTGCAGGCGCAAACTGCGCGCGGGGTGGAGCCAGCGCTGGCGCAAGCGCGCTTGGCGCAAGCGCAGGCCAACGCCGCCATGGCCCGCGCCCGGCTCGATCGCATGCTCATCCGCAGCCCCGTCAACGCCCGCGTGCTGCTGCGACAGGTCGAGCCCGGCGCCATGGCCCAGCCCGGCCGGGTTCTGCTGGTGCTGGCCCAGTCGGGCTTGGCGCACATTGATGTGAGCATCGATGAGCGGCATCTGCACCTGCTCAGCCTGGGCATGCCGGCCCGGGCCTTGGCCGACGCCTACCCCGAGCAGCCTTTTGAGGCCCGGGTCTGTGAGATCGCGCCGGCGGTTGACGCCGACCGCGGCTCGGTGGTGGTGCGCCTGTGCCTGTCTGAGCCGCCGCCCTTCCTCAAGCCCGACATGACCATCTCGGCCGAGCTGATCGGCGGGCGGCGTGAGGCCGCATTGGTTTTGCCGTCGGCGGCGGTGCGCGACGCGGAAAAGGCCACGCCCTGGGTGCTGGTCTGGCGCGGGGGGCGGGCCGAAAAAGTGCCGGTGGGCCTGGGCCTGCGCGGCGTGGGCAGCACCGAGGTTGTTCAGGGCTTGAGCGAGGGGGAGTGGGTCATCGCCCCCACGCAGAGCGTGCTGCCCGGTGAGCGGGTGCGCCGAGGTGCCGAGCGCGGCACGCCCGCGGGCTGGCCCGTGCCGTCGTTCATGCGCTGATGGACCGCCCTGTGCATGGACGGGTCCGATCAAGCGCTGCAGCCAGCCTGGCCTGCACCGTCGGGGATCATGGCCCATGACCGCCGCCCGTCCCGCACTGAGCCGTTGGGCGCGCTGGCTGCCGCTGGAATTGATGCTGGCGCTGCGTTTTTTGCGCGAAGGCCGGCTGCAAAGCAGCATGGTGCTGGCCGGGGTGACGGCGGGCGTGGCGGTGACGGTGTTCCTGACGCAGCTGATCGCCCAGCTGCAAAGCGCCATCATCGAGCGGGTGATGGGCTCGCAAGCCCACGTGGTGATACAGCCCACCCAGGAGCAGGTGCTGCGCCTGCCCAGCGACCAGGCGCAGGCGGCGCAGGTCCAGCCGCGCCTGCAGCGCCAGCGCGCGGTGGATCAGTGGGAGCGGGTGGCCGCCCTGGCTGCGGCCACGCCCGGCGTGCTGGCGGTCTCGCCGGTGGTCAGCGGTCCGGTCTTCGTCACCCGCGGCGCTGTGGTTCAAAGCGTCACCTTGTTGGGCGTGCGCGCCGAAGACTACCGCCAGGTGGTTCATATGGACGGCTATATGATCGCCGGCCGCTTTGAGCTGAGCACCAGTGGCACCCTGATTGGCCGTGAGCTGGCCGAAGATCTGGGCCTGCAGTTGGGTGACAAGCTGCGGGTCAGCAGCGGCAGCCGCAGCCAGGTGCTGACGGTCACCGGCCTGTTTGACATGGGCAGTCGCGAGCTCAACCGGCGGCGCATCTTCACCACCTTGCGTCTGGCGCAGACGCTGCTTGACCTGCCCGGCAGTGTGTCGGTGATCGATCTGAGCGTGGCCGATCTGTTTGGCGCCAACGCGGTGGCCGATCCGCTGCGTGAACAAACCGGCTTGCGGGTCGAAAGCTGGATGCAGACCAATGCCGGCCTGCTCAATGCCTTGTCCAACCAGACCATCTCCAACAACCTGATCCGCGGCTTTGTGGTGGCCATCGTCGCATTGGGCATCTCCAGCGTGCTGGTGGTCAGTGTGGTCCAAAAGCAGCGCGAGATTGGCATCTTGCGTGCCATGGGTGCCGGCCGACGCCAAATCATGTGGGTGTTCTTGCTGCAAGGGGCCCTGATGGGCGTCCTCGGCTCGGCGTTGGGCGCGGTGCTGGCTTATGGCCTGCTGGTGCTGTTCTCGCACATCTTCAAGGCCCCCGACGGCACGGCCATGTATGTGGCGGTGCTTGACCTTGCCCTGGTGCTGAGCGCTGGCGTGCTGGCCTGCGCGGTGGGCATGCTGGCCGCGCTCATGCCGGCGCGCCGCGCGGCCCACATGGACCCGGTGCAGGCCATCCGCGCATGAGCGAGCCCGCCGTCCCGATTCTTGAGCTGCTGGGTATCTGCAAGCGCTATGGCCTGGGCACGCCGGTCGAGCAAGAGGTGCTGCACGGCATCAGCATGGCCTTGCAGCCGGCCGAGTTTGTGGCCCTGCGCGGGCCTTCCGGCTCGGGCAAAAGCACCTTGCTCAACATCATTGGCCTGCTGGAGTCGCCCACCTCCGGCGAGCTCTTTCTGGCCGGCCAAAGCATTGCCGAGCTCGGTGATGCACAACTGACCGCTTTGCGCGGCGAGGCGATCGGCTTTGTGTTTCAGTACCACCACCTCTTGCCGGCATTCACCGCCCTGGAAAACGTGCTCATGCCCCTGATCATTGCCCATGGCGTGGTGCAGCCGGCCGACGAGGCGCTGGGCCGCGAGCTGCTGGCCAGCGTCGGCCTGGGTCAGGCCTCGGCCATGGCCAAGCGCCCGGGCGAGCTCTCCGGTGGCATGCAGCAGCGGGTGGCGCTGGCGCGTGCCTTGGCCCGCCGGCCGCGCCTGATCTTGGCCGACGAGCCCACGGGCAACCTCGATACGGTCAGCGCCGAAGAGGTGTTTGCCCTGCTGCGCCGCTTCAACCGCGAGCATGGCAGCGCCTGCCTGATCGTCACCCACGATGCCTCTCTGGCCAGCCGCTGCGACCGCCAGATTGACCTGATCGACGGCCGCCTGGCTGCACCTGCCGCTTTGCCTCAGGCCCCGCCGATCAAGCCTTCATAAGCGGCGCGGGTGGCCGGATCCACCGACTCGAGCACCTTGAGGTGCGAGCTCTGGTGCCGGGCCAGCAGCCTGGCCGAGGCCACTGCGCGCGATTTGCAAAACCAGTGGCAGCTGTGCTGCATCAAGAGCACTTGTGCAAGCACGCCATAGGCTCTGGCCGATGGGCTGCCGCCGCTGGCTTGCACCGCTTGCGCCATGGCCCGCGCCTGCAGCTTGAGCAGCTCGCGCATGTCCAGGCTGTGGCGAGCCAGCAGCGACGGCGCCAGCTCGGCGACTTTTTCAAACAGCCAGGGCAGTGGCAAGGCGATGATGCGCGCTTGCGCAGCCGGCAGTTGGCCAAAGTCCTGCGCCAGCCGGCCCATCTGATCGGCCAGCTTGCGCTCTGCGGGTTCGAGCACTTGCCAGATTGACAGGCGCCGCTGCGCATCGCCCTCGCCCAGCGCGCGCACATAGCCTTCACTGAGCTGCTGCATCAGTTTTTCAATGTCGTAGGGCTGCAGGTGCAGGGCCAGCAGCGCGACGCGCCGGCGCTCGGCACGCGACTTGACCGACCACAGAACCAGGGCCAGCAGCAAGGCTGTGATGAAGAGATCCATGGCTGTTTTGCAATCCGTCTGTGGCTCAGCCCCTCTGGGCTTGGCGGTTCATCAGGGCCATGCCAATGGCCACTGCAGCA
>JBAXEN010000135.1:0-10298 GCA_037140415.1 Betaproteobacteria bacterium | reverse complement strand
GCGAGAACATGGCCGATCCGTTTTCGATGGACCGGCTGCGCATACGGATTGCCGGAACCGACCCTCTGGCCGACAAGGCGCCGCTGGTGAGTCTGGCGGTCAAGCAGGCCACCGGAGTCACACCCCTGGTCGAATGCGTGGAGGCCAGCGCAATCTATGGCCCCAACGGCTCGCTCAAACTCAAGCGGTTTGTGGATCAGCGCAAGGGCTAGTTTGAACCCGGCTGAGGCCAGTGGGTTGCGTGCGAGGGGTCGGCCCCTGAGCCCGCGAGGGCGCCGTCGTTAGTGATTCAGTGCCTAAGCAGACTCAGCTCTGTGCTTGGCGTGACGGGTGGGGCCGGACGGCCCCACCCGTCACGCCAGACGGACCTGGGCTGCCTCCCCCGCTCAATCCTTGAGCTTGTACAAACGCACCGCGTTATCGCGGTACAAGCGCCGCTTGGAGTCCTCGCGCAGGCCGAGGTCCTCGATCTCGCGGCGGGTGCGCTCGAAATCGAGCACCGGATAGTCGGTGCCAAAAATCACCTTGTCCTTGCCGAAGGTGTTGATGTAGTGCACGAAAGACTGCGGCCAGTACTTCGGGCTGTGGGCATCGCAGCCGATGTAGACGTTGGCATGCTTCCAGGCCATCGCAATCATCTCGTCGGTCCAGGGGATGCCCACATGAATGCCAATCAACTTGAGCTCGGGCAGATCGCAGGCCACCGCGTCGAGCGTGATCGGGCGGCCGACGCTGGGCAGGCGCTGCTCGGCAGTGTAGTTGAGCGACTGCCCGACCTGCAGCTGTATCGGCACGTCGAGCTCGCAGCACTTGGCATAAAAGGGATACCACCTCGGGTGATCGGGCGCCAGGTCGAACCAATGCGGATAGCCGTGGGCGCCAATGAAGCCGTACTCACGCACCGAGCGCTCGAAGTCGCGCACACCCTGCATGCCCTGCGTCGGGTCGATGCCGGCCAGACCGTAAAAACGATCCGGGTACTTCTGCACCGCATCGGCAACCACCTCGTAAGGCAGGTGCCAGCTGCCCGGCAGGCCCTGGCGGCCGATCTTGACGGCCAGCAGAAAGGACCGCTCAATGCCCGCCGCATCCATTGCGGCAATCATCTTGTCGTGGGTCAGACCCACGAGGTCCTCGGGCTTGCGCCCGATCTTCTGGGTCCAAAATGTTTTGGACCACGCCGGTCGCGTGGCCATGATTTCTGGTGTGATGGGATTGACCACGCAGTCAATCGCCTTGATGGATAGATCCATATTGCCCTCCTGCCCCAATATAACAAGCCGGCCGGGGGCCGGGCACTCACAGACTCACCGACGCTGATTCAGCTGGCCGCTCTGACCCGATTGACGAGCTTGCCGATGCCGGAAATCTCAGCCTCGACCAGGTCGCCTGGCTGCAGGTAGTAATTTTCCGGCTCTGGCCGGGCCAGTGCCACACCCGCGGGTGTGCCGGTGGTGATCATGTCGCCGGGCTCCAGGCCAATTTGTGACCAGTAGGCAATGATGCGCGCAACCGAGAAGATCATGTCGGCAGTGCTGCTGTGTTGGCGCTGCTCGCCATTGACCTTAAGCTCCATGGTCAGGGCCTGCGGGTCGGAGATGGCGTCGGCCGTCACGATCCAGGGGCCGGTGGGGGCGAAGGACGGAAAGTTCTTGGACAGGGTGATCCCGATCTGCGACTCCATCTCCAGGCGCTGTATTTCACGCGCACCGATGTCGTTGCAGATGGTGTAGCCGGCCACATAAGACAGCGCGTCCTGCTCGCTGACACGAAAGGCCCGCCGTCCGATGACGAAAGCCAGCTCGATCTCATAGTCCACGGCGCGGGTATCGGCCGGCACGATGATGTCGTCCTCGGGGCCGGCCATGGCCGACGAGAACTTGGCGAAGGCGGCCGGAAAGGTCGGCAGCTCCACCTTGCGCCCACGTGCAGCCCACAGCTCCTGACCCTCTTTGACATGGTTCATGTAATTGCGGCCAATGGCGATGAATTTGCCGGGCCGCGGCAGGGGCGGGCCAATCACCAGCCTGCCCCGTGGCATCCGACACGCTGCGCCTGCCGGCGTCTGCGCATAGTCGACGACGCGCCCGGCCAGTTCTTGGCCAGACGGTGTGAGCCAAAACAGCGGGTCGGTGGCGGGAGCGGCAACGCCCGTGTCAGCGCTCAGGCTGCGTGCAGCCTCAGGCAAGGCCCACTGTCCCTGCGCCAGATCAACCAGGGTATTGCCGCCGTCCAAAAAAACGGCCGCTCGCCAGGGGCCCGGGCTGTGTTTCGCGTAGGTACCTAAAAGCATGGTGCTGGGTAGCCCGGGATCAGAACAGCTCGAAGGGCACGGTGTGGCCGGGCGAGTTCCAGCCGATGGCCAGCATCTGGGTGTCGGTCTCGGCCTTGATCGCCCCGTAAGGCGTGGCGTCGGGCATCACGAAGTAGGAGAAGGCGTCAAACGCCTCGCCGTCAAAATTGATGCTGCCCGACAGCAGAAACAACGCCCGGTGGCCGTTGGGCGCGCCGGCCGGCAGGGTGGCTCCCGCCTTCATGCTGAACATCTTCACATTGGGCCCGCATTCGAAGAAATAGCCCAGATGTCGCTGGGTGATGCCGGCGAAACGGTCCATCGGCACCCACGGGTAGGACGCGGTGCGCATCACCACATAGCTGTCCAAACGGCTTGGCGGGTATTTGACCGGCTGGCCGGTCAGGTGCTCGAGGATGGCTTCGTAAGCGTCGCGCTTGTGGCCGTCGGCGAAGGTGTAGATGCCCTCCTCGAACTTGCCGGTGGTGGCCAGGGCCCGCTGCGAAGCGACCACCGCATCCGGGTGGGGGTAGGGAATACCGGAGGGCCCTTCGAACTGCATGTCGACGAAGTGCATCTTCTCACTGCCGCCGTCTTTTTTTGCGACCGGGGTGATGGGCCCGTAGTAGGCGCCTTCAGGGATGTACAGGCAGTCTCCCGCGTTGTAGATGTCCTTGTTGTAGCGCATCTTGCCTTCGACCAAAAAGCGCACCTGCTGGAAGGTGTGTCGGTGGCTCGGCGACATGTAGTAGGGGTCTGCATAGAGGCTGCCGATGCGCAGCGCCAAGCGTTTGCTGCTGTCATAAAAGCCGTGATAGCGCTGCTGGTAGCCCGGCCGCACCGCAATGTCCACCCATGGCAGATCATCCTCACGCACCCCCACGCCCTTTTCCATCGTCACCATGATGTCCCCTTGATCAGAAAAACTGCCGACAAATTAACAAGCCACTCTATGCGCGGGCCTGCTATTTGCCCAATTCAAAATTGGAATTGGGCAATTCCGTGCGCACCGCCTCGCGGAAGCATTCTGCAAACAGCGTCACCCCGGGTCGCTCGCGCCTGTCCTGCATGCGCGCGATGCCGATTGGGCTGCCCAAGGTGACCGAGGGCAGCGCCAGGATGCTGACCAGCCCCGCTTTCTCAAAATACCTGGCCAGCGCTTCGGGCAGCAGGCACAGCCCCTGGCGCTCGCGGGTGAGGGTGACCATGGACAGGAAGGAGGCGGTTTCAACCAGGTCCTTGGGGGCCTCCATGCCGTGCTGGCGGATGGCATCTTCATAGCGGCGCCGCGACGAGGTGCCCGGCGGCGGCAACACCCAAGGCAGGGCCCCGAGTTGCTGCCATTGCAAATTGGGCTGCTGGACCAACTGCGAATCGGGGGCGGCCACCACCACCACCGCGTCCTGGTAGAGGGTCTCCAGCAACAGGCCCGTGGGGTTGGGAATGGTGTCAAGCCGCACGATCACCAGATCGAGCTGGCCCAGATCCAGCTTTTCCATCAGCGGCTCGATCAGGCCGTCTTCGATGCGCACCGTGGTGTTGGGCGAACGTTCCTTGAGCAGTTTGACGCTCAGCGGCACCAGCAGCGAGGCGGTGATCATGGAGCCGATGTGTATGGTGCCGGCCAGGCCCGAGCGGGCCGCGGCCAGGTCATCGGCGACCCGGCCCAGTTGTGCCAGTGTCTCGCGCGCATAGCGCACGAACAGACTGCCCTGCGCGGTTTCGACCAGGCCCGAGGGCGTACGCTCAAAGAGCTGCGCCCCAATCAGGGATTCAATTTCAGCCAGCGACTTAGACACCGCCGGCTGCGACAGGTGCAAAAACTCAGCGACCCGGCCGATGTGCAGTCGCTCACTGATGGCGACCACCAATTGCAGGTGCTTGAACTTGGTGTTCGATCTCAACAGGTGACTGGTCTCGGGCAAGGCGGTCTCCGCGGCAATGCGTTGCAACGGACCAGAATAACCCATGCCGGCCCTGCCCCTTTAACGCTCCTGCAAGCGTATGACCTGGGCGGGGCACAGGCGGGCCGCTCGTTCGACCGAAGGTCGCAGGGCCGCATCCGGGTAGGGCTGAATCAGGACAACAACGCCGTCAGCCTCGCCCTGGTCAAAGACTTCAGGCTCTGCCACCACGCATTGACCCGATCCTACGCATTTGTGGGTGTCGATCAGAACCCTGAAACCGGTCGGGCTGTGGCTGCTCATAGCGTCCTTCACCAAGCCACCGGCAGGCTGTAGATGCCGTAGATCTGCATATCGGTCTTAAAGCGCACCTGCTCAGGCGGCACCGCCAGGCGCAGCGTGGGCATGCGCTGCAAGATGGCGCCAAACACCACCTGCAATTCCACCCGAGCCAAAATCTGCCCCAGGCACTGATGTATGCCGTAGCCAAAGGCAATATGGCCAGAAGCGTCGCGCTCAAAATCGAGCGTGTCGGGGTCTGTAAAAACGCAGCCATCGCGGTTGGCCGCCGGCAGCAGCGGAAAGATTCCCTCGCCCTGGCGGATCAGCACCCCGCCGATCTCCACATCCTCCAGCGCCACCCGGCGCGGTGCAAACTGCACCGGGCTGATAAAGCGCAGCATCTCCTCGACCGCACCGGGCATCAGCTCGGGCGACTGGCTCAACTTCTCGCGCAAGGGCGGGTTTTGCAGCAGCAAATAAGTGCCGACGCCGATCATATTGGTGGTGGTGTCATGCCCGCCGCGCAGGATCATAGCGCCGATCTCGGCGAAATCGTCACGGCTGAGCGCCCCCGTAAGCACATGATCGGCAATGATGCGGCTGACCATATCGTCGCCGGGCTCGCGCTCCTTGTGGTCGATCAGCTGGCGCACATAGGCCACCAGGGCCCGCGCTGTTTTTTGCGCGGTGTCGGCGCTTTGCGTCAGCCCATGCCGGCCGGCCGCACAGGCCATGATGAACTGATGATCCTCATAGGGCGAGCCGAAGAGCTCACACATCACCAGCGAGGGCAGGCGGACGGCCAGCGCCTCGACCAGGTCGGCTGAGGACCCGCCGCTGAGCATGTCGTCGATCAGGCCGTGGGTGAGGTTTTCGATCTGCGGCCGCAGGGCCAGCATGCGCTTGGCGCTGAATTCCCGACTGAACAGCCGCCGAAAGGCATGGTGCTCGGGGTTGTCCATGCCAATAAACGCTCGCTCCTGCTTGTCAATGGCCACGCGGGCTTGCGTGACCGCCGGAAAGTCGGGATGGGCAAACCTTCCGCTAAAACGGGGGTCGATGAGGATCTGCTTGACCAAAGCGTAGTCCAGCACCAGCCAGGCCTGCTTGTCGTCCCACAGGGTGACCTTGTACAGCGGCTGCTGCGCACGCGCCTGTGCATAGAGCTCGGGCGGGTGTATCGGGCAGCCGCGCGCAAAAGGAAAACGCGGCGCTGCGGGCACAGACGCGGTGGGGGATGGGTCTTGGGTCGTCAGAGACATGGTCTTGTGGGCTGGATCTACCAGTTGCCGTTAATCAGCGCGCCGCCGTCGACCACCAGGGACTGCCCGGTCATGTAGCTGGCGTCGCCGGACAGGAGAAAGGCCACCACCGCAGCGACCTCGTGGGCCTCACCAAAGCGGGCCATGGGAATGGCCTGCTGCAAGCGTTCCACCTTGCTGCGCCCCTGCGCCAGGTTGGCCTGCAGCAGGCGGGTGTTGATAAAGCCCGGCACCACCGCGTTGACGCGAATGTTTTGTGCGGCCCATTCAATGGCCATGGTGCGGGTGAGCGCCTCGATGCCCGCCTTTGCCGCCGAGTAGGCCGAGCGCTCCGGCCGGCCCCTGCGGCCGGCAACCGAAGAAAAATTGACGACCGACGCGCACGGCGACTGGCTCAACCAAGGCAAGGCCGCCCGGCAGCAGCGCATGGTGCCGCCCAGATGCACATCAAAAATCGCCTGCCAGGCGTCCTCGGTCAAGGCCGAGACGGCTTGATGCCGGTTAAAGCCCGCCGCATTGACCAGACCGTCGATGCGCCCGAAGGACTGAGCGAGCTGCGCGACCGCCTGATCGACCGATGCGGAGTCGCTGACGTCCACCGATAAAGCGAGCATGCCGGCCAAGCGCGGCTCCTGTCGCCTCTCCTCATGGGTGGGCAGCTCCCGGTCGGCCACAGCGACGCGCCAGCCTCGCGAAACCAGCAAGGCAGCGGTCTCCAAACCAATGCCCCTGGCTCCGCCAGTGACCAGCGCCACAGGGCTGTCCTGCACGCTGCCGATCGTTTTCAAGTCAGTCAAACTCATAGGAGGACTTTAGGGCTTGCACGCGCAAGGCGCCCGTTCCGAATTGGAATCGCGCAATGACATGCACAAGCTGGCGCTACTCGGGCTTCATGCCGGCGGCCTTGACCGTCTTCTCAGCCTTGGCCGCTTCGGTCTTGAGGAAGGCGTCAAACACCTGCGGGGTGTTGAGCACCAGATTAGCGCCAGCCTTGCTCAAAGTCCCGCGGAATTCAGACTGGCTGCTGGCCTGCAAAAGATCCGCATGGATTTTGGCGATGACGTCGGGCGGCGTTCCCGCCGGTGCCAGCAGCCCATACCAGATGGGGAAATCGAAGTCCTTGAGTCCGCTCTCGGACAAGGTGGGGATGGCGGTCTCAAAGGGGCTGCGGGCGAGCGTGCTCACGCCGAGCATCTTCAGGGTGCCCGCCTTGTGATGCTGCATCGCCGAGGGCAGGCTGACAAAGCCGATCTGGATATGGCCGCCAATCAGGTCGGTCATGATCTGCGCGCTTCCCTTGTAAGGCACGTTGACGATCTCGATGCCGGCGGTCGACTGGATCATCTCGCCCATGATGCGCGCCGAAGAGTCTGAGCTGCCGTAGCTGAGCTTGCCGGGCCTGGACTTGGCCAATGCCACCAAGCCGGCGATGTTATTGACACCCAGGCTGGGCGGGACGGCCACCACATAAGGCGTGTTGGCCACCAGGGTGACCGCGCTGAACGCTTTGAGCGTGTCGAAAGGCATGCTGGCACGCACGCTCGGCGTGATCACATGCGAGTGAATCGCCCAGAGCAGGGTATGGCCGTCAGGCGGCGCTTGCGCCACCACCTGCGATCCGATCACCCCCTCCCCGCCCGGCCGGTTTTCCACCACCACCGGTTTGCCCCACTTGTCGGTCAGGGTCTGGGCCACCAGCCTTGCCAGCGCATCGGTGCCTCCGCCGGCCGTCCAGGGGACGATGATGCGCACCGTTTTGCTCGGATAGGCCTCCTGCGCGAGCGCGGCAAAAGGCGACAGCATCAGGATGGACAGGAAGATTTTGAGCAAGTGGCGATGCAGCTGGTGCATGGGTTGAGTCTCCGAAACGGTGCGCATACAGTCCGGCATAATCTAAAACATGGCGGGCTCAGGCGCGATTCCAAATTCGAAAGAAGCCATTCCCATTTCATCATTGCGCAGCCCCGGCGCGGCGCGAGCAGGAGGGCATCTTCAAGGCCCTGGTCCGGCCTTCGCCATCAGCCTCATAGGTCGCGCAAAGCCGCCTGCAGATGCGATTCAAACACCTCGGCGCTGGCCAGGGCATTGGCATTGAGCAGGGCCAGCTTGACCAGAAACAGTGTGGCCTTGTCGGGGCCGGCCTGGTCGATGGCTGTGGCCAGGCGGTCGTAAACGGTCTCCAGCTCGGGGGTGCTCAGGCTCTTGTTGCTCATGCGGTGTCTCCTGAGGGGGGCAAGGCGGCCGCCAGGGCAGACTGCAGACGCGGCGCGTCCAGACTGAGCCAGCGGGCGCAGATGTGCTGATCGGGGCGCAGAAGATAGGCGCCGCCAGGGGCCGAGATGCCGTAGCGCGCGCGCACCCGACCCTGGGTATCGGGCAGGCTGCGGTCGGCGCCGGCTACTGCATGGGCGCTGCCGATGGCCGTCACCCGGATGGCAATACCACGGGCCCGGGCGGCGGTCACCGCTTGCCGCAAGTCTGGCGGGATTTCTGCCGCCTCGGTGAAAAACAGCAGGTCAAAACCGCCACCGAGGTGGTCGAGCAGGAACTCGTCGGGACCTGATCGCACATTCTGCGGCGGCGCGCCATGGGCCGGCCCGGCCTGGAACAGCTTGTTGTCATCATCCGGACTGTTGAGCATCGAGTGGCTGTATGCATGCGGCCGCGAGGTGCGCCAGTGGTAGAGGGGGCGCACAAAGTCCTGGCTGAGCGAGAGCGAGAGTACCGCATCGCGCAGCAGCGCAAATCCACCGGCCGGCGGCGCCATGAAGCGGGTGCTCTTGCCCGCTTCGTCCACAATCTCCCGGGCCGCGCCCACCCGCTCTGCGCTGTGGTTGGCCAGAAGCCGGGGGCCGGCCAAGCCCTTGACCACAAAAGCCAGCTGCCAGCCCAGGGACTGCGCATCCTGAAAGCCGGTATTGGCACCACGCACACCAAATATCGGCAAAAGGTGGGCGGCATCGCCGGTAAAAATCACCCTGCCCTGCACGAAATCAGGCAAGGTCAAGGTCCGCGCCGAGTACACCGACGACCAATCCATCTCCCAAGGCAGGCCGGCATGGCCGATCATGGCCAGCTGCGCATCGATGCGCGCCTTCATCGACTCAGGCCGAAGCGCCTGATCGGGCGACTCGCCCGGGGGCAGCTGGTAGTCCACCCGCCAAATGCCATGGGGCTGGCGGTGCATCAAGATGGTGTTGCCGCGGTTCCAATCGGGGTCAAAAAAGGCCAGGCGCTCGGTGGGCAGGGGCAGATCGACGCGGATATCGGCGATCACAAAAAAACCCTCGTAGGAGGCGCCCTCCATCGCCAGATTCATAGCGCTGCGGATGCCGGAGCGCCCGCCATCGGCCGCCACCACCCAGTCGCTCTCGAGGGTGTAACTGCCCTGCGGCGTCTCGACCTGCAACACCGCATGGTCCGCCTTTTGATCGAGTGCCCCCGCCTTGTTGCCCCAACGAAAATCGATCAGCGGGCTGGCTTGGCAGGCATCGTGCAGATACTCTTCCAGGTACTGCTGCTGCAGATTGAGGATGGGGAAAAACCGATCGTCATCATCGTGCGGCGCCTCCATGCGAAACACCCGCTGCCCCCGGTAATAGGAATTGCCAAAGCGCCAGGGCAGACCGGCTGCGCTCATCCGATCGGCCACACCGACTTGCTGGAGGATCTCCATCGAACGCCGGGTAAAGCAAATCGCCCGGCTGCCCTGCGACAACTGAAGCTCGGCGCTGAGCACCACACTGGCCACGCCATGGCGCGCCAATTCCAGTGCAGTCACCATGCCCGCCGGGCCGGCGCCCACAATCACCACCTTCTGACGGGTCTGAGGCGGGTGCTGCGCCGCCAGCCAGGGCTGGTGAACCTGGTACTTGTAATAGATCGACGGCCGCGGCTGGGTGCTGGGTGAATGCATGGGCCAATTTTGACCCAGAGCTGGCGCTGAAATAAAGGATGAAGGCCAAGCCTTGGCGACCGAACCGACACCAGCACGGCGCAGCCAAGCGCCCGCAACTGGCGAGGTCTGGGCTCGAAGCCAGGCCTAGCGCGGCATCTCAGAGCGTTCAGTTCTTGCCAAACTTGGTTTTGGCGGCGGCAATACAACTGGCCTTGGCATCGCCCGCCAAGGCGTCGCACTTCTCGACGGCAACCTTGTAGTCAGCGTCGCGCTTGTCCTCGGCGGCATCTTTCTTGGCCTCGCCGATCTGCTTGCTCATCTTGGCGTCTGCCAGTGCCTTGGTCTCGATGGCTTTGGCTTCCTGGACGCAGACTTTCTTGTCATTGCCTGCCTTGTCATCGCACTTTTCCTTGGCGACGGCATAGGCTGACTTGGCCTTCGTCTCCAGCACCTTGGTCTGGTCAGCGGGTTTGCCGCTGTAGCCGTATTCCAATTCGGCGCGTGCAATCTTCTCCTTGGCCTTGGCTTCCTCATGACAGACGTCCTTGGCATTGCCGGCCAGTGAGGCACACGCCGCCTTGTCGGCCTTGTAGTCCGCGCTGATGCGGGTTTTGGCCGTCGAGTAATCGGCCTTGCTCATCGTTGCGGATTGCGCCACA
>JBAXEN010000134.1:0-10355 GCA_037140415.1 Betaproteobacteria bacterium | reverse complement strand
CGCTGGAGAAAACCCGGCTGGCCCGCAGATCCTCGGGGCTGAGCGTGCTGAGGTCTTCGCGGGTGAGGACGCGGTCGCGCTCGGCGTAAAGCCGGCTGGCCTGGCGCAGTCGGGCGCGATCGAGCGCATTCCGGACGCTGCGCGCATTGGCAAAGTGCGGCTGGGTACGGCGCCGCTGCAGGTACTGTCGCATCAGTTCGGGCAGCCCCTCGCCCATGGTGTAGTTTTGGGCTGCAAGCATCTGCTGGGCGATCAGCAAAAGCTCATCGACCTCATAGTCAGGAAAATCGATGTGGTGGGCGATGCGGCTGCTCATGCCCGGGTTGGACTTGAAGAAGGTCGCCATGCGGTCTTTGTAGCCGGCCAGGATCACCACCAGATCGTCGCGGTGGTTTTCCATGACCTGCAGCAAGATCTCGATGGCCTCCTGGCCGTAGTCGCGCTCGTTTTCCGGCTTGTAGAGGTAGTAGGCCTCATCAATGAAGAGCACGCCGCCCATGGCTTTTTTCAGCACCTCTTTGGTTTTGGGCGCGGTGTGCCCGATGAACTGACCGACCAGGTCGTCGCGGGTCACGCTCACCACATGGCCCCGGCGCACAAAGCCCAGGCGGTGCAGGATTTGGGCCATGCGCAGCGCCACCGTGGTCTTGCCAGTCCCGGGATTGCCGGTAAAGCACATGTGCAGCGAGGGCATTTGGGTGGCCAGACCCAGGTTGGCGCGCAACTTGTCGATGACCAGCAGCGCTGCGATGTCGCGGATACGCGCTTTGACCGGAGCCAGCCCCACCAGTTCCTGGTCCAGTTCGGCCAGCACCGTCTCGACCTGGGTCTGCTGCAGCACCTCGGCCACGGTGCGCGCAGGCTCGACCTGCATGTCCGTTGCCGCTGCCTGCGGGATCGGCGCAGCTGCGGCATGGTGCTTGGCTGTGCCGGGAATGGAATAACTGGGGGCTGTCATGGTGCGGTCGGGGAGCTGCCGGGCCGGGGGCTTCAGTAACGCTGGCCTTCAGGCCGCTGTGCAGGATAGCCCCGGGTGGTGTAGCGCATCGAGCGGCCTTGCACTTCCTGGCGCTCAATCATGAAGCCTTCTTCCTGAGGGGGCCGATTGACGATGAAGCTCATCGCCACCGACTCAACGCCACGGGTGGAGTCAAAAGCCATCAGCCGAATGTAGTGGCGCGGGAAGGCTGCGCGGCAGGCGGCCAGCTCCATCATCACGCCCGAGGGGTCTTGCAGGTCGAACATGGGCATGCCCCACATGTCCCAGTAGGTGTTGCGCGGGTGCGGATCGTCGGTGTATTCAATGCTCCAGGCATAGCCTTTGGACAGGCCGTAGTTCAGTTGGGCGGTGATCTCGGCGTCGGTGAGGTCAGGCAGGAAGCTAAATTGCCCTTGGGTCAGGCGGCCGGTGGGATTGCTCATCATGATGGTGACTCCGGGTTGGATCAAGCGGCGGTTGCGGGCGTGGCCACGTAGTCGCTGCTGTCGGTGGATTGGTAATTGAAGCTGATGTCGCCCCAGGTATCGAGGGCGGCCTTGAGCGGGCCGCATTGGGCGGCGGCGCGGCGCAGAATGTCCGGCCCCTCTTCCAAGATGTTCTTGCCTTCATTGCGCGCCTTGACCATGGCCTCCAGGGCCACCCGGTTGGCGACGGCGCCAGCCTGTATGCCTTGCGGATGGCCAATGGTGCCGCCGCCGAACTGCAAGATCACGTCGTCGCCGAACAGGTCGATCAACTGGTGCATCTGGCCAGCGTGGATGCCGCCCGAGGCCACCGGCATCACCTTCTTGGTATCGGCCCAGTCCATGTCGAAGAACAGGCCGCGCGGCAAGTCGGTCTTGGTATAGCTGTCGCGGCAGACGTTGTAGTAGCCCTGCACGGTCAGGGGATCGCCTTCGAGCTTGCCGACGGCGGTGCCGGTGTGCAGGTGATCGCAGCCGGCCAGGCGCAGCCACTTGGCGATGACGCGAAAGCTCACGCCGTGGTTTTTCTGGCGGGTATAGGTGCCGTGGCCGGCGCGGTGCATGTGCATGATCATGTCGTTCTTGCGGCACCAGTTGGCCATGGACTGGATGGCCGTGTAGCCGATCACCAGGTCCACCATCACGATCACCGAACCCAGGTCCTTGGCAAATTCGGCCCGCTCGTACATGTCTTCCATCGTGGCGCCAGTCACATTCAGGTAACTGCCCTTGACCTCACCGGTCTCGGCGCTGGCCTTGTTGACGGCTTCCATCACAAACAAAAAGCGGTCACGCCAGTGCATGAAGGGCTGGCTGTTGATGTTCTCGTCGTCCTTCATGAAATCCAAGCCACCTTTGAGGCCCTCGTAAACCACGCGGCCGTAGTTGCGGCCTGACAGGCCCAGCTTGGGCTTGGTGGTGGCGCCCAGCAAGGGGCGGCCAAACTTGTCCAGCCGCTCGCGCTCCACCACCAGGCCGGTAGGCGGGCCCTTGAAGGTCTTGACGTAAGCCACCGGGATGCGAATGTCCTCCAGCCGCGCGGCCTTGAGCGGCTTGAAGCTGAACACGTTGCCGATCAGGCTGGCGGTCATGTTGGCGATCGAGCCTTCTTCAAACAAGATCAGGTCGTAGGCCACATAGGCAAAGTACTGGCCCGGGTTGTTCGGCACCGGAATCACCCGGTAGGCCTTGGCGCGGTAGCTGTCGCAGGCGGTCAGGCGGTCGGTCCACACCACGGTCCAGGTGGCGGTCGACGATTCGCCAGCGACGGCCGCCGCCGCCTCTTCGGGGTCCACGCCCTCTTGCGGGGTGATGCGAAACAGGCAGATGGTGTCGGTGTCCTTGGGGACATAGTCGGGCATCCAGTAGCCCATCTGCTTGTATTTCAAAACGCCGGCGCTGTAGCGTTTTTTCTTGTCGGTGATCTGTGTGCTGGTCTCAGCCATATGGGTCTCCGGTGAGGGGTGAATTCGTAGGTGAGACTTTAAAAAACAGATTGGATAAGGTAAATTCAAACTAATTGCATTCTTAGTTAACAAAAACCTGAATGAAAAACGCAACCTTTCGCCAGCTTCGCGTCTTCAGCGAGGTGGCCAAACACCTGAGTTTTGCCCGCGCGGCAGAGTCTCTGCACCTGACGCCGCCGGCAGTGACCATGCAGGTCAAGGAACTGGAGGGGCATGTGGGGCTGCCCCTGTTCGAGCGGCAGGGCAAGAAAGTCAGCCTGACCACCACCGGCGAATACATGTTGGTCTATGCCCGCCGTATTCTGGCCACAGCCAAGGATGCCGAGGACGCAGCCTCGCGCTTGCGCCGGGCCGAATCGGGCCGGCTGACCATCGGTTTTGTCAGTACCGCCAAGTACTTCATGATGCGCTTGATAGCTCAGTTCAAAGCCCGCCATCAAGGCATTGAGGTCCATATTGCCATCGGCAACCGAGACCAGTTGGTGCAAATGATTCAGGCCGGCGAGGTGGACATTGCCATCATGGGCCGCCCACCGGCCGAGCTGATGCTGCGTACCGAGCCCTTTGCGGCGCACCCGCATGTGTTCGTCGCTGACACCGCGCATCCCTTGACGCACAGCGAGAAGATCTCCGTCGACGAGCTGCGCTCGCACGACTTCATCGTGCGCGAGCCCGGCTCGGGGACCCGCGCGGCCATGCGCATGTTTTTTGAGGCCAGCCACGTCGAGCCCCGGCTGAAAATTCAGCTGGGCAGCAATGAGACCATCAAGCAAGCGGTGATGGCGGGCCTGGGGCTGGGTTTTTTGTCACTGCACACCATCGGCCTGGAGCTCGAGCAGGGCTTGATTTCCGTGCTTGATGTGCAGGGCGCGCCGGTGGTGCGGGCCTGGAACCTGGTGCATGCCCAGAGCAAGTTTTTATCGCCGGCTGCCGAGGCCTTTCGCTACACCATGCTCGAGGGCGCAGAGTCCTACCTGGCCGAGCGTTTTGGCCGTTTCTGGGCCGGCCCCTGAGTCCTTGCGCAAGGCTCGCCGCGCGCTGCGCTTGCCGCGGCTTTTAGGCGACTTCGACGATCATCTCAATTTCAACGCAGGCGCCCATGGGAATCTGCGCCACGCCAAAGGCGCTGCGGGCGTGAGCGCCGGCCGGGCCGAAGACTGCGCCCAGCAATTCGCTGCAGCCGTTAGTGACCAGGTGCTGTTCGGTGAAGTCGGGTGTCGAGTTCACCAAGCTCATCACTTTGACGATGCGCTGGACGCTGCCCAGGTCCTTGCCCTGGGCCTGCAAGGCAGCATGCAAGGTGCCCAGCAGGTCGATGGCAATGGCGCGAGCCGCCTGCTTGCCCTCGTCGGTCCCCATGGTTTTGCCCAATTGGCCCACCCAGGCCTTGCCGTCCTTCTTGGCAATGTGGCCGCTGATGAAAATCAGCGAGCCGGTCTGCACATAGGGCACATAGGCTGCGGCCGGCACGGCGAGCGCCGGCAGGGTGATGTTGAGGGCTTGGATTTTTTCGTAGACGGGATGCATGGGACGGGTCTGGCTTTGCGGGATGAAAAACAGGTGGGGGGGCGACAATAAAGCGCGGTGGGCTCGCTCGCGTCGGTAAAATCAACCTGCGCTATTGTGCCCGCGAGGCTGGAGCGTTTGGCTGAGCTCCATGGCGCGGTGCAGGCCCTGAATCTCTTTTTTGCAGCTTCGTCTGCCTCTAACTTTTGTGAAATCCTTCCTTGCCCTGGCTCGACAGATTGATGGCCTGAGCCGCATGGCCTCGGTGGTGGCGCTGTGGCTGGTGCTCATTTGCGCCTTGGTGTCTGCCGGCAATGCCCTGTCGCGCTATGCGCTCGACCTGTCGTCAAACGCCTGGCTGGAGTTGCAGTGGTACATGTTTGGCGGCACGGTGCTGCTGGGCGCGCCGCACCTGCTCAATAAAAATGGCCACATCCGGGTCGACATCCTGTATGCCAAGCTCGATGATCGGCAGCGGGCCTGGCTGGATCTGGCCGGTCTGCTGGTCTTCCTGCTGCCGTTTTGTTATTTCATGGTGATTTACTCCTGGCCCTGGTTTGTTGAGGCCTGGCAAATCAATGAGATTTCGGCCAATGCCGGCGGCCTGATCCGTTGGCCGGTCAAGCTGCTGCTGCCGGTGGGCTTTGCATTGCTGAGCCTGCAAGGGCTGTCGGAGATCATCAAAAGGGTGGCCGCCCTGCGCGGTGACATTGCCCTGGATACCCATTACGAAAGACCCCTGCAATAGCCATGAACCCGATCGACTTCATGGCGCCGGCGATGTTTGCCGCCTTGGTGGTTTTTTTGCTGCTGGGTCTGCCGGTGGCGTTTTCTCTGGCAGCTCTGGGCTTGAGCTCGGGCCTGGTGGCCATTGAGCTGGGTCTGTTTCCGACCCAATTCATGGCCAATTTGCCCTACCGGGTCTTTGGCATCTTGGCCAATGAGCTGCTGCTGTCGATTCCTTTTTTCACCCTGATGGGGGCGATCCTGGAGCGCAGTGGCTTGGCCGAAGATCTGCTCGAAGGCTTCGCGCAGCTGTTTGGCGGTCTGCCCGGCGGCCTGGCCTATGCGGTGATCTTGGTGGGCGCCATCTTGGGCGCGATCACCGGGACGGTGGCCGCATCGGTGATCGCCATGGGCGTGATCGCTTTGCCGGTGATGCAGCGCTACGGCTACAGCCCGCGACTGGCCACAGGCGTGATCGCCGCCTCCGGCACCATCACCCAGGTGATTCCGCCTTCGCTGGTGCTCATTGTCCTGGCCGACCAGTTGGGCAAGTCGGTGGGCGATATGTACCTCGGTGCGGTCGGCCCATCGGTGGCCCAGGTCCTGATCTTTGTGGCCTTCATCTTTGTGATGTCGCTGATTCAGCCCCAATCCATGCCGCCGCTGCCGCCCGAGGCACGCACGCTGCGCGGCTGGGCGCTGGCCAGCAAGGTGGCGATGGGCGTGCTGCCCTCGTCCATCCTGATTTTTGTGGTGCTGGGTACTATTTTCGTCGGCCTGGCCACGCCGACTGAAGCTGGCGCGATGGGGGTGGTCGGTGCCATTTTGCTGGCTGGCTTGCACCGGCGCCTGAACTGGAAGATGGTGCGTGAGGGGATGGAGTCGACCATGGAGATCACCGTGATGGTGATCTTCATCCTGATCGGCGCGACCGTCTTTACCCTGGTGTTTCAGGGCGTTGACGGCGCGCTGTGGGTTGAGCATCTCTTTACCGCCGTCGGTGCTGACGACGCGGTGACCTTCCTGATCGTGGTCAACATCATGATCTTTGTGCTGGCCTTCTTTCTCGACTTTTTCGAGATTGCCTTCATCGTGGTGCCCTTGCTGGTGCCCATGGCCAATAAGCTGGGCATAGACCTGATCTGGTTCGGGGTCCTGATCTGCGTGAACATGCAGACCTCCTTCATGCACCCGCCGTTTGGCTTTGCCCTGTTCTACCTGCGCGGCATAGCGCCGCCTTCGGTCAAGAGTGGTGACATCTACATAGGCGCCATTCCCTGGGTGCTGCTGCAGTTGCTGTTGGTGGCGGTGCTGATCTTTTTCCCCGAGATCGTCACCGGCATGCTCGACAAGGCGCCCACCGGCGATGTCAATGCGGTGCAAATTCAGGTCGAGGAGATGCCGGCAGCGCCCAGCGCCGAAACCCCTTCTGCGTCAGCCTCCGAAGAGGGCGGGGCTGCGCCCGTGCAGCCGCCGGCCCCCGACCCGGCCGATTACTTCAAGAGCAAGTGAGATCGGCATGCTCCAGGGCTGCATGAGCGCTGGCGATGCCCTCAGGCCCTGGCTCAGCGCCGCAGCCTTGATCGCAGCCAGCGCTGGGGCCAGCGCTCAGGTTGACCTGCGTGTTTGCGCGGCCGTGGCCGAAGACGCCTCGCGTCTGGCCTGCTATGACCGCCTGGCCGGGCGCCAGCCAGCGCCGCTTGCCGCCCCGGCTGCGCAAGCGGCTGGCGGCGGGGCGGTTCAGGCGGCGCAAGACGGACCTGCCCCAGCCCAGCCCACGGCCACGCTGCTGGCCCAGGACGCGGCCTGCAAAGACAGGCGCTTGGGCGCCTGGTCGCGCTTTTGGGAATTGGACTCGCAAAGCGATTGCGGCACCTTTCATTTGCGCGGTTATCGTCCCTTGAGCGTCTCCCTGGTACAGGCCGATCGGGTCAACCGTGCGCCCAGCTCGCTAGCGCCTGGGCGCAGCGCCACCAAGAGCACCGATTACCGCAGCGGGGAGATGCGCCTGCAACTGTCGGTGCGTACCAAGATTGCATCGGGGCTGCTGACGCACGACGACCCCGAGCAGGTCGATTCGCTCTGGTTTGCGTACAGCCAGCAGTCCTACTGGCAGATCTTCAGCGAGCACCTGTCGCGGCCGTTTCGGGCCACCGACCATGAGCCCGAGCTGATCTATGTGTATCCGCTCAATCTGAGCCTGCCCGGCCGCTGGCGGGTGCGCTATGCCGGGCTGGGTCTGGTGCACCAGTCCAATGGCCAGAGCCTGCCGCTGTCACGCAGCTGGAACCGGGCCTATTTGATGGCTGGGGCTGACCTGAACGAGCGCTGGCTCCTCACCACCCGGCTCTGGCAGCGCCTGCCCGAGCGGGCCGAAGACGACGACAACCCGGGCATCAGCGAGGGCATGGGGCGTGCTGAAATGCGCTTGGGCTGGGCCGTGAACCGGGACCACGCGCTCAGCCTGACGCTGCGTCACGCGATGCATGCGGGCGGGCGGGGCTCGGTGCGGCTGGAGTGGTTCCGGGGGCTGGCTTCGGGCAGCGGGCCCAGCGAACTGCGTCTGCATACCCAGCTGTTTAGCGGCTATGGTGACAGTCTGACCGACTACAACTTGCGGCGCACCGTGCTGAGCGTGGGCCTGAGCCTGCTCGATTTCTGAGGCCGCCATGAAAAAGGGCCTCCCGCAGGAGGCCCTTGCTGACGGCCAGGGAGAGGATCAGAGCTTTTGACGGCTCATGAAGTTGTCGAAACCGCCTTCGGCCACGCGGAACCAGGCCACCTGATCGCGCTGGAAGGCCATCATGTTTTCGTACATGCGCTTGAAGGGCGCGCTCTTGGCCGACGCCTCGGCCATCAGCTCCTGATTGGCTTTGTAGCAGGCGTCCAAAATGCTTTGCGGGAAGGCGCGCAGCACGGCGCCGCCCTGAATCAGGCGTTTGAGGGCCATGGGGTTGAGCGCGTCATAGCGGGCCTGGCACCAGGTGTTGGCCTCGGCTGTGGCCGCCTGCAGTGCGTAGCGATAGGCCTCTGGCAGGGCCTCGTAGGCCTTGGCGTTGACCTGAAAGCCCAGCGCCGCACCGCCTTCGTTCCAGCCGGGGTAGTAGTAGAACTTGGCAACCTTGTTGAGGTTGAGCTTTTCATCGTCGGCCGGCACGGTGAATTCGCCAGCGTCGATGGTGCCTTTTTCCAGGGCGGAGTAAATCTCACCGGCCGGCAATTGCTGAGCCACCACACCGAGCTTGGTCAGCACCTGGCCGCCCATGCCGCCGGTGCGGAACTTCAGGCCCTTGAGGTCGGCCACGCTCTTGAGCTCCTTCTTGAACCAGCCGCCCATCTGCGAGCCGGTGTTGCCGGCGAGCATGTTGATCACGCCGACTTCGCGGCTGAAGTCATTGAACATCTTCTCGCCGCCGCCGTGGACCCACCAGGCGTTGTGCTGGCGGCTGTTCAGGCCAAAGGGCACGCAGGTGGCAATCGCCCAAGCAGGGTCCTTGCCCAGGAAGTAATAGGGCGCGGTGTGGTTGCACTCAATGGTGCCTTTTTCAACCGCGTCGAGCACCTGCAGCGGCGGCACGATCTCGCCAGCGCCGTGGACGCTGATTTGGAACTTGCCACCGGTGATCTGGCCCACCCGGCGAGCAATCATCTCGGCCGTGCCAAAAAGCACTTCAACGGCTTTGGGAAAGCTCGAGGCACAGCGCCAGCGCACCACATCCGACTGCGCAATGGCCGGCGCCGACAGGCTGGCCGCGCCGGCCGCGACGGCGGCTGCGCCGCCCTTGGTGAGGAATTCACGACGACTCATGGAACATCTCCTTGTGGGGGTTCATTGTTATGACGGGGCGCGCCAAGCGGCGCGACGCGCAAAATTTTGCGGGTGTGAGTTTTTACTACAAGTCGGCGTGCAATCGTCCTAGGACTGTCCATGATGGCTCAAAGGTCACCCGGACTTGGCGCCCCGGCGCCGGTGCAAGCTCAGTCTCTTGATAGCCGGCCGCTGCTCATTGAGGCCGCAGATTCCTGATCCACGGGCGAGACCGTCACCGCCACGCTCAGGTTGTGCTTGCTGCCGCCCTGAATCACGCCGCGCAGGGGCGAGACGTCCAGAAAGTCGCGGCCGCAAGCCACCGTCACATAGTCTTGGCCCGGCATGCGATTGTTGGTGGGGTCCAGGTCCAGCCAGTAGCCGGCTGGGCCATCGCCAGACTCGCGGTTGCCGGGTTTTCTCGCAGGCTCGGCAGCCAAGCAGTACACCGAGGCCCAGGCGTGCGAGGCATCGCTGCCCACCAGGCGCGGCTGACCGGGCGCTGGCTTGGTCAGCATGTAGCCGCTGACATAGCGGGCCGGCAAGCCCATGGAGCGGCAACAGGCCACCAGAATGTGCGCAAAGTCCTGGCACACACCCTTGCCCTGCTGCAGCGCCTGCAGGGCCGGGGTGTTGACCTCGGTGCTGTGGCTTTCGTAACGCATGAACCGGTGGATGCGCTCCATCAGATCCCAGCTGGCTTCAGCCATGGGGCGACCCGGCATAAAGCTGGGCCGGGCAAATTCGGCAAAGGCCTCGGACCTGGGGGCGCAGGGCGAGGCAAACGCAAACTCAATGGCGCCATCCCAGGCGGCCCCGGACTGGTATTGACAGCGCTGACGCACCTGCTCCCAGGAGGCGCTGCCTTGCTTCCTGGGGTCGGCTGTGGCGCTGGTGCGCACCAGTGACTGCGCCTGCACCACCAGATGGCCGTGACTGGCGCGCAGGGAAAAATGGGTGCGGCTGTTACCGTAGATGTCGGCAGCGGTGCGCTGATGCACCGGCTCGGGACTGATGCGCAGCTCGTGCATCAGCACCTGCTGAGCGGCATGCTCGAGCGGGCGCAAATACGCCAGGTGCTGCGCGTTTTCAACCGGCGCGCTGTAGTCGTAGCGGGTCTCGTGCAGAACCTGTAGCAGCATGGCCTGGCCTCAAGCGCCGACGCTGCGGTTTTCGCCGGCGTGGCTGAAGTGGCGCCGACCGATCAGCTCAGACATGGCCCAAGCGCGTTGCGCCAGGGCGAACAGAGCCTGCGCCAGCTCAGGCGCTTGCGTACGATCTGCGCCTGCATCGGCTGCGGCCAAGGTCCACAGACCGGGCTCGTCCAGTGCTTGGGACAGATCCTTGCCCGGCGCTGACGCACTGAGTTGACGCGCCTGTGCTTG
>JBAXEN010000133.1:0-10374 GCA_037140415.1 Betaproteobacteria bacterium | reverse complement strand
CCTGCGGCCGACCGCTCTGGACCAGGTGGTGGGCCAAAGCCATCTGCTCGGCCCGGGCCGGCCGCTGCGGCTGGCTTTCGAGTCGGGTAAGCCCCACTCCATGATCTTCTGGGGCCCGCCCGGTGTGGGCAAAACCACGCTGGCCCGCTTGACCGCCGCCGCCTTTGACTGCGAGTTCATTGCGCAGTCGGCGGTGTTTGCTGGGGTCAAGGACATCCGCGCGGCGATGGAGCAGGCCGAGCAGAACCGCGCGCGCGGCCGGCGCACCATTCTCTTCGTCGACGAGATCCACCGCTTCAACAAGTCGCAGCAAGACGCGCTGCTGCCCTATGCCGAAAGCGGGCTGGTCACCTTCATCGGCGCGACCACCGAGAACCCGTCCTTTGAGGTCAACTCGGCGCTGCTCTCGCGCGCTCAGGTCTATGTGCTCAAGCCCCTGAGCGACGCCGAGCTGCGCGCTTTGCTCGATCGCGCTCTCACCCAGGCCCTGGCCGGGCTGAGTTTGGCCGAGCCGGCCATGGCCAGCCTGATCGCCTATGCCGATGGCGACGGCCGGCGGCTGCTCAATTTGCTCGAGCAGTGCGAGTCGGCCGCTTCGGCCGCCGGCGTGCAGCTGATCGACGCCGACTTTGTGAGCCAGGCCCTGACCCTGGGCGCACGCCGCTTTGACAAGGGCGGCGATCATTTTTACGACCAGATTTCGGCCCTGCACAAATCGGTGCGCGGCTCGCACCCGGACGCGGCCTTGTATTGGCTGACCCGCATGCTCGACGGCGGCGCCGATCCGCGCTACCTGTCGCGGCGCATCATTCGCATGGCCTGGGAAGACATTGGTCTGGCCGATCCGCGCGCCCTGCAAATTGCCAATGACGCCGCGCTCACCTACGAGCGCCTGGGCAGCCCTGAGGGCGAGCTGGCCTTGGGCCAGGCGGTGATTTACTTGGCGGTGGCGGCCAAGAGCAATGCTGGCTACAACGCCTTCAACCAGGCCCGTGCTTTCATCAAGCAGGACAAAAGCCGCGAAGTGCCAGCCCACCTGCGCAACGCGCCGACCAAGCTCATGAAGGAGCTCGGCCACGGCCAGCACTACCGCTATGCCCACGATGAGCCGGATGCCTATGCCGCTGGGCAGACCTATTTGCCCGAGGGCATGAAAGAGCCGCAGTGGTACCAGCCTGTGCCGCGGGGCCTGGAGATACAGATCGCCGACAAGCTCCAGCAACTGCGCCAGCGCGACAGCGAGGCCGGTAAAGGCTGAGGGCGCTTGCGGTTGTGCAGGCGCAGTGCTTCAGAGAATCTTGGCCAGGAAGTCCCGGGTGCGCGGCGAGCGGGGGCTGCTGAAAAATTCTTCCGGCGGCGCTTGTTCGACCAGGCAGCCCTGGTCCATGAAGACCACGCTATCGGCCACCCGCCGCGCAAAGCCCATTTCATGGGTGACGCACAGCATGGTCATGCCCGATTCGGCCAGCTCGGTCATCACATCCAGCACTTCCTTGATCATCTCCGGGTCCAGCGCCGAGGTGGGCTCGTCGAACAGCATCACCTTGGGCTGCATGCACAGCGAGCGCGCAATGGCCACCCTTTGTTGCTGCCCGCCCGAGAGCTGGGCCGGAAATTTGTCGGCTTGTTCGGGAATGCGTACCCGTTCGAGCAACTGCATCGCCCGCTCGCGCGCCTGCGCTTGGCTCAGGCCCAGCACCCGCATTTGCGGCAGCACGCAGTTTTGCAACACGCTCAGGTGGCCGAACAGATTGAATTGCTGAAACACCATGCCCATCTGGCGGCGCAGCTGCTGGCGCTGGACCGCATCGTTCTCAATCAGCTCACCCTCAAAGCGTATGCTGCCCTCCTGGTGCAGCTCGAGCTGGTTGAGGCAGCGGATCAGGGTGGATTTGCCTGAGCCCGAGGGCCCGCAGATCACCACCTTCTGGCCGGCCTGCACGCTCAGGTGTATATCGCGCAGCACATGGTGCTGGCCAAACCATTTGTTCAGGCCTTCAATCTGTATCAGGGCTTGGCTCATAGGGGGTGGGGGTCAGCGGGCGCGCGCATGGCGGCGCTCCAAATAGGCCAGGCTTTGTGAGAGCACAAAGCAGATGCAAAAGTAGACGGCCGCCGTCAGCACGAAAACCTCGAACACCCGCTGCGTTGAGACCTGCACGTCCTGGGCCATGAAGGTCAGCTCTTGGATAGAGACCAGCGAGACCAGCGAGGAGTCCTTGATCAGCTGGATGAACTGACCGCTCAAGGCCGGCAGCACCTGGCGCAGCGCCTGCGGCCAGACCACAAAGCGCAGGCTGTCGCCTTCAGACATGCCCAGGCTGCGGGCCGCTTCGGCTTGCCCGGGTGGCACCGCCTGCAGACCGGCACGCACGATCTCGGTGACATAGGCGCCCGAAAATACCGACAGGCACACCAGCCCGAGAAAGAAGTTGTTGATCAGCGCCGCCGGCCCGAAGAGCACGGCCAGGACCTCCTGCGCCGATGCCGGCAGTTCGCTCAGCCGCTGGTCCAGCGCCAGGCTGGGCATGAACTGACTGGCGATGAAGTAGACGAAAACGAACACAAACACCACCGGCGGGATGTTGCGCACCGTCATCACATAGCTGGCCGATATCAGCCGCAGCAGCAGGCGCGGGTGATTGCGCATCCAACCCATCAGCAAGCCTATGGCCAATGCCAGCGCCATGCCCCACAGCGCCAGCCGCAGCGTGGTCAGCAGGCCTTGCACAAGCAGGTTGGGCGCCCATTGCCCTGTTTGGGGGTCGGTCTTGATGATGTAGGGCCAGACCGAGGACCAGTTCCACTCGTAGCTGAAGGCGCCTTGCGCACGCAGCGCGCCGGCCGCCAGCAAGGCCGCGATCAGCAGCAGCCAAAAGGCGTCCAGCCGCCCCCAGGGCAGCTTGCGCTCAGGCGGGGCTGGCCTGGGCGCGATCAGCGACCCAGGCTGGTCGGGTATGTTCTCGCGCACCGGTGCGGCGGGCTGAGGCCTCAGAGCTTGGGCACCTGCGCGGCCCAGTCCTGGGTGCGGAACCAGTATTCATGGCGCTGCTTGAGCCAGGCCTGGTTCTTGGTGATCCAGCCATTGAAGTTGGCCAGGCTTGCCGGGTTGCCTTTGCGCAGGCCAAAGCCCTCGTAGGTATTGACCACGTTTTCCGCGGCTGGCTTGAACAGCTTGCCGGGATTGGCCAGGGTAAAGAACGAGGGCTTGGGCTCGCTGGAGATGACCGCATGGGCGTTGCCGTTGATGACCTCCTGAAAGGCCATGGCATCGTCATCAAACTGGCGCAAGGTGGCTTTGGGCCATTTTTCTTCGACCGTCTTGCAGCCGGCCACACCGCGGCGGCAGGTGAAGGTGACATTGGGGCTGTTGTAGCCCTCGGGCCATTTAAGCTGGGACGCCAGTTGGCGCGATGCGGCAATGCCCTGACCCGAGGTGGAATAGGCGCTGGTGAAGTCGATCTGCTCCTGCCGCGCGGGGGTGATGGTCATGCCGCCAATGATCAGGTCGAACTTGCCGGCGATCAGCGAGGGAATGATGGCGTCCCAAGCGGTGGGAATCAGCTCCAGCTGCACACCCAGGTCTTGCGCGAGCTTGTTGGAGACGTCAATTTCAAAGCCCACCCACTGGCCCTGCTTGTCGCGCATGGCCCAGGGCACGAAGCTGGAAAAGCCCACCTGCAGCTTGCCGCGTTTTTTGATGGTGTCGAGCAAATTGTCTTGTTGGGCCTGGGCTGGGCTTAGGGCGCTGAGACCGCCAAGCAGCGTCAGAGCGAAGGCCAGAAAAAAGCGGCGAATCGACATGGGCGTAGTTCCTTTGAAAATGTTGGCACGGGGATCGGTTGTGCGCGGCCGGCTATCGCCGCCGCAGCCTGCGCTCAAGCGCAAGAATGGCCAGTGACAGGCAGACGGTCACACACAAATACAGGGCGGCGGTGGTCAGCCAGATCTCGAAAGCCATGAAGGTGTCGGCAATGATGGAGCGGGCCTGGGTGGTCAGGTCAAAGATGGCGATCACGCTGACGATGGCCGAGTGCTTGACCAGGTTGACCAGCACCCCGGCCAGCGGCGGCAGCATCAGCGGCAGGGCCTGCGGCCAGACGATATCGCGCTCGGCCTGGGCATCGCTCAGGCCCAGGCTCAGTGCCGCCTCGCGCTGGCCTCGGGGCACCGCTTGCAGCGCGCCCCGGATGATTTCGGTGGCAAATGCGCCCTCATAAAGCGCCAGGCACAGCACGCCAGTGGTCTCGCGCCCCAGGCCCAGGGTCGGCGCCACAATGAAATAGCACACCAAAATCTGCACCAGCAGCGGGGTGTTGCGGATCAACTCCACATAGCTCCAGGCCAGGGCCCGCCCGACCCGCGAAGGCGCCGCCCGCATCCAGGCGCCGAGCGCGCCCAGCAGCAGGGCCAGCAGCGCGCTTTGCCAGGCCAGTTGCAGCGTCACGAAGAGTCCCTTGAGCAGCGGGCCTGCCAACCACTGGCCGTCGATCACCCGCACCAGGTAGGCGGGAACCTTCTCCCATTTCCACTGGTAAGCCATCTGCTGCGCGCCTTGGTGGGCCAGCGCCACCAGCAAGGCCATGGCCAGAGCAAATTGCAGCAATTCCCAGACCCCATGGCGGTGCCAGGCCGGGGCAGGGGCTGCAGGTGGCGGACGGGCCGCGATGGGTTCGCTCAGTGTCATGGGGTGTGGCGTGCGCCGGCGCTGGGCCAACGGTGTCTGACCGGATTATTCCCTCAGTTGGCGGCGGGCCTTGCGCCGGGCATTTTTGTGGCAAGAACATCTTCCGCATGTGGGGACGGTCGGCGCGGGTAAACCCGAAACGCCCTTGCGGCGCGGGGCATCGGCGCCTCCCTACAATCGCGCACCAAACTTGCCGCCAGAGCCGTTTCGCATCCCCACTACTGGAGAGCCTTGTCTATGGAAGTCTTGCTACAGCAGATCATCAATGGTCTGGTGCTCGGCAGCATGTATGCCCTGATCGCTCTGGGCTACACCATGGTCTACGGCATCATCAACCTGATCAACTTTGCCCATGGCGAAGTTCTGATGGTCGGTGCTTTGACCAGCTGGACCATCATCATCTGGATGCAGGAGTCGATGAGCGGCACGCCGGGTTGGGTGATCTTGCTGATCGCGTTGCTGATCGCCTGCGTGGTCTGCGCTGCGCTCAACTTCGCCATTGAAAAAATAGCCTACCGGCCGCTGCGCAACTCGCCCAAGCTCGCGCCCCTGATCACAGCGATTGGCATGTCCATCTTGCTGCAAACCCTGGCGATGATGATCTGGAAGCCCAATTACAAGTCCTACCCGACGCTGCTGCCCAGCGCGCCCATCGAGCTGGGTGGGGCGGTGATCACTGTCACCCAAGTCTGCATTTTGGCGGTCACCGCCATTGCGCTGGCGGTGCTGATGTACATCGTCAACCACACCCGGCTGGGCCGCGCCATGCGCGCCACCGCTGAAAACCCGCAGGTGGCGGCCCTGATGGGCGTCAAGCCCGATACGGTGATATCGGCCACCTTCATCATCGGCGCGGTCTTGGCGGCCATTGCCGGGGTGATGTACGCGTCCAACTATGGCACCGCCCAGCACACCATGGGTTTTCTGCCGGGACTCAAGGCTTTCACTGCTGCTGTCTTTGGCGGCATCGGCAACTTGCAGGGCGCGGTCATCGGCGGCATTTTGCTCGGCCTGATTGAGTCCATAGGCGCGGGTTACATTGGCCCGCTGACCGGCGGTTTTTTAGGCAGCCACTATGTCGACATCTTTGCCTTCATGGTGCTGATTGTGGTGCTCACCCTCAGGCCCTCGGGGCTGTTGGGCGAGCGTGTGGCCGACCGCGCCTGAGGGAGCCGAGCATGATAAAACAACATCGCCTCCTGAGTTTCGTGATCGCCGCTGTGGCGCTGCTGTTGCTGCCTCTGCTGCTGCAGCCCTTTGGCAATGCCTGGGTGCGCATCGTCGATATGGCGCTGCTGTATGTGCTGCTGGCCCTGGGCCTGAACATCGTGGTGGGTTACGCCGGCCTGCTCGACCTGGGCTATGTGGCCTTCTTTGCGGTGGGTGGCTATATGTTTGCCCTGCTGGCATCGCCGCACCTGGCCGAGGCCTTCCCGGCGATTGCTGCAGCCTTCCCCGACGGTCTGCACCTGCCGGTCTGGGCGGTGATCCCGCTGGCCGCTGTGCTGGCGGCCTTCTTTGGTGTGCTGCTGGGCGCGCCCACCCTCAAGTTGCGCGGCGACTACCTGGCCATCGTCACCCTGGGTTTTGGCGAGATCATCCGTGTGTTTCTGAACAACCTGGACCGGCCGATCAACCTGACCAACGGCCCCAAGGGCATCGGCCAGATCGATGGCATCACTTTTTTGGGCGTCAGCCTCAACCGCTCGCTCGAACTCGGGCCCATCACCATCCATTCAGTGAGCCTGTATTACTACCTGTTCCTGTCGCTGGTGGTGGTCTCGGTGATCATCTGCCACCGGCTCGAGCGCTCGCGCATCGGCCGCGCCTGGATGGCCATCCGCGAAGACGAGATTGCCGCCAAGGCCATGGGCATCAACACCCGCAACCTCAAGCTGCTCGCCTTTGGCATGGGCGCCACCTTCGGCGGCGTCTCGGGCGCCATGTTCGCCGCCTTCCAGGGCTTTGTCTCGCCCGAGTCCTTCAGCCTGATGGAGTCGGTGATGATCGTGGCCATGGTGGTGCTTGGCGGCATCGGCCACCTGCCCGGTGTCATTTTGGGCGCGTTGCTGCTGGCCGCCTTGCCCGAGGTGCTGCGCCATGTGGCCGGGCCGCTGCAGGCCATGACCGGCGGCCGGCTCGATGCCGCCATCTTGCGCCAATTGCTCATTGCGTTGGCCATGATCGGCATCATGCTCATGCGCCCGCGCGGCCTGTGGCCGGCGCCTG
This sequence comes from Betaproteobacteria bacterium, assembly GCA_037140415.1. Lineage (GTDB taxonomy): Bacteria > Pseudomonadota > Gammaproteobacteria > Burkholderiales > Burkholderiaceae_C > Polaromonas. The sequence goes on along the minus strand of JBAXEN010000133.1, from coordinate 3,458 downwards.
AGCATGGGCAGGCCTTGAGCCGGGGAGGCGCTTGACATGAGCACGCCGATTCTTGAAGTCAGTGGCGCATCCAAACGCTTTGGCGGCCTGCAGGCGCTGTCGGACGTGGACATACGCATAGAGCGCGGGCAGGTCTACGGTTTGATCGGCCCCAATGGCGCGGGCAAGACCACCTTCTTTAACGTGCTCACTGGCCTGTACACCCCCGACTCCGGCCGCTTCCTACTGGCCGGCCAGCCCTATTCGCCGACGGCGGTGCACGAGGTGGCCAAGGCCGGCATTGCCCGCACCTTCCAGAACATCCGCCTGTTTGCCGAGATGAGCGCGCTGGAAAACGTGATGGTCGGCCGCCATGTACGCACCCACTCGGGGCTGCTCGGCGCCATTCTGCGCACGCCAGGCTTCAAGGCCGAGGAGGCCGCCATTGCCCAGCGTGCCCATGAGCTGCTGGAGTATGTCGGCATCGCCCGCTATGCCGACTTCAAGGCCCGCACCCTGAGCTACGGCGACCAGCGCCGGCTGGAGATTGCACGCGCCTTGGCCACCGACCCGCAATTGCTGGCGCTGGACGAGCCGGCGGCCGGCATGAACGCCACTGAAAAAGTGCAGCTGCGCGAGCTGATCGACCGCATCCGCCGTGACCAGCGCACCGTCTTGCTCATTGAGCACGACGTCAAGCTGGTCATGGGCCTGTGCGACCGCGTCACCGTGCTCGACTACGGCAAACAGATCGCCGAAGGCGTGCCGGCCGATGTGCAAAAGGACAGCAAAGTGATTGAGGCCTATTTGGGCACGGGGGGACACTGAGATGGCGCAGACCCTGCTCAAAGTCAAAGGCCTGAAGGTGGCCTACGGCGGCATCGAGGCCGTCAAAGGCGTGGACTTGGAAGTGCGCGAGGGCGAGCTGGTCACCCTGATCGGCTCCAACGGCGCCGGTAAGACCTCGACCATGAAAGCCATCACCGGCTCGCTGCCGCTGCAAGCGGGCGACATCGAATACCTGGGCCGCAGCATCCGCGGCCTGGGCGCCTGGGATCTGGTTCGCGATGGCCTGGCCATGGTGCCCGAGGGCCGGGGTGTCTTCACCCGCATGACCATCACCGAAAACCTGCTGATGGGCGCCTACATCCGCAGTGACAAGGCCGAGATCGCGCTTGATTTGGACAAGGTGTTTGCGCTGTTCCCGCGCTTGCATGAAAGGCGCGACCAACTCGCGGGCACCCTGTCGGGCGGCGAGCAACAGATGCTGGCCATGGGTCGGGCCTTGATGAGCCGGCCCAAGGTGCTGCTGCTCGACGAGCCGTCCATGGGCCTGTCGCCCATCATGGTTGACAAGATTTTTGAGGTGGTCAGGGACGTTTACGCCCAGGGCGTGACGGTGCTGCTGGTCGAACAAAATGCCAGCCGGGCGCTGAAGATCGCCGACCGCGCCTATGTGATGGAGTCCGGCCTGCTGACCATGACCGGTCCTGCCCGCGAGCTGTTGGTCGACCCCAGGGTGCGCGCTGCTTACTTGGGCGAGTAAGTGGTTGCTTGAAGCCCCCATCGCGCCGAGGGCGATGCTCCCACCGAGTCAGGTCGTGGGTAATGCCCACGGCTGTGGAATCTGCGCTCTCGCAGCGAGCCAAGGTATTTCGCCCTCTCCCTCTGGGAGAGGGTAGGGGTGAGGGCATCGGCGCTGCTCAGTCGCACTCAAGCCATTGTGGGAGCTGCGCCCTCGCAGCGATGCGGCGCCCGATCAGGCGCCGTAGTTCAAGCGATGGCGCAACAAAACGTCAGGCCTTGGGAAGCTCAGTAGCCGTAGCCGCCGCCACCCGAGCGGCCACCGCCGCCCGAACGGCCGCTGCGATTGCCACCGCCACCGCCGCCGCTGCGGTTTCCACCACCGCCAGCGCCACCACCACCGCTGCGATTACCACCGCCCCGATAGCCGCCGCGGTTTGCAGGCAGCCCTGAAGACGGAAAGCCCGACGACAGATGCGAGCTGGGCTGCGCTTCATCATCATGGACGCGCTGTGGCCGCGGCGCCGGGTTGGCATTGCGCGGCAGGCCTTGGCCCTGACCTTGACCCTGGCGCGGCGCGTGCGGCGCGTGTGACCCGGGCTGGCCCCGGTGTCCGTTGGCAGCGCCTTGGCCTGGGCCGCGGCGCGATTGTCCGCCGCCACCGGCAGGCCGTGGCGCTTGGCCTGAGCCGGCCGAGCGGCCGCCGCCGGCTGCGCCCTTGTTGGCGCGGATGCGTTCCATCATTTCGCCGCGCGCAGCCTTGGCGGCTGCAGCCATCACCTCGCGGCTCGGCGGCTTGCCCAAACCACCCCACAGCGTCTGCCGGCCCATGGCCAGCGGCTCAGCCTTCTCGCCTGGCTCGGCCTCAAAGCCTGGCACCACCACTTTTTCAATGGTTTGCTTGGTAAAGCGCTCGATGTCAGCCATGAAGCCTTCTTCGTCGAGGCAGACAAAGCTGATCGCTTGACCGCTCTTGCCCGCGCGGCCGGTGCGGCCGATGCGGTGCACATAGTCTTCGCTGATGTTGGGGATCTCGTAATTGACCACGTGCGGCAGCTCGTCAATGTCAATGCCGCGTGCCGCAATGTCGGTGGCAACCAGCGCCCGGATCTCGCCACTCTTGAACCCGCTGAGTGCCTGGGTGCGTGCGCTTTGGCTCTTGTTGCCGTGCAGCGCCATCGCGGTGATGCCGTTTTTCTCGAGGTATTCGGCCACATTGTTGGCGCCGAACTTGGTGCGGGTGAACACCAGCACCTGGCTCCAGTTGCGCTCATTGATGATGTGCGCGAGCAGGGCTTTCTTCTTGCCGCGTCCGACCGGGTGTATGGTTTGCTCGATGCGCTGCACCGTGGTGTTGCGCGGGGTGACCTGGATGTGCTCGGGATCGCGCAGCAGGCCATTGGCCAGGTCGCGGATCTCGTCGCTGAAGGTGGCTGAAAACAGCAGCGACTGCTTCTGTTTGGGCACCAGCGCCAGCACCTTCTTGATGTCGTGAATGAAACCCATGTCCAGCATGCGGTCGGCCTCGTCGAGCACCAGGATCTCGACCTTGCTCAGGTCCAGCGTGCCCTGGCCGGCATGGTCGAGCAGGCGGCCGGGGGTGGCCACCAGAATGTCGACGCCGCTGCGCAGCTGCGAAATTTGCGGGCTCATGCCCACGCCGCCAAACATCACCATGGACTTCAGGTCCAGGTACTTGCCGTACAGGCGCACACTTTCTTCGACCTGGGCGGCCAGCTCGCGGGTGGGGGTGAGGATGAGCGCGCGCACCGCATTGGCGCCGCGCCTGTCCTTGGTGCGCTCGCGGCTGGAGAGCAGCTGCAGCATGGGCAGCGTGAAAGCCGCGGTCTTGCCGGTGCCGGTTTGGGCGCCACCGAGCAGGTCACCGCCCTTGAGCACCGCCGGAATGGCCTGTGCCTGAATGGGGGTGGGGGTGTCGTAGCCTTGCTCGCGCA
>JBAXEN010000132.1:0-10479 GCA_037140415.1 Betaproteobacteria bacterium | reverse complement strand
CAGCTTGATCTCGGGCTGGCCGAATCTGGCGTTGTCGGCGGCAATGATGAAGTCGCACATCATGGCCAGCTCGCAGCCGCCGCCCAGAGCAAAGCCGCTGACCGCGGCGATCACCGGCTTGCGCACCTGGCCCATCTTTTCCCAATTGCGGCTGATGAAGTTGCGGCCGTAGGCCTGGGCAAAGGTCATGGTGGCCATGGCGCCGATATCGGCACCGGCGGCAAAGGCTTTTTCACTGCCGGTCAGGATCATGCAGCCGATGCCATCGTCGGCGTCGAAGGCGTGCAGGGCCGCGCCGAGTTCGTCCATCAGCTGGTCGTTCAGGGCGTTGAGCTGCTTGGGGCGGTTAAGCCGGACGATGCCCACCTGCTGGCCCTCGGGGCCTTCAGTGCTCACTTGGATGGTTTCATAGCTGGTGCTCATGGTCTGGCCTTTGTGTCGGAAGTGGCTGATCGGGAAAGGCTGTATTTTCAGCGGCTGCGCATCAGCTGGCGGGCCGGCTGTCGCCTGCGAGCCAGCGATCGAGCAGCGCCGCGTCCTGCACCGCCAGGCGCCAGGTGGAGCCGGGCTTGGGCATGCGCAGTGGCAGGCGCAGCAGTTGTTCATCGCGCGCCACCAGGGCGGTGATTTTGTCGCCAGCCTGGGCGTACAGGGGCAGGTCGTCGAGCTTGCGCAGTCGCCAGCCCTGGCCGCCGGCCGCCTCAATGCCCAGCCATTCGTCGCCAGCGCTCAGCCCAGCCGCATGGGCCGCACCGCCCTGCAGCACGGTCTTGATCTTCAGGCCCTGGCTCTCGTCGACCCGCAGGCCCAGGCGCTGGGCCCAGGCGTCGTTTTCCTTGAGCACCGCCACGCCGTGGGCCTGCAGCAGGTCTTGCAGCGGCAGCTCTTGGGTGCTGTGAACCCAGCGGGCCAGCTCATCGCCATAAGAGCGCCCGCTGCTGTCCTGCAACTGCGCCAGCACATCGGCCTCGCGCATCGGCCCACCCCGACAGCGTTGCCACAGACCGCGCATCACCGCGTCGAGATGGCTGGCCGGTCTGCCCGAGCGCAGTGACAGGTCCATGCACAGGGCCACCAGGGCCCCCTTGGTGTAGTAGCTGACGGTGGCATTGGGCGTGTTTTCGTTCTGCCGGTAGTACTTGACCCAGGCGTCCATGCTGGCCTGTGCCACCGACTGCACCTGCCGGCCTGGCGTTTGCAGCACCTGGTTGATGGTCTTGCCCAGCAGCTTGAGGTAGCCGGCGTTGTCCAGCAGGCCGCAGCGGCGCAGCAGCAGGTCATCGTAGTAGCTGGTAAAGCCCTCAAAGAACCACAGCAGCTCGGTGTAGTTTTCGCGGGTGTAGTCGTAGCGCTCAAATTCGCTCGGCCGCAGACGTTTGACGTTCCAGGTGTGGAAGTACTCATGGCTGATCAGACCGCGCAAGGTGGTGTAGCCCTCGCTCACCGGGGCAGGGCCCAGGCTGGGCAGGTCCTTGCGGCCGCAGATCAGGGCGGTGCTGCTGCGGTGCTCCAGGCCGCCATAGCCGTCGCCGACCGCATGCAGCATGAACACATAGCGTTTGAAGGGCGGCTTGCCCTGGCCATGCCAGAAGCGGATCTGCTCTTCGCAGATGTGTCGGGTGTCATCGAGCAGGCGCTGGCCGTCAAAGCCGGGCAGCGCACCGCTGACCACAAACTGATGAGGCACGCCGCAGGCCTTGAACTGCCCGCTCCACAGCCGTCCGAAAGTCACTGGGCAATCGGCCAATTCGTCATAGTCGCCGGCCAAGTAACGGCCAAAGCCGCGGCGATCGACCTGGATCGGCGCCAGCGCCGTGGCCAGCGTCCAGGCGTTGTGACCGCGTGGGGCCGGCACGTCCAGCACCTGGGGCAAGTGGTCCTGACCGTGGACCCGCAGGCAAAGACTGGTGGCATTGAAAAAGCCGCGCTCGTGGCCCAGCATGGCGGTGCGCACCGAGGGGTCGTTGGCATAGACCTCGTAGCTGACTTCCAGCGGCTGACCGGCCCGGCTGGCCACTCGCCAGCTGCATTTGTCGAGTTGCTCGACGCTCAAGCGCCGGCGGCTCTGACGGGCCTGCAGGCCTTGCAGTTGCCCGGAAAACTCGCGCACCATATAGCTGCCCGGAATCCAGACTGGCAGGCTCAGCGCCTGCTCGGCCGCGGGCTGTGCCAGGGTCAGGGTGACGCGAAACAGGTGGGCCTGAAGGTCTGCGACCTCGACCCGGTAGACGGGGGCAGTGGGTGGGGCGCTGGGGTGTGCTTTAGGCATGCCGGAAGAATACCGCAGAGCGCTGTCCGTGCAAGCTCACCGCAGTGCGATCCTGGGGCCCGCTTCAGGGTGTCTGTGCCTCGCCCAGCAGCTTCTCGACCTGCGCCGAGCTGATCGCCCCGGGCACCCGGTTGCCGCTGGCAAATACCAGGGTCGGCGTGCCGGTGATGCGCATCTTGCGCCCAAATTCAACGTTGCGGGTCAGTGCGCCGGTGTCGCAGCCCGGTGAGGAGGGCGGCACCGACTTGTCGGCCGTCATCAGGTCGGACCAGGCCCGGGCCTTGTCCTTGCTGCACCAGACATTGCGCGCTTGCTCGGTGGAGTCGGGGCCCAGAATCGGCATCAGAAACAGGTAGATGGTGATGTCGCTGACTTTTTGCAGGTCGCGCTCGAAGCGTTTGCAATAGCCGCAGTTGGGATCTTCAAACACCGCCAGCTTGCGCTTGCCGTTGCCACGCACGATGGTGAAGGCGTCTTTGAAGGGCAGGCTGTCGAAAGCAATCGCACTGAGCTTGTCCTGGCGCTCCTGGGTCAGGTCGCGGCGGCTGCGGGTATCGACCAGCTGGCCCTGGATCAGATGTGAGCCGTCGGCATCGGTGTAGACGATCTCGTTACCCATGCGCACTTCAAACAGGCCGTTCATCGGCGTGCGGCGGATCTCGTCAATCTTGGGCAGACCGGGCAGGCGTTCGCCCAGGTTTTTGCGTATGGCCGCTTCTTGCGCCGGGGTTTGGGCCAGCGCCAGCAGGGGCATCAGCAGGGCGGCGGCCAGGGTTGTGCAGGCCAGTCGCAGGGGCATCAAGGCTGTCATGGTGTTCTCCTGGACCTTCAGCCCATGGCCCGGCGGGTCAGCCAGGATTTGATTGAGTTGCTGCCTTGCACCGCGTTCATGCCCCAGTTGCGCAGGGTCTGCCAGCGGGCATCGGTGTGGGCAAACAGGCCTTGCAGACCGTCGGTGACCAGGCCCATGGCCAGTACATCGGCCTTGCGCGCCCTTTCGTAGCGGCGCAGCAGGCGAATGTCGCCAAGCGGCCGCCAGTATTCGCGCGCGGCGATCACGCGGGCGAGCTCGCTCGCATCGGCCAGGCCCAGGTTCAGGCCTTGCCCGGCCAGCGGATGCACTGTGTGCGCCGCATCGCCAGCCAGCGCCCAGCCCGGCCCCACCCAGCGCTCGGCCCGCGCCAGTTGCAGCGGCCAGGCCATCACCGCGCTGCTCAGGCTGAGCCGGCCGACCTCCGGGGCTACCGCGCCTTGCAAGGCCAGGGTGAAATCCTCAGGCGGCAGGGCCAGCAATGCGTCGGCCTGCTCCTGCGGCAGTGACCACACCAGCGCCAGCTCATCGCCTTGGCTGCCGCCCAAGGGCAGCAGCGCCACAATATCCGCGCCTCTGAACCACTGGCGAGCCACGCCGCCATGGGGCACCGTGCTGCGCAGGCGCGCGGCCAGCGCCTTGTGCGCATAGGGGCGTCTGTCCCAGGTGACGCCCAGCTCGTGCCGGCTGCTGCTGTCGCGGCCTTCACAGATCACCGTCAAGGCCGCTGCAGCGCTTTGCCCGGGCTCGAGCCGGCTGACTTGCGGCGCAAAGCGCAGCGCCTGATCCAGCATGCCCTCCAGGGTGCTCGCCGGCACCAGCCAGGCCAGTTCGGCCGCAGCATCAAAACTCAGGTGGCCGCCGCCGTCGCCCCAGACCTGCATCGCACTCACTGGGGTGAGCTCGCCATCTTGGGGCCAGACCCGCAGCGGCTCGAGCAGCTCGCGCGAGGCCTGGTTCAGGGCGTAGGCGCGCACATCGGCCTGCGCCGAGGCCGGCCGCAGCGGTGCGATCGCCACCTTCAGGCGCTCGCGCGCCAGCAGCAGCGCCAGGCTGCGGCCCACAATGCCGTCGCCGCGTATGCAGACATCAAAACGCTGGGTCATGGTGCATTGTAGAAAGCCGGTGAAAATCACGCTCTTGGCCTTACCTATTGACACATTCATGAGCGCACCTCCGACCCCCGCACAGGCTGTCATCTCGCAGCTGATGATTTATCCGATCAAATCCTGCGCCCCGGTGCTGCTCAAGCAGGCGCAGCTGACCGATCAGGGCCTGGATCTGGACCGCACTTGGATGGTGGTCGACCCGCACGGCCAGTTCATCTCTCAGCGCAATGAGCCGCGGCTGGCCCTGGTGCAGCCGCAGCTGCGCCTGTCGGACATGGTGCTGCGCGCCCCGGGCATGCTGTCCTTGCACCTGACGCTCGAGGGGGTGGAGTCGGCGATGAAGGTCTGGCTCTGGGACGCGCCGATCGAGGCCTGGGACATGGGGCCAGTGGCGGCCCAGTGGTTCAGCGATTTTCTGGGCCGGCCGGTGCGGCTGGTGCGTTTTGACCCGCAATTCGAGCGGGCCTCAGATCGTCGCTGGACCGGCGAGCACACCGCCTTGAACACCTTCACCGACGGCTTTCCACTGCTGCTGATCAGCCAGCCTTCGCTCGACGGCCTGAACCAGCGGCTGCGCGCAGCCGGGCAGGCGCCGGTGGATATCGGTCGCTTTCGGCCCAACATCGTGCTGTCGGCCAGCCACAGCGACGCCTGGCAGGCGCACGACGAAGACCGGGCCCAGGAACTGAGCATCAGCGCCGCCGGCGGACTGATCCGGCTCAAGCCGGTCAAGCCCTGCAGCCGCTGCCAGATGGTGGATGTGGATCCGCAGCTCGGAGCGCCGGGTCAGCCGGTGCTGCCAACGCTGGCTGGCTATCGGCGCGACGCCAGGCTCGATGGCGCCGTCAGCTTTGGCATGAACCTGATGGTGCTTGAAGGCCTGGACCACAGCCTGGAGGTCGGACAGCCGGTGCAAGCCCGCTGGTGAGCCGGTATATGCTGGCTGCTTGAAGCTCAGGTTTGCTTGTTGGCTGCGCGTTGGCGCAACTGCTGGTACACCGTTGTGCCCAGGGCGGCCATCATGAGCGCTGCACCGCTGAGCACCCGGCTGGCGCTCCAGTGCTCCATCAAGGCGGCGGCCAGCAGTACACCCACCCCCTGGCCGAAGAACAAGGCGGTGGCGAACATCGACATGCCCAGCCCACGGGCCTGGGGCGCCATTTGTGTGGCCAGGGTCTGCAGCGTGTTGTGCAGCATGAAAAAGCTAAAGCCACCCCATAGCATCAGCGCGGCGGTCAGGTACCACCAGGGGCTCCAGGCCAGCGTCAGCAGGGCCAGCGCCATGCCCAGCCCACCGGCCAGCGCCAGCCCAGTCTCGCCCAACACAGGGACCAGGCGTTTGGCCTGGCTCATATAGGTGACGCCGCCCAGACCCATCAGCGCCACGATGGCGCCAGCCGACGACAGCGCCAGGCCGTGCAGCTGATGCAGGTGCGAGGCGGCAATGGCCATGCTGCCAAAGCCAGCGGCGCCCTGGCAGATCGAAAAGCCCAGGATCTTGCGCACCCAAGCATCGCGCAGGAGCTGCCGGGTCTGCGCGAGCATGCCCACTTGCGGTCCGGTCTGCGCCGGTCCATCGCTGGGCCCCTGTGCGCCGCGGCGGTGGCTGAGCAGCAGTGATCCAACCAGCAGGAACAGCAGGGTCATCAGCACAAAAGCCCAGCGCCAGCCCAGGGTGTCGGTGAACAGGCCGCCGAGCACCTGGCCACTGAACACGCCCAGGGTGGTGCCCAGGCCGACCTGGGCCAGCGTTTCCTGCCGCCTGTCATAGGGCACCGCATCGCCGGTCCAGGCCAGCGCCAGCGGGATGATGGCCGCCGCAAAAGCGGCCGCCAGCATGCGGGCCAGCACCAGCGCATGCAAGCTGCCGGCCAGCGCCGCCAGCGCGCTGCCGATGCCGCAGCCCAGGGTCGCATAGCTGAGCACCTTGAGCTTGCCATAACGGTCGCCCAGGGCGCCGAACACCAGCTGCGTCAGGCCATAGGTCAGCGCAAACAGGGAGACCACCTGCGCCGCCGCCGCCAGGGTGCTGTCGAACTGCCTCGCCAGCTCTGGCAGCATCGCGTCGCAAATGCGCTGACTGGCCATGCTGGCAAAGCTGGCCAGCGACAGCAGCAGCACGGTGCGCCGCGTGCTGGCCTGAAGTGTCTGTGGGCTCATCCCGGCAAGGTGCAGGGTGTCAAAGTGCGGACCAGGACTACTCAACCTTGCTGCCTGAATAGCGGATCGGCCCGGCCCGGGTCTGTAATTCCTGCCGGATGTGGCGGGCCAGTTCCTGCCCATTGCCGCCGACCAGGTCGTAGCCCTTGCCGTCGATTTCACGCTCCTTGAAGCCCGGCTCGCGCAGGATGGCGGCCACATCGCGCTCCATCTTTTGCACCACCGCCGCCGGGGTGGCGATCGGTGCAAACAGGCCGACCCAGACATTGGCATCGACCTCGGCAAAGCCCAGCTCGCCCACCGTGGGCACATCCGGGAAGGCCGGGTGGCGCGTCTTGCCGCCGTAGGCCAGGGCCTTGATGCGCTTGCTCTGCAGATGCGGCCGCGCCGAAGGGATGCCGGCCCAGGTCAGTGCGATCTCGCCGCTGACCACCGCACCGACCGCCTGCGGAATGCCTCGGTAGGGAATGTGCACGATGAACACGCCGGCTTTTTGCTTGAGCATCTCGGTGGCCAGTTGCGGCTGGCTGCCGGCGCCGTAGGAGGCGTAGGACAGCTGACCGGGTTGCTTACGCGCCAGCGCGATCAGCTCGGGCAAGGTGTTGGCCGGCAGGGCCGCCGCGGCCACCAACAGCTGGCTGAAAGAGACCATGCGCGAGATCGGCGCAAAGTCGCGCTCGAAGTCATAGGGCAGCCGGTTGTACAGATGCGGATTGATGGTGAAGGTGGCATCGGTGGTCAGCAGCAGGGTGTGTCCGTCGCTGGCGCGGGCCACCAGCTCGGTGCCCACCAGGGTGTTGGCCCCGGGCCGGTTGTCCACCGTCACCGGCTGCTGCCAGCGCTCCTGCAATCTTTGCGCGAGGGCCCGCGCCAGGATATCCACACCGCCGCCAGCGGGGTACGGTACGATCAGACGCACCGGTCGGCCAGGCCATTCAGGGGTCTGGGCGTCGGCCGGTCCGAGGGCACCCAGCAGGGCCAGGGCCGCCATCAGTACACGCAGCACTGCGCGATATGTCATTGAGAACAACTCCTGTGGTCGAGCCGTGTGGGGAGAGCGCATTCTATGCAGGCTAAGCAAGCGCAGCCTGTGCAGGGCCATGTCATGGTGCTGACCGACCCCGGCTCCTGGCCGGCACTGCCGCCCTTGCAGCTGGCGCGCATTGCCCCGGCCGCTCAGCCGCGCTACCTGGGCGACCGCTGGTCTTATCTGGACTGCGGCCCTCGGGATGCGCCGTGCATCGTCTTGCTGCATGGCATCGGTGCCCATGCCGACTATTTCAGGTTTCAGCTCGCCGCCCTGTCGGCGCAATGGCGGGTGGTCGCCTGGAATGCACCCGGCTATGGCCTGAGCGATGACCTGTGTACCCAGCAGCCGCAAGCGGCTGACTATGCGCAGGCACTGGGCGATTTTCTGGACGCTCTGCAGATCGATGTCTGCCTGCTGGCCGGTCATTCCTTCGGCTCGGCGGTGGCCCAGGCCTTTGCCATCGCGCAGCCGCAGCGGGTGCGCGCTTTGCTCCTCAGCGGTGCAGGCATTGGTCAGCGTACCCTGTCCGAGCAGCGGCGCCTGGCCTATGAGGAGCGCATCGCCCGCATACGCCTGGGCGCCTACCAGTACGGCGACCGGGGGGTTGATCATCTGGTCGGCCGGCAGGCGCCGGCGGCCTTGCGCCTGTGGCTGACCGAGGTGGCGCGTGGCCTGCACCGGCGTGGTTTGGAAAACGCTGCCGCCTTTCGCCTCTCCTCTTTTTGCAGCCTGGACCACCTGCATGGCCTGCGCATGCCGCTGCTGATGGTGCAGGGCGAAGAAGACAGCGTCAACCCGCGCCAGGACAACGCCGACCTGCTGGCCGCAGCCTTACCGCAGGCCAGGCTGCAAGTGTGGCCGGGCGTGGGCCATCTGGCCGAGGTGGAAGCGCCCGAGCGCTTCAATCAGACCCTGGCCGGTTTTGCGCAGCAAGTGGGCTGGGGCTGATTGACGCCCCCAGGGCCCCTTCGGCCTCAGTCGGCCTTGATGTTGCGTGTCTCGATGACCCGCTTCCAGCGCGCAAATTCGGCCGCCTGGTAGGCGCTGAACTGCTCGGGCGTAGTGGCCACGATCTCGAAGCCCAGCTCCAGCAGTTTGGGTCGTACTTGCGGATCGTTCAGACCGGCGGCAATGGCTGCGTGCAAGCGAGTTTTGAGCTCGTTCGGCAGGCCCTTGGGACAGGCAATGGCCTGCCAGGAATAGACGTTGGCGTCCTTGATGCCCGCCTCCTCCAGCGTCGGCACCTGGGGCAGCAGCGGTGAGCGCTTGGCGCTGGTGATGGCCAGGGCCCGCAGCTTGCCGGCCTGGATCTGCGGCATGGCGGTGTTGATGTTCATGAAGGACGAATCCACCTGGTTGCCCAGCAGATCGGTCATCACCGGCCCGCCGCCCTTGTAGGGCACGTGGATGCCGCTGGTGCCGGTTTGCAGCCAAAACAGCTCGGCCGTCAGATGGTCGCTGCTGCCATTGCCCGAGGAGGCGAAGGTCATCTTGTTCGGGTTGGCCTTGCTAAAGGCAATCACATCGCCCAGCGATTTGTGCACCGAGGCCGCCGGCACCACCAGCACATTGGGGGCCTGCACCGCCACCGAGATGTAGTCGAGGTCCTTGAGCGCGTCATAGGGCGCTTTGATCAGGTGCGGCGCAATCACGAAGGGCCCCAGCGAAGACACCAGCAGGGTCTGGCCGTCGGCGGCCGCGCGCGCCACCTGGCCCGTGCCTATGGTGCCGGTGGCGCCGGCGCGGTTGTCAACCACAAAGCGCCCGCCCAGCCGCTCTTGCAGCTTGGGCGCCAGGGTGCGGGCGATCAGGTCGGTGGAGCCCCCGGGCGGGAAGGGCACCACCAGCGTGACCGGTTTGTTGGCATCGGGCCAGGCCTGGGCGCTGCCCAGGGCGAGTGTGGCGGCCAGCGTGCACAGCAGCTTTTTCATGCAGGTCTCCTTCAGGTTTTTGTGACCCGCCCGGCAGCGTTGTGCGGGTGGGCTTGCTTGCGCGGATCATAGAGCCCCGATCAAGCGGCCCGCTGCCTGCGAGCTCAGCCCTTGATGCGCAGCAGGAGGTCGAGCAACTGCCGCTTGCGCCCGCCATAGGGCGGCATGAAAAAGGCCTGTACCGACGAGAAACGCCCCTGACGAAACACCGGCCTCAGCTTGGAGAAGGTCACAAAGCCTTCGTGGCCATGGTAGTGGCCCATGCCGCTGGCGCCGCTGCCGCCGAAAGGCAGGTCGTCCTGAGCGACATGCAAGATGGTGTCATTGATGGCGACGCCGCCGGACATCACATGGGTGATGTAGTAGTCTTGCAGGGCCCGGTCGTGGGTGAAGGGGTAGAGCGCCAGGGGCCGGTCATGGGCGTTGATGTAGGCCGCCACCTCCTCTCGGCTGCGGTATGTGCGTATTGGCAGGATCGGACCGAAGATCTCGCGTTGCGACAGCAGCATGTCTTCGCTCGGCCGCAGCACCAGATGGGGCGGGAATTTGCGCTGCGGATGGAGGCCGGGCGTCGGCGCCAGCTCGATCAACTGAGCCCCCTTGTCGCGCGCGTCCTGCAGCGTTTGCTGCAGCCGCGCATAGGAGCGCTCGTCGATGATGGCGGTGTAGTCCTCGCTGCCGAGGTCGGGATAGCGCTGGGCCACCAGTTGCCTGCAATGCGCGACGAATTCATCGACCGCCGATTCGGGCAGGAATACATAGTCGACGCTGGTGCAGATTTGCCCGGCGTTGAACATCTTGGCCCAGAGGATGCGCTCGGCCGCGGTGCGCACCGGGTAGTCGGGCCCGACGATGGCCGGCGACTTGCCGCCCAATTCCAGGGTCACCGGCGTGAGGTTGCGCGCCGCATTGGCCATCACCGCGCGGCCGGTCGCGCCCGAGCCGGTAAACAGCAGGTGATCAAAAGGCAGGGCCGAAAACAGGGGTCCCAAGCCGCCGCTGTCGGAGAAGAAACACAACTTATCTGGCGCAAAGTAGTCCGGACTGATGCGCCGCAGCAGCGCGGCCAGGTGGCGTGAGTTCTCCGACATCTTGACCATGGCCCGATTGCCGGCTGCAAAGATCGAGGCCAGCGGGCACATGCTCAGGTTGAGCGGGAAGTTCCAGGG
>JBAXEN010000131.1:0-10501 GCA_037140415.1 Betaproteobacteria bacterium | reverse complement strand
CCAACGACACCTACGGCGACATGATCGAGATGGGCATTTTGGATCCGACCAAAGTGACCCGCACCGCGCTGCAAAACGCCGCTTCCGTGGCCAGCCTGATGCTGACCACCGAAGCCATGGTGGCTGAAGCGCCGAAGGACGACGCTCCTGCCGGCGGCGGCATGCCCGGCGGCGGCATGGGCGGTATGGGTGGCATGGGCGATATGGGCATGTAATCAGCCCGGTCGCTGCGATCAGGGTATGAAAGTGCCCTGTCCAAGCCCCAAAAAACCCCGCAGGGTGCATGCCTTGCGGGGTTTTTTCATGGGCGGCTTTGGGCTTAGAGCGTGATCAGGCGCAGCCCCGCCATCTCGGCGTTGCGGTTGAGCGTGTGGTCCAGGCTGAAAAAGTGGCTGCACTGGAGCCGCATCGCCACAGCCAGATGCAATGCGTCACCGGCCCTCAGGCCGCGGCCCATGTCCATGCACAGGCTGCGGGCGAGCGTCATGTCGTCGGCCTGTACCGGCAGTTGCTGCACCTGATAGACCCTCATGCTGGCAAACACATCACAAATGCGGCGGGCTGCACCCAAAGAGAGCTCGCCGCGCCGGTGCTTGATACCCAGCGCACTGGCCAGCTCCAGTTCGGCCCAGTTGGCGCAACACAAAGCGGGCGCATCGGCCAGCCACAGATTCAGGGCGGGAGCGGGTGCCTCCCGAGCCAATAGCGCCACCCAGACGCTGGTGTCCACATAGACGCGGTCGCCGGGCAGCCGCGCTCCGTACGCGGGGCTGGCCTCTTCAGCCAGCGGGGGCTTGGGTTGCTTGGGCATCAGGGGGCCTTATCGCCTCAGTGGCGGATCAGTAACGGCTCCACTCTTCGCGCGGCACCGGCTGGGTCAACGGCAGTTGCTGGTGCAATTGCGCGATCTGCGCGAGCAACTCAGCCCGCGTAGAGGCCGGCCGCAGCGGTGCTCGCGGAGACAGCTTGAGGGCACCTTCGGGGGTGAGCTCGGCCGACACCTGGGAGCCCGCTTCCAGGCCCAGCTGACGCGCCAGCTGAGCAGGCAGACGAACGGCCAGGCTGTTGCCCCAACGGTTGACTTGGAGATCCATGATAGGCCTGAATGTTGATACACGGATCTACATTTTGCCATGGCAAGGCAGGAGTGACCAGGCCATCGAGGCGATAGGCCGTTGGGGCAAAGCGCAGCCTCAGGCCTGACGCGCCGCAGCAGATCCGGCATAGGAGGCAAACACGCTGGTGCTGCCGTCGCGCTGCACCAGCAGCACCTGGAAAGCGTCCTTGCGACCTTTGTAAACGGGCGCGTCCATGCCGGGACTGCCGACGGGCATGCCGGGCACAGCCAGACCCAGCGCTGACGGCTTTCGCTTGAGCAGCCGTTCAATATCAGCCGCCGGCACATGGCCCTCGATCGCATAGCCGCCCACCCAGGCGGTATGGCAGGAGCCCAGGCGCTCGGGCAGGCCCAGGCGCTTGCGGGCGGCGGTGTTGCCCATATCATGCGCCTCGACCGTAAAGCCGTGGGCCTGCAGATGCCCGATCCAGGCCTGACAACAGCCGCAATGGGGGTCCTTCCAGGCCTGCAGTTTGGTCCCGCTGGGCGCAGCGCTGTGGACCGCGGGCAAACCCAATGTCGCAGCCAGCATCACAAGAACCGGGCGTCTCTTCATGGAAGTCTCCTCCAGCGCCTCGAGCGCCTCATCGCACTCATCGAACCGCCAACCGCGTCACGGCAGCGCCGACCCGAGCAAATCAGCCAGCGCCTGCGGCTCACTCACATGCAAGCCCTGCCAGCCCAAGGCACGTGCCGCATCGACATTGGGCAGGTGATCGTCGACGAACCAAGTTTTCTGCGGCACCAACTGATGCGCCGCTGCCAACTGCTGGTAAATCGCCGGCTCGGGCTTGCCCAGTTTCGCATCGCCAGAAAATAGGCCACCGTCAAAAACCTCGATGAACGCGTGCCGACGCTCCAGCGTGCGTGCAAAGGGCTCGGGCATGTTGGAGAGAAAAAACAGGCGCAGGCCACCCTCACGCTCGCGCCGCTTGGCCAAAGCCTGCAACAGCGCCACATTCGCCTCGATAGGCTCGAGCTCATGGCCGATGGGAGCCATCAGATCATTGACACGCGCCACCGGCAGACTCAAGCGGTAGGCGGTGCGCTCGACCACCTGCTCAAGCCTGAGCAGGCCGCGGTCAAAAGCCTGCCAATCGGCATGGGCAAAGATGGCCTGCGCCAGAGTCCTGGCCTCCTGCGGCCCCGGCGCCCACTCGCTCAGGCGCTGCTGAACCCGCTCGGCCGGGCGCCAGTCGAACAGCACCGCGCCGAAGTCAAAAACAATGTTCATGCGCGCAGGCGCGAGATCAAGCCGGCAGTCGAAGCATCCAATCCGTCCACATCGCCGCTGCGCAGGCGCGGCTCCAGATCGGCAGCCAGCACCTTGCCCAGCTCAACCCCCCATTGGTCAAAGCTGTTAATGCCCCAGATCGCGCCGCTGGTGAACACCCGGTGCTCCTGCAGGGCAATGAGCGCGCCCAGGCTGGCCGGATCGAGTCGATCGAGCAGCAGCACCGTGCTGGGCCGATTGCCTGGAAAGTCGCGGTCGCCGATACCGGCGCGTCCGAGCATCAGCGCCTGCGCCTGGGCCAGGCCATTGGCCAGCAGCTGGCTGTGCTGACCGGTCAGCCCGTGGGCCGGACGCCGCACCAGCACAAACTCCACCGGTACCACGCTGGTGCCCTGGTGCAGCATCTGAAAAAAAGCATGCTGCCCATTGGTTCCGGGCTCACCCCACACCACCGGCGATGTTTCATAGCCCAGGGCCTGTCCGAGTCGGTCGACCCGCTTGCCATTGCTCTCCATCTCAAGCTGCTGCAGGTAGGCCGGCCAGCGCGCCAGCCGGCTGTGATAGGGCGCAACGCAGCGCGATGCAAAGCCGTGAAAGTTGCGGTACCAGACGTCGAGCAGCCCCAGACGCACCGGCAGGTTTTGCGCCAAGGGTGCGGTGCGAAAGTGCTCGTCCATGGCATGCGCGCCCGCGAGCAGCTGCCGCCAGTGCTCACTGCCAATGGCAATGGCCAGAGGCAGGCCGATGGCCGACATCAGCGAGTAGCGCCCGCCCACCCAGTCCCAGAAGCCAAAGCAAGTGCTGATGCCGAACTCGGCGGCCGCGCTCACGTTGGTGGTCAGCGCCGCAAAGTGGCGCGGCAGGAGGGCCTGAGCCTGCGCGCCCAGCTGCGCCTCGAACCAACGCTTGGCCGAATGCGCGTTGGCCATGGTCTCAGCGGTGGTGAAGGTTTTGGAGGCGATCAGAAACAGCGTGCTGCGCGGCTGCAATTGATCGAGCAGGCTGGACAGGGCGTGACCGTCCACATTGGAGATGAAATGAAAGCGCTTGCCCGGCAGCCGAAATTCTTCCAAGGCCTGCACCGCCATACACGGGCCCAGATCAGAGCCGCCGATGCCGATATTGACCACGTCGGTGATGTCTGCGTCCGCGCGAACCTGCTCGGCATAAGCGAGCATCGCATCGCCGGTAGCGTGCACCGCCTGCAGCTCACAAGCCCAGGCCTGTCCGCCACGCTGCTCGCGTTGGCGCAGCAGAAAATGCATGACCTGCCGCTGCTCGCTGCGGTTGATGGGCTGGCCGGCAAACATCGCATCGCGCTGGGCGGCCAGACCGCACTGCTCGGCCAGCGCCAGCAACAGGGCCTCGGTGGAGGTATCGATCAGGTTCTTCGACAGGTCGCCAAACACATGGGGCGCAGGCTGACTCCAGCGCTCGAAACGGCGCGCTTGCCCGGCAAAGGCGACCCGCAGATCAAAGCTGCGGCCTGGTCCTTCAAAATAGGCTTGCAGCTCGGCCCAGGCCGGCGCGCGGTCGCAGCGGACAAATGCAGCGTCTGTCATTTACGACGCCCGCAGGACCTGTTCGAGGCCGATCGCATCGCTGACAAAGGCGCGTATGCCCTCGGCCAGTTTTTCGGTGGCCATCGCATCTTCGTTGAGGGCCAAGCGAAAACCGGCTTCATCCAATTGGAGCTCGTTCAGGTCCAGGTTTCGGGCCGCTTGCGCGTCCAGGGCAGGTTCGACCGGCTCTTGGCTGGCCACCAGTTGAGCCAACAGCTCTGGACTGATGGTCAACAAGTCACAGCCCGCAAGGGCCAGCACCTGGCCCACATTGCGAAAGCTCGCGCCCATGACTTCGGTGGCGATGCCAAAGCGCTTGTAATACTCAAAGATCTGCCGGACCGACAGCACGCCTGGATCACGGGCGCCGGCATGCTCGGCCTCGACCCAGCTGCCACCGGCTGCCTTTTTATGCCAGTCGTAGATGCGGCCGACGAAAGGGGAGATCAGCTGCACCTTGGCCTGCCCGCAAACCACCGCTTGGCAGAAGGCAAACAGCAGTGTCAGATTGGTGTGTATGCCGCGTTCTTCGAGCTGCCTGGCCGCCGCCATGCCCTCCCAGGTGGCGGCGATCTTGATGAGCACACGCTCGCGCGGCACACCGGCGGCCGCATACAAGGCCATCAGGCGCTCGGCACGCGCGACTGTCGCATGGGTGTCGAAACTCAAGCGGGCATCGACCTCGGTGGAGACACGGCCCGGAATGATGGACAGAATTTCGCAGCCGAAACGCACCAGCAGCCGGTCAATCAGCAGGTCCAGGGCCTGACCAGGATGGGCCTTGAGGGTCTGCGCCACCAGCGGCTGGTACTCGGCTTTCTTGACCGCCTTGAGGATCAGCGAGGGGTTGGTGGTGGCGTCCTGTGGCCGGAACTGCCCCAGTTGCATGAAGTCACCAGTATCGGCCACCACCGTGGTGTATTGCTTGAGCGCGTCGAGTTGATTCATAGGACAGATTATTGACCGGCACCCTGCCCGCACCGCAGCGCAGCAGCAAGAACAAGACAGCGATCTATTGGTAACTATGGTCTCAAAAAATTGTAACTCAGTTACAATGAAGGCCCCATGCTCGACCGCATCAAAGCCTGCCTGCCCTCACTGGCCCCCGCCGAACAGCGGGTGGCCGAGCTGGTGCTGAGCGGCCCAGCGGCTTTTGCCCGTCAGCCGATCAGTGAGCTGGCCGCGCAGGCCTGCGTGAGCAAGCCCACCGTGGTGCGGTTTTGCCGTAGTCTGGGCTATGACGGGCTGGCCGACTTCAAGCTCAAACTCGCCGGCAGCGTGCGCGAAGGCGTGCCCTTCATACACCGCAGCGTCGACAGTGACGACAAGGTCAGCGACGTCACCGTCAAGGTGATCGACAACACCGTCGCCGCTTTTCTCAAGTACCGCAATGAGGCCAGCACCTATGCGATTGGCAAGGCGGTCGAGGCTCTGCTGGGGTCCTGCCAGCTGCGTCGGCGCATCGAATTCATTGGCGTGGGTAATTCAGGCATCGTGGCGCAGGATGCGCAGCACAAGTTCTTTCGCCTCGGGGTACATACCATTGCGCACAGCGACGGACATATGCAGGTCATGAGTGCCTCCTTGCTGCGCGCCGGCGACTGCCTGGTCGTGATCTCCAATTCTGGACGTACCCGAGACCTGATGGACGCCACCGACATCGCCCGCAAAAATGGGGCGACAGTGATCGCGATCACCGCCAGCGGCTCGCCACTGGCCTCGGCCGGCGATATCCACCTGGCTGCCGATCATCCCGAGGGCTACGACCGCTACAGCCCGATGGTCTCGCGGCTGCTGCACCTGATGATCATTGACATCCTCGCCACCGCGGTGGCGCTCAAGCTCGATGGTCGCGTGCTGCAGCCGATGCTGCAGGACATGAAAGCCAAGCTGCGCAGCAAGCGCTACACCTGATCAGACTCAGGGCGAGCGCTGCAGCACCACTGGGCCATACCAGGCGCGCACTGAGCCGCCGGTGTTGTCGCTGTCGCTCATGATGCCCACAGCCACCAGGCGCCCGGGAGCTTCGCCGAAGGCGCGCTCATAGTCGGCTCGCACATCGCGCTCATAGTCCAGCCAGCGGTTGAGGCCGACCGGCCCCGACTCAATCACCATCTTGCGAATACGATCCGTACGCCGACTGTTGACCACCGTGCCCACCGGCAACTGGTTGGACCAAACGTACATGAGCGTTGCATAAGGCATCTCTTCGCCAGTCAGCGCACGCGCCAACTCTGAGAGCATCTGGTCGCGGGCCGACAGAAGGCTGCGATCGCCCTCAAAAGCCAGCACGATGCGCACCGGCGAGTCGCTGCGTGCAGCGTCCTGCAGGTCGGCCTTCTCCAGCAAAGAAGCGACCTTCCAGGAAAATCGTATGCCGCTCACCGGGCCGGCCTGCGCATCGACCACCTTGCGCAGGGCACTGATGGCACCATCGGAGCGCACCGCCATGGCGGGCCGCCCTTCCCGCCACACATAGCTGTACTGGTTCTTGCGCTTGCCCGGGAAGGTCTGGTGGTGCCAGAGGCTGGGACTGCGATCCAAGGGCTTGCCCTGCTCGGCGCGTCCAGCCAACTCCCAGGGGTTGGCCTGGGTGCCCACTGAAGGCGCCTGCGGCAACACCGAGCACGCCGCCAAACTTAGCACAGCGACAAAAGCCGCCATCGGGCGCACAGCCTGCGTGCAGGTCAACAGGGCCGGCGTGCGCTTGATCACGGTCGCTGGCCTCAGGCTTGAAAAAGATCGGGGCCGGCCTGCGAGCGGGCTGCCGGCACTGACAGACCCAAATGCCGGTAGGCGGCGGCGGTCGCCACCCGACCGCGTGGCGTGCGCTGCAAATAACCCTGCTGAATCAGATAGGGCTCGATCACATCTTCAATGGTGCCCGATTCCTCGCCAATGCTTGCCGCGATGTTGTCCAGCCCGACCGGCCCGCCGTCGAAGCGGTGGATCACCGCCTCAAGCAGCTTGCGGTCCATGATGTCAAAGCCCTGTGGATCGACGTCGAGCATGGCCAGCGCCTTGTTGGCCAGCTCGAGGGTGATGGTGCCGTCCCCTTTGACCTGAGCATAGTCGCGCACCCGCCGCAGCAGCCGGTTGGCGATGCGAGGCGTGCCGCGGCATCGGCGCGCGATTTCCAGCGCGCCTTCATCGGCAATCGGCACCTGCAACAGGCCGGCGCTTCGCCGCACGATCAGCACCAGTTCCTCGGGCGTATAAAACTCGAGCCTGACCACGATGCCAAATCGGTCACGCAGGGGATTGGTGAGCATGCCCGCCCGGGTGGTGGCACCGACCAGGGTGAAGGGTTGCAGATCGAGCTTGATGCTGCGCGCAGCGGGCCCCTCGCCGATCATGATGTCGATCTGGTAGTCCTCCAGCGCCGGGTAGAGAATCTCCTCGACGACCGGCGACAGCCGATGAATCTCGTCGATGAACAGCACATCGTTTTTTTCAAGATTGGTCAGCAAGGCCGCCAAATCCTTGGGCTTTTCCAGCACCGGCCCGCTGGTCTGGCGCAGGTTCACGCCCAGCTCATGCGCCACGATGTGCGACAAGGTGGTCTTGCCCAGGCCGGGTGGGCCAAAGAGCAGCACGTGGTCGAGCGCTTCACCCCGCTGACGCGCGGCCCCGATGAAAATTTGCAGCTGCTCGCGCGCCTTGGCCTGGCCAATGTATTCGTCGAGCAACTTGGGACGCAGCGCCCGCTCAAGCGCCTCCTCGCGCGGCGAGGCCGGTGCGCTCGACAAAACCCGCTGGGGGTTCGGAGCGAAGTCGTCGGTTTGAATGCTCATGGTGGACGTTTACCGGGCCAGGGCCTTGAGCGCGAGCTTGATGCCCTCACTCACGCCCACATCGCGCGGCAATGATTTGAGCGCGAGCGAGGCTTCCTTGTCGCTGTATCCCAAGGCCTGCAGGGCCTGACCGATGTCGCCATGGGCGTCGCCCGGTGCAGGTGTGGCCACACCCAGGTCGGCGCCGAGCTTGCCTTTGAGCTCAAGCAGCAAACGCTCGGCAGTTTTCTTCCCAATGCCCGGCACTTTGGTCAGGCGGGCGCCGTCCTGGGCGCTGACCGCCTGCGCCAGGTCTTGCACGCTCATGCCGCTGAGCACGCCCAAAGCGGTGCGCGGGCCAATGCCAGAAATTTTGATGAGCTGGCGAAACGCGGAGCGCTCTTGCGCGCTGCCAAAGCCGAACAAAATTTGAGCATCCTCCCGCACCACAAAATGGGTCAGCAAGCTGACCCGCTCGCCCAACGCCGGCAGGTTGTAGAAGGTACTCATCGGCACCAGCAGCTCATAGCCTACCCCCTGGCAGTCGACCAACAGCTCAGGCGGGTTTTTCTCGGCCAGCTGGCCGGTGATGCGTCCTATCATGGACAAATCTTATCAGTGCCCCAGGCACTGCACCTCCTCGGTAAACCCTGCTCACCCCGTGGCTGCAGGCGCCGCCGCAGTAGCAGCACACGCCTGGGTAAAGGAGGGACAATCTCAGCACAAGGCATCCCCGCTTGGGAAGCCCCTTCCAAAGAGCTCCGACTTGATCCTGCGCCACACCTTCACGCCGCCCAACAACACCCGCATGGGCTACCTCTGCGGGCCGACCGACGTTCATCTGCGAAGCATCGAGGCGGCCCTGCAGGTGCGCATCGCTCACCGATTCGAGCAATTCAAAGTGGAAGGCCCCAAGGCCAAGGCGACACTGGCGATGCAGGTGCTGCAGGCACTCTATGAAATCGCCGACCGTCCGATCGCGCAGGAGCAGGTGCAGCTCATGCTCGCAGGTGATGTCGACCTGCAAACCAATGATGAGGGCGCACCTGTCTTGAGCACCCGCCGGGCCGATTTGCGCGCCCGTACCGCCAATCAGGCCAGCTATCTGCTCAACATCGCCGAGCATGACATCACCTTCGGCATTGGCCCAGCGGGAACTGGCAAGACCTATCTGGCGGTCGCCTGTGCCGTCGATGCCCTCGAGCGCAATACCGTGCAGCGCATCGTGTTGACCCGGCCGGCGGTCGAAGCGGGCGAGCGGCTGGGGTTTTTGCCAGGGGACCTGTCGCAAAAGGTGGATCCCTATTTGCGCCCGCTGTATGACGCCTTGTATGAGTTGATGGGTTTTGACCGGGTTCAAAAGGCTTTCGAGCGCCAGCAGATCGAGATCGCGCCGCTGGCCTTCATGCGCGGGCGCACCCTGAACCACGCATTTGTGATTCTGGACGAGGCGCAAAACACCACGCCCGAGCAAATGAAGATGTTTCTCACCCGCATCGGATTTGGCAGCAAAGCCGTTGTCACGGGCGATGTCAGCCAGATCGATCTGCCGGCCCATCAGCTCAGCGGCCTGATCCAGGCCGAGCGAGTGCTGCAGCGCATCCAGGGCATTGCCATCACCCGACTGACCAGCGCCGACGTGGTGCGCCATCCGCTGGTGGCCCGCATCGTCGACGCCTACGACCGCCACCGCACACCGACCAGCTCCGACCCCGATGCGCTCGCCGGCCTGACAGGCCAGGCACGGCGGCCGCGACGCTCGGCGGCTTGACGCACAGTTGCTACCCATGAACTCTCTTGCTTTGAGCCTGCAATTTGGCGACCTCTCCAATCTCGAAACACACAGGCGCCTACTCAGCCGCAGCCGGGTGCGGCGCTGGCTGACGCACGCGCTGCAGAGGCCGGCCGAGATCACGGTGCGCATCGTGGGCTTGGACGAGGGGCGCAGCCTCAACCGCAGCTACCGGGGCAAAGACTACGCCACCAATGTGCTGACCTTCGACTACAGCATTGAACCGGTGGTCAGCGCCGATCTGGTGTTGTGTGCGCCAGTGCTTGAGCAGGAGGCGCGCGAGCAGGGCAAGACGCTGCTGGACCACTACGCGCACCTGCTGATCCACGCTGGCCTGCATGCGCAAGGTTATGAACACGAGGGCAGCCAGCGCGACGCCCTGGAGATGGAAGCCCTGGAGATCTTGCTCCTGGGCTCCCTGGGATTTGCAAACCCCTACTGAGCCCCCAGGCAGGCTCAGGCGGGTGTCTGCGGCGCAATGCGCAAGGGGATGGTCACCGGCCCGTCGTTACAGAGCTCCACCTGCATATCGGCCCCAAAGCGCCCACTGGCCACCGGGTCATGCAAGGCCTGGGCTCTGGCCAACAGGAGGTCGTACAGCTGGCGAGCGAGCACGGGATCGGCCGCGCTGGTGAAGCTCGGGCGGTTGCCACCCGATACGTCAGCAGCCAAGGTGAATTGACTGACGATCAGCAGGCCGCCGCGCCGACCTTGACCGTCAAGGTCTTGCACAGATCGGTTCATCCGGCCCTGGTCATCGGCGAAGATGCGCAGCTTGAGTGTCTTGTTCAACAAGCGCTCCACCTCGCCCTGGCCGTCGCCTGGCTCGGCGCAAACCAGCATGAGCAAGCCCCTGCCGATGCGGCCGACTTCCTGGCCCTCGACAGCCACGCTGGCTCGGGCAACCCGCTGCAACAAGGCGATCACTTCAAGTCCTGGGGATCGTCAAAGTGCGCCTCTACATCGCTGGGCAGCAATTGAATGGTGGCGCGCAAGCCCGGCACTGCACTCATCAGCGCCTGC
>JBAXEN010000130.1:0-10549 GCA_037140415.1 Betaproteobacteria bacterium | reverse complement strand
CGCCGGGCGAATAGCCCGGGCTGAGCAGGCCCTCGACCGTCAAATCCCCATAAAACGCGCCACTGCCGCCCAGAACCTCGTTGCCCGCCACACGCAGGGCGCCACCCACCAAACCGGACTGCAAGGAAAGTTGGCCGATGTCGAACAGCGTGGCATCGACTGCAAATGTCTGGGCCGCGCTGATGGCCGCCGGATTGGACAGCAGCCGTGACAGCAAGGGCACCGACACCAAGGTCGTACTGCTTTGCTGCGCGCTGTAAGCCTCGGTCAGGCTCTGAATGTCCTGACGGTCGGCAGCCAAGGCCGCCGCAATGGGTGAAAAAACGGGATCCGCGGACAGCAGGACGCGCGGCTCCAGGGGCTCAACCCTAAAAGAGTTGGGCCTCAGTGCCCGCTGCAACAACGAAGTCCGCGATCGTTTGATTTTTTTCATGACTCAACTTGCACTGGGTGGCATCCTAGGGACAAGGTGCCGCGGGTGCCATCACCCAGCATCTGGCGGACTGACGTGTGTAAATGACGAAGCAAGACGCGTACCAGCGGCGTCTGCTGCGCGAGATTCAACGCAAAAGTGGCCCTCAGGCCACCCACAGCTCCAGCCCCGCCCAAGGCAGGCCTGAGCAAGAAAAACCGTAAATTCAAATGCGGGGTTGTCACCTGACCTGAAAGCTCAGGGCAAGGTGCTGCGCTCGCGCGCCCAGCCTCTTTGGCAGAGGTCTGGGCATGCAAAGGCGCGCCCCTCGCCTGCGCCCTCCAGCAAGCGCGAGGGCACACGCCTGTGGCCACGCCAGTGCCGGTGCACAAAGGCGAAGGCATACGGCGTCTGATGCCAAAAGGCCTAAAGGGCGTCAGGCAGCAGGCAAGAGAGCAGCCAGGCGTTCATCCTTGAGCGTAATCAGACGCTCAATTTGAGCCAGCGACAGCAGGTGCGCGTACACGGCAGGCAGGTAGCGCTTTTCACGCAGTTCCATAAAGCCGTCCGCGCTCAGGCCATTCAAGCGCTCTTCATTGATGACGTAGCAGCCATTGATGTTCTTGACCTGGTCGGCCTGTTGAACGCGCATGTTGAGCGGGGTGAGCATGTTGTGGGCCACCATGTACTTGCAAAACTCGTTGGTGAACGCATCCATTTGCTGGAGTTCGCCCAGGTAGCGCTTGACATTTTCCAGTGCCTCAGCAGGCTCGCCCTGCTCGTTGAACAAAGGTACGCCTTCGGTCTCGCTGATGAGCTCACTGCCCTCGTCAATGCAGACCGTGAACTTGCCTTCTTCGCCGGCGCTGGCCAGGGCAAAGGGATAGCGGCGGATGATGGCCGGCACGTAAGAGGCTTGCCACTTGCCGTCGGCGCCCACAAACAGGTTTTCACCGGCGTCCATGCCCATCAACACCACGGGCCGAAAGCTGTCTTGCTCCTTGTCTTCCAAGAACACCACAGGGTAGAGCGAGGACGCGCGGGCGAACTCGTGAACCATGATGGAGGCGATATGGAAGTCCGAGGCAAAGCCAAAGCCCTGCACTTGCTTGATTTTTTTGCCTTCGTGACGGGCCTTGTTCACGGTAACCAAAGACTTAAACATAATTACAAATAATCCAAAATGAGGGAAAGAGAGGATGAAGATTGATAAAAGTGTGTTAAACGCCTCAGGCCAAAACGCCCCAAATGGTTAACAGCCGTTATCAAAACAATTGTGCAGCTCAAAACATGCAGCCAAGGGGAAGGAGTCAGGCTCGGCAGCCATGACCCAGAACGCCTCTCGGCAAGCAGACTGTTCACCTAAGCAGTTTTTTTGTTATGAAGAAGCACAGTGTTTTGCACTCTAACATAGCTCATCGATCTATTCTTGCAAATAATTGCAAAGCATCATCGATCCATTTCTTAAATGAAATAAAAAATGATAAGCATCAATTACAGTGAAGCGACCCGGCTCGAAGCTCAGATTTCAGGCTGCGAAATTAAATACTTTTATTTAACTTTCCAATTGCTCCGCATTGACTGCTTTTTGACAGCTGCGCTATCGCTGAGCGCCACCCCGCCTTGAGCTGCTCGTCCTTGGTCAAGCCGAGTGCAAGGGGATGCAGCCCTCCTGCCCCTGAAGCCGGGCCGCCGTAATAGGCTGTCCGCCTGCCCCCATTCGTTAGCAACAGGTGGCGAGGCCATGTCGCGGTTTGGACTGATATCAGCCCAGTCCTGGCATCGAAACTGATCTAATAGTCCGCATGACCCAGAACTCAAGCACCATGGACCCCGTTCTTTTTGAAGTGCGCGGCCATGTGGCCTTGCTCACACTGAACCGGCCCGAGACGCGCAACGCGCTGAGCGGCGAGGCCATGTTTGCGGCCTTCGAAAACTTGTTTGAAAAACTCAATCAGGATCAGAGCATACGCGCGGCCATTCTCACAGGGGCCGGCTCGGTGTTTTGCTCGGGCGGCAATGTGGCCGAAATGCGCGATCAAACCGGCATGTTTGCAGGCTCGCCCGAAGAAATTGCACAGAATTACCGCAGCGGCATACAGCGCATCCCGCGGGCTTTTCAAAAGTTGCAGGTGCCCATCATTGCGGCCATCAATGGGCCGGCCATAGGCGCCGGCAACGACCTGGCCTGCATGTGCGACATCCGTGTCGCATCTCGCACGGCTCGGTTTGCAGAAAGCTTTGTCAAAGTGGGCATCGTGCCGGGCGATGGGGGCTGCTGGTTCCTGCCGCGCCTGGTGGGATTCTCGCGGGCAGCCGAACTGGCTTTGACGGGCGAGACCATCGATGCCGATGAGGCGCTGCGCATAGGCCTGGTGTCCAAGCTGGTCGAGCCTGATCGACTGCTTGATGAGGCCATGGCCCTGGCACAGAGGATTGCCGCCAACCCGCCCCGCGTACTGCGCTGGACCAAACAATTGCTGCTGCAAGCACGCACTGCCACGCTCGACGAGGCACTCGACAGCGCCGGTCTGTTTCAGGGACAGGCCCACCACACCGCTGACCATGCCGAAGCTGTGGCAGCATTTTTCGACAAGCGCCCACCTGTCTTCAAGGGCTGCTGAACCGGGCAACTGCTGTTGCTTGAACAGCGTCAACTCGGCGCTGGGGAGGGAGCCTGAATCGTCAGGCCGCCCTCACCCCCTGAACTTGATGGGCCTCAATGGCACTCCATCAGGTTGCCAAACCCGGCCACTTTGTCGTTGATGCCCTGGGCGCGCAGCGCATGCCAATAGGTGGCGGTGTTGATGGCAATCACCGGTTTGCCCAGGAAGAGCTCGGCGGCGGCGGCCAGACGAATCATGGACAGGTTGGTGCCGACCTGCACGATGGCGTCGACATCGTCGCCGTCGAGCTTCTGAAGCGTCTGGCGGCACATTTCATCGGTGGTGTGGGCGATCAGCACCGGGCTGGGGCGCTCCAGGCAAATGTCGCGCACCACGGTAAAGCCGCAGTCGCTGTAGAAGCGGCGCACTTCTTTGTTGGCCACCTCAAAATAAGGCGACAGGAAGGCGATGCGCTTGGCCTTGTAGATGTTGAGCGCGGCCTCGGTGCCGAAGGAGCCGCAGCTGACCTTGACCTGGGCGCGCTCTTCCATCATCTTGATATAGCCCTCAGCGCCCTTGCGGCCGTTCCAGAAGGTGGCGGCCGACATGCCCATGATCATGTAGTCCATCTCACAGGTGCGCAGCACATCAATGGCATCGAGCGTGGACTTGTTGATGTTGTCGACCAGTTTGAGAAAGCTCTCGTTGTCGTTGACCGGGTTGTTGGGGATGGCGATGCGGCTGTAGTGGTTGGTCACGCCCACTGGCCGCAGGTCGTCAAAGTCAGGCTGCACGATGGTGTTGGTCGATGGCCCCAACACGCCAAATTTTTGTCGATAACCCAGATGATCAGCCATGGTCAGCTCCTTGTGTGTTGTGCGATGAATTCGTCGCGGCTCATCACGTCCGCATATTTTTGCTTCATGTCAAACAGATTGGCCTCATGCGGCTCGATGGCGCGGTCACCCACGCAGTCGCTGATCACCACGGTACGCAGGTTGTGCTGCATGCTGTCGACCACGCTGGCACGCACGCAGCCGCTGGTGGTGCAGCCGACGATGACGGCGGTATCCACCCCGCGCTGCAGCAGCCAGCCGGCCAGGCCGGTTTCAAAGAAGGCAGAAGCTGACTGCTTGCGAATCACCCACTCTCCGGGCTGTGGCTTGAGCTGCGGCACGATCTGCGAGCCGGGGGCGCTTTCGGTGAGCTTTTGCAGCGGCGGCACCCGCAGCGCGAAGATGTTGTGGTTGGACCCGTCGTCCTCGAACACCACACGGGTGTGCACGATGGGCAGCTGCTGCGCCCGGAAATGCGCGAGCAATGGCACAGTCGCATCGGCCGCAGCCAGGATGTGCGGGCCGCCGAGCTGGTCGAAGTCCACAAAGCCGTTGACGAAGTCGACCAGCACCAGCGCGCAGCGCCGACCTATGCCGGAGGTGCCGCCCAGGCCCTGGTGTTTGTAGATTGCGTGTTTGTCCATGGCCTGGCTCCTCTTCAGTCCTGGGCGTGCTCGCTGTCGAACTTGGCCACCCAGTCAAAACCCATCATCTCTGAGAATTTGTTGAATGAGTACAGCGGCGTGCTCGAGCCCACCGACGAGCCGGTTTCATGGATGTTGCGGTAGATGCTCTCAAACGCAGCACCCGCAGCCAAGAAGGCGGCGGCCGGAAAGATCGCCAGACGGTAGCCCAGGGACTGCAACTCGTCTCGGCTGAGCACCGGCGTACGGCCGCCCTCGACCATGTTCGCCACCAGAGGCAGGTCAAATGCCTTGCCAATGCGCTCCATTTCTTCGATGGACTCCGGGCTTTCCACAAACAGCAGATCGGCGCCAGCGCGGGCATAGATCTCGGCGCGCCGCAGGGCCTCATCGAGCCCGTGGGTGGTCCGCGCATCGGTGCGGGCGATGATCAGAAAGTTCGGATCGCTGCGGCTTTCAGCGGCGACCCGGATCTTCTCGGCCATGGCCTCGGCGGCGATGACTCGGCGGCCCAGCATATGGCCGCACTTCTTGGGAAACTCCTGGTCTTCAAGCTGGATCACGCAGGCGCCCGCAGCCTCATAGCCGCGCACGGTATGCATGACGTTGAGCAAGCCGCCATAGCCGGTGTCGCCGTCGCAGATCATGGGCGTCGCGGTGATGCTGGCAAACTGCTGCACCCGGTTGACCATGTCTGAATAGGTGGCCAAGCCCGCGTCGGGCATGCCCAGATAGGACGCCACCGTGCCGTAGCCGGTCATGTACAGGGCTTCAAAGCCCATGCGGTCGGCGATCTTGGCCGAGACCATTTCAAACACGCCAGGCGCAGACAGCAGGCGTTTTTCGCGCAGGCGGGCGGCCAATTGGGCACGGCGATCGGCGTGGCTGACGCGGGAGACGCCGCGTACGACTTGGTCAGACTGGCTCATGCAATGGACTCCGCGCGCTCAAGCGCATCAAGCATGGACGATTTACGCAGATAGGCGCGGGCTGCCACCGGATCGGCCGCCGTCGCACGCAGTGCGTCCTGGGTTTTCTTGCGGGCGACGGGATCGCGTTCTTCAATCTCGGCCTTGTTGCGCGCGGTGCTGGCATTGATGTATTCAATGGCGATGGTGCGGCGCTGGCGCTCGTAGCGGTCGAGCAGGCGCTCGTCCTGACCCTGCTGCAGAACCTCCAGCAATTTAAGGGACAGGTTGAAGGCATCATGCACGCCGCCGTTCATGCCCATGCCGCCCAGTGGGTTGTTGATGTGGGCCGAATCGCCGGCCAGCAGCACCCTGCCACGCCTGAATTCCTTGGCCACACGCTGGTGCACTTTGTAGAGGGTGCGGTGTATGGTTTTGTAGGGCTGGGGCTGGGCCAGCAGGTTTTGCAGCCGGGCCTGCACCGCCTCGTCGGTGAGGACTTCTTCATCGCTCTCCTCTGGCCGGGTCGGAAACAGCACCCGCCAGAGCGTGGGCACGCGCAGCAGCACGCACCATTCCTTGGGGTCTGAGCAGTAATTCACATACGACAGCTTGGGCAGGTGGTCGGCGTATTCAAAGTCGGTCGAGATGACCAAGAAGCGCTCCGGATAAGTGAATCCCTCGAATTCGATGCCCACACTGCGGCGCACCGCGCTCCAGGCGCCGTCGGCACCGATCAAATAGTCGCCCTCCAGGCGCAGCGTCTCGCCCTCGTGTTGGGCCACCATCTGCACCTTGTCTGCGGTCTGAGTGACCGTCTCGACCTTGGCGTTGAACAGCATCTTGACGTGGGGCAGCTTGGCCAGCTCGTCCTTGATGGCTTCAGTCAGCTTCCACTGCTCGCACTGCAGGCGAAACGGGTGCGCGGTGTCATTCTTGAGCAGGTCCATGTCGAACTCGGCAATCACGCCCTCGGTGCGATCGCGCTGCTGGGTGTAGCGTGCCACCAAACCTTGCGGGACGATGGTCTGCGACAAGCCGTAGCGCGCCAGCATGTCCAGGGTGGGCGGGTGGAAGGTGGAAGCCCGCAAGTCCATGCTCAGACTCGGCGCGCCTTCGAGCAAGGTCACTGCAATGCCGGCCTGGCCCAGAACCAGGGCACTGACCATGCCAACCGGCCCGGCGCCGGCAATCAAGATATGGGGATTCATCAGATCAAGCTCCTCACTAAGGTCTCTAACTGTACACAACTTTCGAGAATGTGTACAAGCGCCTTGGATCAATACCCAGCACAAATCCGGGAAAGCTTCGATACTTACCAATGGGCACTGGCTATCAGCATCAGTGCAAACCCTGAGCATACCCCTTTGGGCATGCTTGGAATCAGCAAACTTGTACACAATCCCTTATAGTCCCGTCAAAGCATTCTCTAACCATGTCTCGCGCCAGCAGCCTCGCCTACGACACCGTCCGCCAGTTCATTCTGGACGGCAGCTTCGCCCCTGGGGAACGCCTGGTTGAAGAAGACCTGGCCCACCGCGTGGGCGTCTCGCGCACCTCCATCCGCGACAGCCTGCGGCGCCTGGCCGGCGAAGGCCTGGTTCGCACCGAAGCCAACCGCGGCACCTTTGT
This sequence comes from Betaproteobacteria bacterium, assembly GCA_037140415.1. Lineage (GTDB taxonomy): Bacteria > Pseudomonadota > Gammaproteobacteria > Burkholderiales > Burkholderiaceae_C > Polaromonas. Next base: position 3,511 of record JBAXEN010000130.1, on the reverse strand, counting down.
GGCCGAGATGAGCAGCGAGGAGATCGACGAAATCTTCCAGCTGCGGGCGGTGCTCGAAGGCCATGCCACCGCGCTGGCGGCAGTCAACAGCAGGCCCGAACATTGGGATCAGCTCAGCCAAAAGGCCGACGAGATCGACGCCCTGCTCGGCCAGGACCTCGATCCCCAAGCTTTCTTCCTGGGCTTTCAGGCCAGCAACACCGGGTTTCATGCCATCTTGCTCGAAGCCAGTGGGTCCAAACGCTTGCAGGCGCTGACCAAGTCGCTCATTGAACTGCCCCTGGTGACCATGAAGCAGCACAACTGGCCAGGCGAGGTCAAGGTACGCCGCTCCAACGAGCAACACCGCGAGATCATCAGCGCCCTGCGCTCGCGCGACCCGCTGCTGGCCCGGCTGCATGTACAGGCCCACATCATCCATGCCCGGCCCAAAGCCATGATTGAGCGGGCCTTGGCGCCGGTGGCTCTGCTGTGAGCGCTGTGACTGCGCCCTCCTGCCTGGCCATCATCATCACCGGTGGCGGCCGCGGCCTGGGCTGGGAAATGGCCGATGCGCTGCTGCAGGCCGGCCACCGGGTGTTGGTCACTGGCGCGCGCGAGTCGACCGAATTGCAGGAGGCCTGCGCGCACTGGAATGAGGGCTTGAGCCATCCACGCGCCCTGGCCATGGTGGCCGATGTGGCCGACTGGGCCCAGTGCCAGGCGGTGGCGCAGCGCTGCCTCGATGCGTTTGGCCGCATTGACGGCCTGATCAATAACGCAGGCCGCGGCATGCTCGAGATCAGCCCGACCTTCAACACCGAGCCGGCGCTGTTCTGGCAGGCCGACCCGCAGGGTTTTGCCAACATCATTGATGCGAATGTCACTGGCGCCATTCTGATGGCGCGCGCCTGTGTGCCCACGATGGTGGCACAAGGCTTTGGCCGGGTGGTCAACATCTCCACCAGTCAGGTGACCATGGTGCGCACAGGCTACTGCCCCTACGGCCCGAGCAAGGCGGCGTTGGAGGCCATGAGCGTGATCTGGGCCAAGGACTTGCAAGGCCGCGGGGTGAGCGTCAATGTGCTGCTGCCCGGCGGCGCGGCCGATACCCGGCTGCTGCCCGGCAGCGGCTCCGACCGGCGTGGCGCAGATGGCAACCTGCTCTCGCCAGCTCTCATGCGCGCACCCATCGTCTGGCTCATGACGGAGGCAGGCGCCGAGGTGAGCGGTCAGCGCTTCGTGGCGCGCCTGTGGCCCGAGGGCCTGGACGGCGCGCAGGCGGCCGCTCAGGCCCGCAGCCCGGCGCATGAACTGCCAGCCATCATGTGAGAACCAGCAGGACCCAGACTCCATGAAAACACTCAAAATCGGCCAGTTCAGCATCGACACCGTGCTCGAGACCGCCGGGCCTTTTGCGCAGGTGGACTTTGTGCTGCCCCAGGTTGACCTGGCCCGGCTGGAGGAGCAGTCGGACTGGCTGGTGCCACGCTTTCTCAATGAGCAGCGACAGCTGATGATGAGCTTTCACAGCTATGTGCTGCGCACGCCGCGCCACAACATCTTGATCGACACCTGCGTGGGCAATGACAAGGAGCGGCCGCTGCGCAAAGGCTGGCACCGCCAGCAGTCCAACTACCTGCATTCACTCGCGATCCTGGGGCTCAAGCCTGAGGACATCGACTTTGTCTGCTGCACCCACCTGCACGCCGACCATGTGGGCTGGAACACCCAGCTCAAGGACGGCCAGTGGGTGCCGACCTTTCCCAAAGCACGGTACGTGTTTTCTGACACCGAATACAAGCACTGGGAAACCGAGCACCGAATCGCCCTGGCGCAAGGCCGGCCTGCCCCCAACCACGGATCTTTTGGCGACAGCGTGCTGCCGGTGGTTGACGCTGGGCAGGCCGTGATGGTCGAGGGCGGGCATGATTTCGAGGCTGGCGTCAGGCTTGAGCCTGCCCATGGACACACCCCCGGCTCTTGCGTGCTGCATGCGCGCAGCGCCGGTGACCATGCTGTGTTCACCGGTGACATCATGCACACCCCGGTGCAGCTGGTGGACCTGTCCTGGTCCTCGCGGTTTTGCCACGACCCGCAGCAGGCCCATCAGGTGCGCCAGAGCCTGGCCGAGCAACTGACCGATACCTCCAGCTATCTGATGGCTGCTCATTTTCCTGACCCGGTGGCCGGGCGCATCGTCAGCCATGCCCAGGGCCTGCGCTGGTCCTGTGACTTCCTTTGAGAACCCTGAAAGACAAACCCCCATGCATTACTCCTGGTCCCCCCTGATCAAACGCAAACCCCTGCGCTGGCCCGGCGGCAAGAAGCTGGCCGTGATCATCACCATGAATTGCGAGTACTGGGACCTGACCCGTGAGGGCACCGAGCCCAACTATGCCGGCGGCCCACCCATGCTGCCCGACATGCTGCCCGGTAATGTGGCTGACTTTCCCAACTTCACCTGGCGCGAGTATGGCCAGCGGGTGGGCGTCTGGCGCATGTTCAAGCTCTTTCACGAGATGGGCGTGCCGTTTTCCTGCACCATGAACGCCAAGACCGCGCTGGAGCGTCCAGAGATCATTGAATACGCCAAGGAGCGCGGCTGGGAAATCGTGCCCCACAACTATGAGCAGGGCGAGCTGCTGACGCGCTACACCTTTGACATCGACAAGGAACGCGCGGTCATCGACGCCACCCTGGATGTCTATGAGAAGGTGGTGGGGCGCAAGGCCAAGGGCTGGCTGTCGTCCTCGCTGCGCAGCACGCCCAACACGCCGGACCTGCTGGCCGCGCGCGGTTTGAAGTTTTTCTGCGACTACATGAATGACGAGCAGCCCTATCTGATTCAGACGCCGTCGGGCCCCATCGTCAATGTGCCCTACACCATTGAGATCAACGACTTCACCTTCTTCCACCGCCGCGCCATGACCACCTGGGACGCGGCGCGCATGCTCAAGGACCAGTTCGACGAGCTTTACCGCGACGGCGCTGACAGCGGCCGCATCATGAGCGTGGGCTTGCACCCTCACGTCTCGGGTCATCCGCACCGCATGCCCTGCTTTCGTGAATTCCTGGCCCATGCCAAGGGTCACCCGGATGTGTGGTGGACCACCCGCGAGGAAATCGCCGAGTGGTACCTCGAGAATCATCAGAACCACATTGCCTGAAGGCCCCGATGCAGCTGCTGCAACAGATCGTCAACGGCCTCATGCTCGGAGGCATCCTGGCCTTCGTGGCCGTGGCATTTACCCTGACCATCGGGATGCTCAACTTCCTGAACTTCACCATTCCGGCGCTGTTCATGCTTGCCGGCATGGTGACCTGGGCCCTGTCAAGCAGCGGCGGCCACTTCATGGGCCTGGGCTGGCACTGGACCTACGCCGCCGCCGCCGGTATTGCGGTGGCCGTGCTGGCCTCTTTGCTGATTGAGCGCTTTACCTACCGCTACATGAAAGCGCGCTTTGGCGATGCCACCGAACACGCCCTGCCCCTGGTCAGCTCGCTGGGCTTTCTCATCATCTTTGAGCAC
>JBAXEN010000129.1:0-10562 GCA_037140415.1 Betaproteobacteria bacterium | reverse complement strand
CTTCCGTTGCAAAACAGCTGCCTTCGTTCGCATTGGCGCTTACCGCCGCCGGGCATGGTCTCGTGCGTCATGCCGAACTCGCGGATCAGGCGCTGCAAGCCCTGGGCCTCTTCCAGCGGATTGAGGTCTTCGCGCTGCATGTTTTCGATCAGCGCCATGGCGGCTGCGGCCTCGTCGGGCACATCGCGCACCAACACCGGCACGCTGTCCAACCCAGCCAACCTGGCCGCCCGAAAACGCCGCTCGCCGGCGATGATTTCGTATTTACCCGCCGCCTCGCCTTGCTGGAGTTGACGCACCAGGATCGGCGACATGATGCCCTGCGCCTTGATGGACTCGGCCAGCTCATAAAGCGCGCCCTCGTCCATGTGGGTGCGCGGTTGGTACTGGCCAGGCACCAGCTCGTCCAGACGCAGCGTCGAGGGCGCGCCCGCTGTAGCGGGGTCGGCCGCGGCCGGCGCTTCGCTGACGGCCGGGCCCAGCAATGCGCTCAGCCCTCGGCCCAGACCTTTGGGTTTTTTGGTGACCATTTGTTTCAATCCTTGATGAATTCTCGCAGCATAGCGTGGCCCTGTGGCCAAGCGGGCTCGCTCAGCGTTTGCGGCAGGTGTTGAAAGCGCGATCCCCAAGCCTGCGCCCACCGAGCGGCGGCGGAATCGGCCTCAGCCACGACCGTGCTGGGAAAAGGCAGGCGCTGCAGCGCCACCGGCGACCAACTCGGCAGACGGGCGCGCCCGTGCGCTGTGTCGACCTCCATGGGCTCGACCAGCAAGGCGCCCAGCACCTGCTGAGCATGCCGGCTGTGCACCGCCCAGGCGGCCACCAGTAGGCAGGCCAAGCCATGGGCCGCCAGGACGATCGGGCCGCTGCGCTCGAGCACCGCCTCCTCCAGACGCATGAGCCAGTCGCCACGCAAAGGCCTTTGCCAGTCGTGTTGCGGCACCAGGCTGTGGCCATAAAGAGCGGGCCACTGCGCCGTCCAGTGGCCGGACACAGGCCCACCCCAGCCGGGCAGGATGAGGACCTGGGATACGGGCTGGGGCATGGCCACCTTTGTTATTCATTCGAGATCGTTGGGGCGACGCCGGGCGCAGGCGGCCTCAAGCCTGGCGGGCCAGGCGAGCGACCATCTCATTGGCGAAGGCCAGAAAGGCCTGCGCACCTTTGGAGGAGGCATCAAAAGCCAGGCCGGGCAGGCCATAGCTCGGCGCCTCGGCCAGGCGCACATTGCGCGGAATCACGGTGTCGAACACCTTTTCGCCGAAATGCTCCTTGAGCTGCTCGCTCACTTGCTGCTGCAAGGTAATACGCGGGTCGAACATGACGCGCAGCAGGCCGATGATCTTGAGCTGCGGGTTCAAATTGCCATGCACCTGGCGGATCGTGTTGACCAGATCGGTCAGGCCCTCCAGGGCAAAGTACTCACACTGCATGGGCACAACCACCCCATGGGCGGCGCACAGACCATTGAGGGTGAGCAGCGACAGGGAGGGCGGGCAATCGATCAGCACAAAATCGTATTGGGCGTCGACCTCGGCGATGGCTGCGCGCAGGCGCAATTCGCGCCGCTCCTGATCGACCAGCTCCACCTCTGCGCCCGCCAAATCACGGTTAGCGCCCAGGACATCGAAGCTGCAGCCGGCATCGATCAACTTTTGACTGCTGACACGCGCCTCCTCGATGCTGGCCGACTCGAGCAGCACGTCATAGACGGTGAGCTCGATTTCTCGCTTGTCGATGCCCGAGCCCATGGTGGCATTGCCTTGCGGGTCCAGGTCGATCATCAATACCCGCTGGCCGATCTTGGCCAGGCCGGCGGCCAGGTTCACCGTGGTGGTGGTCTTGCCCACCCCGCCTTTTTGATTGGCAACGCAAAATATCTTGGCCATGTGAAGAGTCGGTGTGGTGATGAATCAGCGAGACAAGGCCAGCTTGAGGCCAAAGCCAATGAGCAAGGTGCCGGCCAGTTTTTCCAGCACCGATCGAATCCAGGGCTTGGCGCGCAGGCGCTCGGCCAAAAAATAGGTCAGCAAGGTGGCGGCCAGCCCGTAGACAAAGGTCAGGGTCGCGATGGTGGCGGCCATGACTGCAAAGGTGAATACACCCCGGTGCTGGGCCGGATCGACGAACAGGGGGAAAAAGGCCATGTAAAACACGATGGCTTTGGGGTTGAGCAGCGTGATGAGCATCGCTTGCCTGAAATACTGGCCCGCCCGGATGTTCAAGATGGGCGCGTCGCCCGGCTTGGCGGTGATCATGCGAAAGCCCAGCCAGGCCAGATAGGCCGCGCCGGCCCACTGAATCAGGCCAAAGGCCGCCGCCGAGGCCTGCAACACAGCGGACACACCCGCCACCGCGGCCCAGAGCAGCACCTGATCGCCGGCAATCACGCCCAAGGTGGCGGCCAAGCCGCCGGGAATCCTGCCCTTGGCCGTCGAGGTGACCAGGGCCAAATTGCCGGGCCCGGGGATGGCCAGAAAGACCAGGATGGCCAGCACAAAAGCGCCGAAATCAGCGATGCCAGCGAAAGAGCCGAACATGGGGAACTCAAAAATGAAGGTCGGCCAGTGTAATGGCAGGTACGCCCGCCAGAACATCTGGAGGCCGCTGTTTCACGTGAAACGGCCGGGTGCCTGGCCCAGGGGATGGCTTGCGGGGTGGCGATCAGACCTGCGGCGGCGCCAAGCGCTCGCGCATCCAAACGATGCAGCGCTGCGCCTGCAAGCCCGGCACAAGCAAGGGTTCCACGTGAAACACATCGAGGTCCGGCGGCAGCTCGGCGAGCTCAGCATCGGGCGTCTTGCCCTTCATGGCCAGCCAGAGGCCGCCTTTGACCAATGCCTGGCGGGAGCCGGCGGCAAAGTCGGCCAGGCTGGCAAAGGCCCGGGAGGAAATCAACTCATAGGGTCCGGTCAAAGACTCGACCCTGCTATGCCGGCCCTGCAGATTGGGCAAGCCCAGTACGGCGGCAACCTGTCCAACAAAAGCGGCCTTCTTGCCCACCGTGTCCACACAAGTCACCTGCAGATCAGGGCAACAGACCGCAAAAACCACACCGGGCAATCCAGCCCCTGAGCCCACGTCGAGCAGCCGAGCGCCGCCACCGAAGCGAGCGAGCTCGCGCTGCAGCGGGCCGACCGCGGCCAGACAATCGAGCAGGTGCTGGCTCAGCATCTGCGCTGGCTCGCGAACGGCCGTCAAGTTGTAGACCCGACTCCATTTGCCTATCAAGTCCAAATGGGCCAACAGTTGCCCACGCTGGGGCTCGCTCAGGGGCAGGCCCAAGGCCTGAAGGCCCTCATCGAGCGCGGGCCGCAAGCTGGCTGCGCTGCCCACCATCAAACGGCCGCCCCCTGTGGATCGCGGTGCTTCCAGAGGCTCTTTTTGAGGTGAACCAGCAACAGCGAGATGGCCGCGGGGGTGACGCCCGAGATGCGCGAGGCCTGGCCCAGGGTCTCGGGCCGGTGACGGGTCAACTTTTGGCGCACCTCCATGCTCAAGGCACTGACCTGCTGATAGTCCAGCTCGGGCGGCAGTTTGAGGTTCTCATAATGAGCAGCGCGCTCAACCTCGGTCTTCTGAAGATCGATGTAGCCGGCGTATTTAACGGCAATCTCAATTTGCTCAACCACCGCAGCGCGCAGCGGCGCGTCCGCTTCGTCCTGCAACCAATCGGTGGCCGCATAGATGCCTCCGTCCAGGGACATCAGCGCCTCATAGCCTATGCCCGGGCGTCTGAGCAGGTCGAGCAGACGGTACTCATGCTCGATGCCCTGCCCCAACACCCTCTCGGCCTCGGCCGCCGGCAGCTTGGTCGGATGTACCCAGAGCTGGCGCAAGCGCTCTGTTTCACGTGAAACAGCATCGCGCTTTCTGCTAAATGCATCCCAGCGTGCATCGTCGACCAGGCCGAGCTGGCGGCCGATGTCGGTCAGGCGCATATCGGCGTTGTCTTCACGCAGCATGAGGCGGTACTCGGCCCGGCTGGTGAACATACGATAGGGTTCGGTCACGCCCTTGGTGATCAGATCATCAACCAGCACGCCCAGGTAAGCCTGGTCGCGGCGCGGCAGCCAGGGCTCGCGGCCCAGGCATTGCAAAGCGGCGTTGACGCCGGCAAACAAGCCCTGCGCGGCCGCCTCCTCATAGCCGGTGGTGCCGTTGATCTGACCGGCAAAGAACAGGCCTTGCAGTTCACGGGTCTCAAAACTGGGCTTGAGGCTGCGCGGGTCAAAGTAGTCGTACTCGATCGCGTAGCCCGGCCTGAGGATGTGGGCATTCTCCAGGCCGGCCATGGAACGCACCATCTCGTACTGAATGTCGAACGGCAGGCTGGTTGAAATACCGTTAGGGTAGTACTCGTGGGTGCTCAGGCCCTCGGGCTCTAGAAATATCTGGTGGCTGTCCTTGCCGGCAAAGCGGTTGATCTTATCTTCCACGCTGGGGCAGTAGCGCGGGCCGACGCCGTCAATCTTGCCGGTGAACATCGGGCTGCGGTCAAAGCCGGAACGAATGATCTCGTGGGTGCGCTCGTTGGTGTGGGTAATCCAGCAGGGCATCTGCTGGGGATGGGCAATGCCCTGCCCCATGAAGCTGAACACCGGCACCGCGTCGCCCTCACCGCCTTCCATGCCGTCGCCGGGCTGGCGCAGGCATTTTGAAAAGTCGATGCTGCGCCCGTCCAGGCGCGGCGGCGTGCCGGTCTTGAGCCGGCCTTGGGGCAGCTTGAGTTCCTTGAGCCGGGCACTCAAAGACACCGCGGGTGGATCGCCAGCCCGTCCGGCGGCGTAGTGGTTCAAGCCCACATGGATCTTGCCGTCAAGGAAGGTGCCGGCCGTGAGCACCACCGCCCGCGATCTGAAGCGAATGCCCACTTGCGTTACAGCCCCCACCACACGGTCGCCCTCGAGCAAGAGGTCGTCAACCGCCTGTTGGAAAAGCCAGAGTCCCGCTTGGTTTTCAAGCCGCCGCCTGATCGCCGCCTTGTAAAGCACTCGGTCGGCCTGGGCCCGGGTGGCACGCACCGCCGGGCCTTTGCTGGAGTTCAGAATGCGAAACTGAATACCCGCCTCGTCGGTGGCCAGGGCCATGGCACCGCCCAAGGCGTCCAGCTCCTTGACCAAATGGCCTTTGCCAATGCCACCGATCGAGGGGTTGCAACTCATCTGCCCCAAGGTCTCAATGTTATGGGTCAGCAGCAGCGTTGTGCAGCCCATGCGTGCAGCGGCCAAGGCCGCCTCGGTCCCGGCGTGACCTCCACCGACAACGATGACATCAAATTCCTGCGGATGGGTATAGGCCTGCATAGGGGTCCTTGAAGCGCAGCCGAAAAAGACCGGGGCGTCCCGGGCTTGACAGTCCAGCCCCGCTGCAGCGCCGGCCCTGACTTAGGATAAGCCCTGTGGGAGTGAGGGCGCCTTGCACCCGCGGGCCCGAAGGCCTGAGCGGCCACACAAGTCGGCTCGGATGACAAAGTCAAATTGTACGTTCGCCCACTTGGCGCGGCCTGTCAGGCTGGCGTATCCCTGGCAGCCAACACTGCTGTTTTTAAGACATCGTGAAACGAGGAGGAATGAATATGAGCCGTGAAGTCGTGGTTGTCAGCGGTGTGCGCACCGCCATCGGAACCTTTGGTGGCAGCCTGAAGGACATCGCCCCCATCGAGTTGGCCACCCTGGTGGTGCGCGAGGCGTTGGCGCGGGCCCAGGTCGAGGGCAAGGACGTGGGCCATGTGGTCTTCGGCCATGTGGTCAACACCGAACCGAAAGACATGTACTTGTCACGGGTGGCGGCCATCCAGGGCGGCTGCGCCGAATCAACACCGGCCATGAACGTCAACCGCCTCTGCGGCTCCGGTCTGCAGGCCATCGTATCGGCCAGCCAGGCCATTTTGCTCGGCGACTGCGACTTGGCCATCGGCGGCGGCGCCGAGAACATGAGCCGCGCACCCTTTGCCAGCCTGAGCGCGCGCTGGGGCGCACGCATGGGCGACACCAAGATGATTGACATGATGATGGGGGCCTTGCACGACCCCTTCCACGGCATCCACATGGGCGTGACCGCCGAGAACGTCGCCACCAAATACGGCATCACCCGCGAGATGCAGGACGCGCTGGCCCTGGCCAGCCACAACCGGGCTGAAAAAGCCACCCAGGCCGGCTACTTCAAAGACCAAATCGTGCCGGTGATGCTCAAGAGCAAAAAGGGCGAGGTGGCCTACACCACCGACGAGCATTTCCGCAGCGGCGCCACCGCTGAGGACTTTGCCAAGCTCAAGCCCGTCTTCCTGAAAGAAAACGGCACCGTCACCGCCGGCAATGCCTCGGGCATCAACGATGCTGCTGCCGCCGTACTGCTCATGGAAGCAGGCACCGCCAAGGCACGCGGCGCCAAGCCTCTGGCCCGCCTGGTCGGCTACGCCCACACCGGCCTGGACCCGAAGTACATGGGCGTCGGCCCGATTTCAGCCACCCAGCTGGTGCTCAAGAAAACCGGCATCGCTGCCAGCGCTCTCGATGTCATCGAAGCCAACGAAGCCTTCGCCGCCCAGGCCTGTGCGGTCACCCAAGAGCTGGGGCTCGATCCGGCCAAGGTCAACCCCAACGGATCAGGCATCTCCCTGGGTCACCCCATCGGCGCCACCGGCGCGCTGATCACCGTCAAAGCCCTGCACGAGCTGCAGCGCATCCAGGGCCGCTACGCCCTGGTGACCATGTGCATCGGCGGCGGCCAGGGCATCGCGGCGATCTTCGAGCGCATGTAAGCAGGCGCTGGGGCGGGCCCGCTGGCACAATGCGGGTCCCGCTCCTCAACGCCCACGCACATGAGCACCGAACTCGCCACCCCCACCGCCACCACCCCCAGCCTGGTCTGGTCCGATGCCTTGCAACTGGGTCTGCCCATCATCGACCAGACCCACGAGGAATTTGTGGAGCTTTTGGCCGCCGCTGAGATGGCCGACGATGAACACTTGCTCGAGCGCTTGCAGGCGCTGCAGACCCACACCCTTGCGCATTTCGGTATGGAAGACGAGTGGATGCAGAGCACCCAGTTCGGGCCTCAGCACTGCCACAGCGGCCAGCACCAACTGGTGTTGCGAACCCTGCAAGAGCTGCTGCGCTGCGGGCATGAGGACGGCGACCTGAACCTGGTGCGCAGCATCCTGCCCGATCTGGGCCGCTGGTTTTCACAGCATGCACAGACCATGGATGCGATGCTCACCTGGCACCTCGGTCAAATCGGCTTCGATCCGGCCACCGGAGCGTTCACGCTCCCACCAGAGCCGCAAGAAGCTGCAGCACAAAACAGCTGCGGCAGTTGCGCCGCCTGAATCACTTGCGCACCGCCGGCACCTCTACCGGTAGGCCCTGACCGCGCCAGCCCAGGTAGAGCGCGAGCTGACGCACCTCCTGCGCGCCCCAAGGCAGCGGCTCGGCGCGCACGCCCACAAAGCAGCTGCGCAGCCTGCGTTCGAGCGAGCCGACTTTCTGCCACTCCAAGCGATAGACGGGATAGCCATTGGACTGACCCTGGCTGAGCGGGTCGGTGTAGAAGCGCCGGCCGAAGTTTTGATCATGGCAATGGGTGCAGGCCAGGTTGAGCTGACCACGGCGCTGCATGAACAAGCGCTCACCCTCCAGCAGATGGGATCGCGCCGGGCCGTCGACCGCCACCCTCAGGGCTTGGCCCACCGAGGCCTGGCTCACATACAGGCTCAAAGACAGCAGCTCATCGGACTCAAAAGCCAAATCCGGACCTTGCTGATGGCGCAGCCGGCATTGGCTGATACGGTCTTCCAGGTTGAGCAACTGTCCACTGCGGCTGTCGAGTGCCGGATAGCGCGCGGCCACGCCGCGCATCCCGTCCTTGACCGCACCGTGGCAGTCCATGCAACTCTTGCCGGCGCGGCCTACCGGCTCGCTCCAGCGCTGCTCGCCACGCTGCAGCCACAATTGCGCCGGGTTGGCAAATTCATCGGCCTGCAGGGCGCGCACATCACCGCCCGCATAGCTCAAGCCCGAGCGCAACTGATCCAAAGGGATCTGTCGTTGTTGCGCTGCTGCCAGGCTCAGGCCCAGAAGCAGCCCCCATGCGAGCAAGACACGCAGGGCCCGCATCACCTTCAGGCCGGTGGGCGCGAGGAGGGCGGTTGTACCCGCAGCAGCTGCCGCAGCTCGCCCTTTTCGCCGCGCTCGTCCAACCAGCTGACCCGCAGCTCGCCGGTTTCATCGGCGCGAAAAAAGAACTCAAAAAACGGATTGCCCGAGATGCCCGACGAAGGCTCAACCCGGAACACCTGACGGCCGCCATAGTCACAGCTCAGCTCACGAATCACATTTCTGGGCACCAGCTTACCGGTCAGGTCCTGCAGATAACCAGTATCCATAGGATGCTCGACCAACAAGCGGGCACGAACCACCTGACCGTGGGTCACCTGCGGCGGCAATTGCAATCGCGCCAAACTCATCGCTCAGGTCCCGTCCACACAAGCTGATTCGGTGACGATGACGTCAGCCTGCCGCCAGCGAAAGCTGCCGTCAGACAAGCGCGCCAAGGCCACCACTTTTTGCGAGCCCGCCAAGCGCAGCCGGGTACTGACTTCGGCCCGGCCCGTCCAAGGCCCCATGTGAAATACCGCCATGCGGGTGACGGGATTGCGCTGGGACAACAAATACACATGCGTCACATGGTCCTGCTCAGTCATGGGGCTATCGACCGCGACCCTGACCGGCACCAGCAGGCCGTTGTCGGCCAGCACCGGTAACTCCAGCGTGATCGAGCCCTCGCGCAGACTAGCGCCCTGCACGATAGGGTTGAGCATCTGGGGCAGGCTGAGCAAGGTGCCTGAGAACATGCCTTGCGCGCGCGCAGCACCTCCGAAGCCCGCCGCGCTGGCGAGCACGGCTGAGCACACCGCACGACGCCCCACAAGAGGCGTGGCCACGGCGCCACCGAAGGCCAAGGCGCTGGAAAAACGTTCTGACATAGGACGCAAGATTAGCGCAGTGCGGGTCACGGCGCCGGGCTCAGAAGATAAGCCACGATATCGTCCAGGCCTTGCGCACTGAGCACGGTTTGCCCCCGGTAAGCGGCCGCCACGCCATGCAGGCCCTCCGTGCTGAAATACACCGGCATGATGGTGGCAGGATTGAAGGCGCGGGCATCGGCAATGCGCTTTCGAAGCTGCTCAGCCGTGCTGCGCTGGGCAATGCCCACCAGCGAGGGCCCCAGCTCACCGCCAGCCGGCAAACCCGCCACCACATGGCACAGCACGCAGCCCGACTCGCTGCGGTTGGCCAGCAGCAGCCGGCCGCGCTCAACGCTACCTGCTGTGGAGCCACTGGCCGGCGGCAGGTTCTGCGCCGCCGCCGTGCCCAGCAGAGCGCAGGCCAGCGCCCCGAGGGGCGCGGCCCAAGGCCTCATGCCTTGACCAGACTCAGCCCGTGGTTCTTCAGGGGCAGCGAACGGAAACGCTTGCCGGTGGCAGCTGAGATCGCATTGACCAGGGCCGGTGCCAACGGTGCCTGTGCGGGCTCGCCCACCCCGCCCCAGAAGCCGCCGGTGGTCGCGATAACGGTCTGCACCTTGGGCATCTCGTTAAGGCGCATCATGCGGTAGTCGTGGAAGTTCGACTGCTCGATGCGGCCTTCCTTGACCGTCATCTCGCCCCAGAAGATCGCGGTCAAGCCGTGCACCACGCTGCCCTGGATCTGCGCCTCGATGTTGTCAGGGTTGACCGCATAGCCGCAGTCAATGCCCATGACCACCCGGTGGATCTTGACCTCACCGCGCGCATTGACCGACACCTCGCAAACACAGGCGGTGTAACTGCCGTAGCCTTCGGTTTCGGCAATACCGCGAAACACGCCTGCTGGCAGCGGCTTGCCCCAGTCAGCGGCCTTGGCCACCGCCTCAAGAATGGAGCGGTCCCGGGGATGCTTGCCTCCGAGCATGCTCTGGCGGAAAGCCAGCGGATCCTTACCCGCCGCTGCGGCCAGCTCGTCAATGAAGCACTCGCGCATGTACGGGTTTTGCGAGTGGCCCACCGTGCGCCAAAAGCCCACAGGCACATTGGTGTTGCGCTGTGCGTAATCGACCAGGCTGTTCGGGATGTCGTAGGGGTGGTCGTTGAAACAGGCCACCGCCTGCCCGTCCACGCCATTGGGCAAGGGCAAGCGCAGCAAGGTCGCCAGCAGCGAAGGCGCGGCCACCCGGATGTGCAAGGCGTCGATGGTGCCTTGCGCGTTGAGCGCGGCCTTAAAGCGCACCAGGCTGGCCGGGCGATACAGATCGTGCTGAATGTCCTCTTCGCGGCTCCAGACCATCTTGACCGCTTTGCCCGGCATCTCCTTGGCAATCATCACCGCCTGACGGGTAAAGTCCTGCGGGCTCTTGCGCCCCAGGCCGCCGCCGAGCTGCATCGGGTGGACCAGCACCTTGGACTGATCGATGCCTGCGGTGCGCGCCGCCGTGGCCAGCGTGCCCTCCGGGTTTTGCGTCGACGTCCAGATCTCGAGCTTGTCGGCCTGCAGCCAGGCGGTGCAGACCATGGGCTCCATGGT
>JBAXEN010000128.1:0-10649 GCA_037140415.1 Betaproteobacteria bacterium | reverse complement strand
CCACGATTCGCGATCAGGATCTTTTTAAACATTGCGCTCTCCCGTGTCGAAATCGCCTTGGCCCGCTGCGCGGTCCTGGCAATTTAGCTTCGCTGCTGCGCGGCTGCGCCGCTGGTCTCCACGGTTGGCGATCAGGATCTTCTTGAACATCTTGTTTTCCTTGTATCAGACCAGCCAGTTGGCCGGGCGCTTGCCCAGGAAGGATTGCAGGCCTTCCTTGCCCTCGGCACTGGCGCGGATGTCGGCGATGCGGCGAGCGGTCTCGGCGCGCAGCTCGGCGCTCAGCGGCTGTCCGCTGACATCGCGCACCAGCAGCTTGCAGGCCCTGACCGCTGCCGGCCCATTGGCGGCCAAGGTGGCCACGATCTCGGCCACCTTGGCATCCAGCGCCTCGGGCTCGCACAGCTCATGCACCATGCCCAGGGCGTGGGCCTGCGCGGCACTGAAGCGCTCGGCCGTGACAAAGTAACGCCGTGCCGCCTGCGCGCCCAGTGCCCGCACCACATAGGGGCTGATGGTGGCCGGCGACAGGCCCAGCCGGGCTTCGGACAGGCAGAAGGTGACATTGCTGCTGACCACCAGCACATCGCAGATGGCCGCCAAGCCCATGCCGCCGGCATAGCAGTCGCCCTGCAGCCGGCCCACCACCGGCACCGGGCACTGGTCCAAGGTCCAGAGCATGTCGGCCAGCTTTTGCGCGTCGGCGCGGTTTTGCTCCCAGCTGTAATCGGCCATGGCGCGCATCCAGTTGAGGTCGGCACCCGCGCAAAACGCCTTGCCACGTGCGCCCAACTGCACCACCCGCACATCGGTGTCGGCGCTCAAATCGACAAAGGTCTGGGTGAGCTCGGCAATCACCTCGTCGTTGAAAGCATTGCGCACGTCGGGGCGATTGAGCCAGACCTCAGCGATGTGGGCCGAAGGGCGGATCAGTTCAAGGGTGTTCATAGGGTGTCCTTTGGGGTCTCAGGTATCGGAGGGGCCGCAGCCCTCACCCCTGCCCTGTCCCAATGGGAGAGGGAGAAAGGAGAGGGAGAGGGGAAAAACATCAATAGCGCTTGGCCACTTCCTCCAACATGACTTCGGTGGCGCCGCCGCCAATGGCCAGCACGCGCGCATCGCGCCACAGGCGCTCGACCGCCGTCTCGCGGATGAAGCCCATGCCGCCGTGAAACTGCTGGCAGGTCTGCACCACCTCGTTGACGAGTTCGCCGGTGAGCGCCTTGAGCATGGAGACCTCCTGCACGATGTCATGACCTTGCGTGACTGACCAAGCGCAGTGGTACATGAACTGGCGCGCAGCGCGGGTCTTGGCGTCCAGCATCGACAGACGCTGGCGGATAGTCTGCTGGTCCCACAGGGTTCCGCCGAAGGCTTGGCGCTGGCGCACATGGTCCAGCGTCAACTTCAGCGCCTGCTGGCAATGACCGACCGCCATGGCGCCCAGGGCAATGCGCTCGGTCTGAAAGTTCTTCATCACCGAATAAAAGCCCTTGTGCTCCTGGCCCAGCAAATTGCCGGCGGGGATGCGAACGTTATCGAACACCAACTCGGCGGTGTCGGAGCTGAGCCAACCGGTTTTTTTCAGCGCACGACCCACAGTGAAGCCGGGCGTGCCCTTGTCGACAATGAACATCGACATGTCGCGCTTGCCCGGCCCGGTCTTGGCCGCCACAAAGTACACATCGGCATGCACGCCGTTGGTGATGAACATCTTGGTGCCGTTGATCACCCACTCGTCGCCTTCGCGGCGGGCGCTGGTGCGGATGCCGGCCACATCAGAGCCTGCGCCCGGCTCGCTGATGCCCACCGCGCTGATGCATTCGCCGGCGGTGATGCGCGGCATGTACTTAGCCTTCTGCTCGGGCGTGCCGGCGTGATGCAGGTGCGGGCTGGCCATGTCGGTATGCACCAGCACGGTGATGATGAAGCCGGCAAAGGTGGACTGCGACAGCGCTTCGGCGAACACCAGATTGGTCAGCGCGTCTGCCTCGCCGCCACCGTACTGCTCGTCGTACATCAAACCGAGCAGGCCGGCCTGACCCATGCGTGCAAGCACATCGCGCGGCACCATGCCCTGCTCTTCCCAGGCTGCGGCGTGGGGCTCGACTTCCTTGGCGATGAAGCGGGCGACCTGCTCGCGCAGCAGGGCATGTTCGGGGGTGTCGTAGAGGGTCGGGCTCATGTGCGGATGTATCTCCATAAAAAACGCTGGGGTCAATGCGGCCAGGTATCCACTCCCTCGACGATCCGGATCGACTCTAAGTCCGCACCGCTGTGCAACAGCACATGGCCATGGCTCATGCAATAACTGGCCAGGAGCACGTCGATGGGGCTGCGCACCGTGCGCCCCCGGGCGCGCAGGCGGCGGTACAAGGCAGCGGCCTGCAGGGCGTTTTCAGCGCCACCGATCTCGACCTGGGGCAAGGCCTGAAACAAGGCCTCGGCCTCCTGGCAAGCCCGGTCACGGCGAAAGCCCCTGAGGACTTCGAACATCACCAGGTCGGCGTTGCCCACCGTGACGTCCCCGTCCTCCAGCCACCGTGCCAGCTGCCTGCACTGGGAGGTGTCCGCCTGCTTGAAAAAATCAATCCAGACGCTGGCGTCGACCAACATCATCGTTTTTGACGGCCAGCCGGCCTGTAGGGCTTGGGGGCGGGCTCTGCCACCACGGCTGGCTTGGACGGCGAAGCGGCCGGCAGTGGGGCGGCCTTCAGCGCATCAGCGTCGTGGGGCAGACCAGCGGCTTGCAGGCGGGCCTGCTCCTTACGGTAGGCGGCCCAAGTCTCATCCGAGTCGTCCCAATGGAGTTTGCCGCGCAAGGCCAGCAAGCCTTTGTAGACATGGCGGCGTTTGAGCGCGCGCAAGCCTTCTTCCACAGCCTCGCGCTTGGTCTTGAACTGACCCGTGGCCATGACCTCGGCCATGAGCTTGTCGTCGATCACGATATTGGTTCGCACAGCGCCCCTAATGATGTGTATTAATATCTTAAATCATACACATTACATGCGGAAAATGCCAAACCGAGGCTCACCAATCGGCGCATTGAGCGCAGCCGACAGGCCCAGGGCCAGCACCCGGCGGGTGTCGGCCGGATCGATCACGCCGTCATCCCACAGGCGGGCGCTGGAATAGTAGGGATGAGACTGATGGCCGAACTGCTCCAGAATGGGCTGCTTGATGGCCTGCTCCTCTTCGGCCGAGAGGGTGCCGCCTTTGGCCTCGACCGCATCGCGCTTGACCGTGGCCAGCACGCCGGCGGCCTGCTCACCGCCCATCACGCAGATGCGGGCGTTGGGCCACATCCACAAAAACCGCGGCGAGTACGCCCGGCCGCACATGCCGTAATTGCCCGCACCGTAGCTGCCACCAATGATGATGGTGAATTTCGGCACGCTGGCCGTCGCCACGGCGGTGACCAACTTGGCGCCGTGGCGGGCGATGCCCTCGTTCTCATATTTGCGACCGACCATAAAGCCGGTGATGTTCTGCAAAAACACCAGCGGCGTCTTGCGCTGGCAGCACAGCTCAATGAAGTGCGCACCTTTTTGCGCCGACTCGGAAAACAGCACGCCGTTGTTGGCGATGATGCCCACCGGCATGCCCTCGATGTGGGCAAAACCGCAGACCAAGGTGGCGCCGAAGCGGGCCTTGAATTCATGAAACTCGCTACCGTCGACCATGCGCGCAATCACCTCGCGCACGTCATAGGGCTTGCGGGTGTCGGTGGGGATAACGCCATAGAGCTCGCGGGTGTCATACAAGGGCGCGACCGGCTTGCGCAGCGGCACCGGCGGGCTCTTGCGGCTGTTGAGCGAAGCCACCGCCTTGCGCGCCAGCGCCAGGGCATGGGCGTCGTTGTCGGCCAGGTGGTCGGCCACGCCCGACAGGCGGGTGTGCACATCACCGCCGCCCAGGTCTTCGGCGCTGACCACTTCGCCGATGGCCGCCTTGACCAGCGGCGGGCCGCCCAAAAAGATGGTGCCCTGGTTCTTGACGATGATGGTTTCATCGCTCATGGCCGGCACGTAGGCGCCGCCGGCGGTGCACGAGCCCATGACGACTGCGATCTGCGCGATGCCTTGCGCGCTCATATTGGCCTGGTTGTAGAAGATGCGGCCGAAATGGTCGCGGTCGGGGAAGACCTCGTCCTGATTGGGTAAGTTGGCGCCGCCTGAATCGACCAGGTAAATGCAGGGCAGGTGGTTTTGCTGCGCGATCTCCTGCGCCCGCAGGTGCTTCTTGACCGTCATCGGGTAGTAGGTGCCGCCTTTGACGGTGGCGTCGTTGCACACGATCATGCAGTCCACACCACTGACCCGGCCGATGCCGACTATCACCCCAGCGCAGGGCGCATCGCCCTTGTACATCGCGTGCGCGGCCAAGGGCGCGAGCTCCAGAAACGGCGTGCCCGGATCCAGCAGCCCCTGCACCCGGTCGCGCGGCAGCCACTTGCCGCGGGCGGTGTGCCGGTCGCGGGCCACCTGCCCACCGCCGGCAGCGGCCTGAGCGATTTGCACTTGCAGGTCATCAACGGCGGCCTGCATCTGCGCGGCGTGCGCCTGAAATTCGGCCGATCGGGGGTTGAGCTGGGTCTGGATCACGGACATGGGGTTTTCCTCGGGTCAGGGCGGCCGAGCCGCTGCTGCCTGCAGCATAGGCGCTGGGCAGGCCCAAAGGGGCTGGAAAAGGTAGCAAATGCTGCCAGCTGATTCCCAAAACGCCTCGGTGCTGATGCACACTAGCGGCCATGGCTGCAAGCACCGACGCCCGCCCTCGCCTGACCTCAGGACCATCCCTGACGCCCATGGCCTACGTGAGGGCCATCGTGCGGGCCTACCAGAGGCAGGGGCGCGATCCCTCTGGGGCCCTGAGAGCGGCACAAATCCCGCCATTACAAGCACAAAAACCGGATGCACGCATCACCGCCGCGCAAATGGAGGCGGTCTCCGGCCATGCGATGCGCGAACTCGACGACGAGTCGCTGGGCTGGAGCCGCCGCCCGCTGCCCTGGGGCAGCTACGGCATGCTGATTCGCGCCTCGCTGAGCGCGCCCACCCTGGGAGTGGCGCTCAAACGCTGGTGCCGGCACCACGGCCTGATCTGCGACAACGTGGCACTGCGGGTGGAGCTGCACGCACAGGGCGCCTGCGTGGTGCTGGAAGAGCGCGAGCCGCTGGGTGAGCTGCGCGAGTTCTGCATGGTCTCGCTGCTGCGCAACCTGCACGGCGTGGCCTGCTGGTTGATCGATTCACGCCTGGCCTTGCAGTGCGCTGAATTTCCGTTTGCCGAGCCAGCGCATGCCGACGTCTACCCCACCATCTTTCCGGGGCAGCTGCTGTTCAAGCCCACGTTCACCGGGCCGGCGCAGGGTCGGCTGTGGCTGGACGCGCGATATCTGGACTTGCCGATACGCCGCGACGAAAAGGCGCTGCGCCAGATGCTTCAGCGCGCCCTGCCCTTGACGGTGATGCCCTACCGGCGCGACCGCCTGCTGCTGGCACAGGCCCGTCAGGCATTGCTGGCCCAACCCGAGGCAGCCCGCAGCGCCGCCGAGCTGGCCCGCCTGCTGCTCCTGTCGGCCCGCACCCTGCACCGTCAACTCAAGGACGAAGGCACCTCACTGCAGGCCATCAAGGACGAGGTGCGCCGCGACCGCGCTTTAGAGCTGCTGCAGCGCAGCCGCCAGCCGCTCAAGCAAGTGGCAGCGGCGGTGGGTTTTCGCAGCGAGAAGAGCTTCATCCGCGCCTTCAAGGGCTGGACCGGGCAGACGCCGGCGGCTTTCAGGCAGGGGCAGAAGGTGTGAGCCCGTCGATCGGCAAGCGCAACTCCCGCATATGCCCGAACACCCGCGCCGCCCCCGCCGCCTGCAGCGGCGCGACATCAACACCCGCAGGCGCATAGGCCCAAACGGTAGCGCCAGCGGCCACGCCAGCGGTGATGCCCACCGGGGTGTCTTCCACCACCAGGCAGTGGGCCGGCGCCACGCCCAAAGCGGCAGCGGCGGCGAGGTAAACGTCGGGGTGGGGCTTGCTGCGCGGCATTTCATGACCGCTGAAAACACGGCCTTCAAAATGGCTGAGCAGGCCCACCTTTTCAAGCATCATCTCGACCTTAAATCGGTCAGCGCCCGAAGCCACCGCGATGCGTCCCTGGCAATGGCTGTACAAATGACAGACGGCTTCGTGGATGCCGTCAATGGCGGTGATGTGCAGCGTCAGTCTTTCATTGCGGCGCACAAAGAACTGCTGCAGCCATTCATCGGTCAAGGGTACACCGGTGTGGGCCTCAATGAGCGCACGCTGGCTTTTGACGGTATGGCCCACAAAGCGGCCCATGCACTCGGCCAAGCTCATGCGCCAGCCCTGTTCCTCGAACATGTCACGCAGCACGCCGCAGGTGATGGCTTCACTGTCGACGAGCACGCCGTCGCAATCGAAAAGAATAGCTTGAAAACTCATGGGGGCCGATTGTAGGAAGCGCTCTTCCCAGCCACCCGGGGCAACGCAGATACGTCAGGCCCGGGGCCTCACGGCTTGGACTGACCGTCCAGGTAGTACCAGTGGCCGCCCTCACGCACGAAACGGCTGCGCTCATGCTGGCGCACCGCGCGACCGCCGATTCGATAGCGCGCCACAAACTCCACCTCGGCCGAATCCGGCCCGGTGTTGATGTGCTCGCGCACCTGCAGGCCCAGCCACTTCACGCCGGGCTCGAGCTTGAAATCAGCGGGGCGCGCACTCGCATGCCAACTCGCCAGCAAATAGTCCAAGTGCCCCCGCACAAAGGCGCTGTAACGCGAGCGCATCAGCCGCTCTGCGCTGGGGGCAGGCTCACCGGCGAGCACCGGGCCGCAGCACTGCACAAACGTCAGCGCCCGGCCGCGCGCATCGGCACTGCCACAAGGGCATGCAGACTCGGTAGCCATGCAGCTCAGCCCTTGCGCGCCGCGCTTTCCTTCTTGTGCTCGTCGAGCGTGACCACCGGCGCGCTCTCCTTTTTCCAGGCGGCAAAGCCACCGTCGATGTGGGCCACATTGCGCATGCCCATGTCCTGCAGGGTCTTGGTGGCCAGCGCGCTGCGCCAGCCGGCGCCGCAAAACAGCACAAACTCCTTGGACTCGTCGGCAAAAACCGGCTTGTGATAGGGCGAAGCGGGGTCGACCCAGAATTCGAGCATGCCGCGCGGGGCCAGCAGCGCACCGGGCACGGTGCCCTCGCGCTCGAGTTCGCGCACGTCGCGGATGTCGACGATCTGCATGCGCCCATCGGCCAGGCGCGCACGCACCTGCTCTACGCTGTAGGTGGTGACCTGGGCCATGGCTTCGTCGACGAGTTGCTGAAATCCCTTGGTGATCGGCATGAATGTCTCCTGTAAAACCCGCATCATGCCAGCGCGCGCTGGATGATGATTTTCTGGATGTCGCTGGTGCCCTCGTAAATCTGGCAAACCCGCACATCACGGTAAATCCGTTCGAGCGGAAAGTCGCTCACATAGCCGTAGCCGCCCAGGGTCTGCAAGGCCGCGCTGCACACCCGCTCGGCCATCTCGCTGGCAAACAGCTTGGCCATGGCTGCTTCTTTCAAGCAGGGCTGGCCGGCATCGCGCAGCGCTGCGGCGTGCCAGATCAGCTGACGCGCGGCTTCGAGCTCGGTGGCACAGTCGGCCAGGCGAAAACCCACCGCTTGGTGGTGAATCAGTGCGGTGCCAAAACTCTCGCGCTGCTTGGCGTAGCCGATCGCGACATCCAGCGCGCTGCGCGCCATGCCGACACTCTGGGCCGCGATGCCGATGCGCCCACCCTCCAGAGCCGACAGCGCGATCTTGTAGCCCTCGCCTTCGGCGCCGATCAGGTTCTCGGCCGGAATGCGGCAGTTGTCAAAGTTGATCTGCGCGGTATCGCTCGAATGCTGACCGAGCTTGTCTTCCAGCCGCGCCACCTGGTAGCCCGGTGCGCTGGTGGGCACGATGAAGGCGCTCATGCCCTTCTTGCCCGCCGCCTTGTCGGTGACCGCAATCACGATGGCCACATCACCGTTCTTGCCGCTGGTGATGAACTGCTTGACGCCGTTGATGACATAGTCCCCACCCTGCTTGGCGGCCGTGGTGCGCAAGGCCGAGGCGTCCGAGCCCACATGCGGCTCGGTCAGGCAAAACGCACCCAGCATGCGCCCCTGGGCCAGCGGCTGCAGCCATTGCTTTTGCTGCGCAGGGCTGCCGTATTTGAGCAAGATCGCATTGACCGGGCAGTTGGTCACGCTGATGACGGTGCTGGTCCCGCCGTCGCCCGCAGCAATTTCCTCCAGCACCAAGGCCAGACTGAGGTAGTCCATGCCCGCGCCGCCCAGCTCCTCGGGCACACAAATCCCGTAGGCACCCAGGTCCGCCAGGCCTTGGTGCACCGCCTTGGGAAAGTGGTGGGTCTTGTCCCACTCGGCCGCCTTGGGCCAGAGCTCGCGTTGGGCAAAGTCGCGCATCGCCTCGCGCACCATGGTCTGATCGGCATTGAGCAGCATCGACTCTCCTGTGGCTTCACCAGGGCAGGTGCTGGCCGTCCTGGTTGATAAAAGCGCCCCGATGTTCGGGGCCAATGGCAGCCAGAACGCGGCGCATGCGCGTGACGCTATCGGCCACGGTGAGGCTGGCGCCAGGCCCACCCATATCGGTCTGCACCCAGCCGGGGCTGAGCGCCAGCAAGGTGCAGTGGGGATAGTCGGCCTGGGCCGCATGCACCGCCATATTGAGCGCGGCCTTGCTGGCTCGGTAGATCCAGCCGTAGCTGCTGTCGGTACCGGCAATGCTGCCCATCTGACTGCTGATAAAGGCCAGGGGAGCGCTGGGCTTGAGCAGGGGTGCGACCTGAGGCAAGGCCTGCATGGCGCCCAGCACATTGGTGCGCATGAGCCGGTCAAAGTCTGGCTGGGTCGGCGGACTGGAAGCCCCGTCCCGCTGCATCACCCCGGCCACATAAATCGCCAAGTCCAGTTCCTCCCCGTCGAGAGCCCAGGCCAGGGCACTGACGCTGGCCGGCTCGGCCACATCAAGCCGCAGGGTTTCGCAGCCGAGCTGCTTGATGCGCTCGAGCCCCGCCTCGTCACGGGCACTGGCGATCACCCGCCAGCCCTCGGCGCACAGCTGCCGGGCAAACTCCAGGCCGATGCCGCGCGAGGCGCCGATGATGAGGGCGGCACTCATGCGGCGCTCAGGCTCCCTCCGCCTGTGGGGGAGGGTTGGGCGAGGGACAGGCCTGAGGGGACGGCGGCGCTGTGCATGCCCTCACCCCAGCCCTCTCCCAGAGGGAGAGGGGGCAAGACCCGTGTGCTCACAGCATCTCCAGCGCCACTGCGGTGGCTTCGCCGCCGCCGATGCACAAAGTGGCCAGGCCTTTCTTGAGGCCGCGCGCCTGCAGCGCATGCATCAAGGTGACCATGATGCGCGCGCCCGATGCGCCGATGGGGTGGCCGAGCGCGCAGGCGCCGCCGTTGACGTTGACGATCTCATGCGAGACCTTGAGCTCATGCATTAGGGCCATGGGCACCACCGCGAAGGCCTCATTGACCTCCCACAGCTGCACTTCGCCGACCGCCCAGCCCGCTTTGGCCAGGGCCTTTTGACTGGCGCCCACCGGCGCAGTGGTGAACCACTCCGGCGCCTGCGCATGGGTGGCATGGCTGACGATGCGCGCCAGCGGCTTGCAGCCGAGCTTGCTGGCGGTGCTCTGGCGCATCATCACCATGGCGGCGGCGCCGTCGTTGATGGATGAGCTGGCCGCGGCGGTGATGGTGCCGTCTTTCTTGAAGGCGGGCTTGAGCGTGGGGATCTTGTCGATCTTGATCTTACCCGGCCCTTCGTCCTGGCTGACCAGCACCTCGCCGGCGCGGGTCTTGACCGTCACCGGCGTGATCTCCGTGGCAAAAGCGCCGCTGACTATGGCCTGCTGGGCACGCTGCACCGAGGCCATGGCAAAGGCGTCCTGTTGCTCGCGGGTGAAGTTGTATTTGGCGGCACAGTCTTCGCCAAAAGTGCCCATGCTGCGGCCGGCCTGGTAGGCGTCTTCCAGACCGTCGAGCATCATGTGGTCATAGATCTTGTCGTGGCCCATGCGGTAGCCGCCGCGGCCCTTGAGCATCAGGTAGGGCGCACCTGTCATGCTCTCCATGCCGCCGGCCACCAGCACCTCGTGACTGCCGGCGAGCAACATGTCGTGGGCAAACATGGCCGCGCGCATGCCCGAGCCGCACATCTTGGACAGGGTCACCGCACCGGCACTGGCCGGCAAGCCGCCTTTGAAGGCGGCCTGGCGGGCCGGCGCCTGACCCTGGCCGGCCATCAGGCAGTTGCCCATCAGCACCTCGGTGACCCGCTCTGGCGCCACCGCTGCGCGCTGCATCGCGGCGGCAATGGCCGCGCCGCCGAGGTCGTGGGCGGCCAGGCTGGCAAAGTCGCCCTGCAAACTGCCCATGGGCGTGCGGGCGGCACTGACGATGACGATGGGATCAGACATGATGAACTCCGCAAAAAAGGTAAGGCTTGATTTAGGGCTTAGGCGGCTTTTCTCAACTCACTAAAACGCCGCGCCGGGTCGTAGGGGAACACGTCGTGCACATGTCCATCGATGATGCGC
The DNA here is from genome assembly GCA_037140415.1 of Betaproteobacteria bacterium. Classification (GTDB taxonomy): domain Bacteria; phylum Pseudomonadota; class Gammaproteobacteria; order Burkholderiales; family Burkholderiaceae_C; genus Polaromonas. The sequence goes on along the minus strand of JBAXEN010000128.1, from coordinate 25 downwards.
TCCTTGTTGACCTGCCAGAAATCAG
>JBAXEN010000127.1:0-10658 GCA_037140415.1 Betaproteobacteria bacterium | reverse complement strand
CTACAACATCCGTTGGCTGCTGCGGATGATCGCCAAGAAAGGCCTCGGCCTTTTGTTGTGCCTGTTGCAGGCAGCGGGTTTGACGGCTCTGGTGGTGAAATTCGCGCAAATGTTCAGCCAGCAGGGGCTGAAAAGTTCAGATCAGCGCTGGGCGTTAGCCTGAAAATGAATTTTGCAGGGACGACTCTTGAATCTTTTCGATCATCCGTCATGCAATAAGCCCTCTAACACCGCAAAGCCTGCCGTAGTGAATTTTCATCAAGTGCGCAGCCTATAAACCGTCGTATTGACTATGCCTTGACCTGACCTCGCTTGACATAATATCTCCTCCTGGGCTATATCTAGGTTGAATGGAGGGGATGTGAGGACGACGCCGCTGTGTTTCTCGAGGCGAATGTGGTGTCCGCTGCTTTGATCGATGTTATGCGTAAATTTACTATTTAATGGCAGATGCTCCGTTAATACGAGCCAACTAAAGTTACCAGGAATTTTTGGAATAAGTTGAAGAATTTGGGAATTTGATAGATGTTGCAGCACTTGGCGAATAAAAAGAACGTCCGCCTGGGGAAGTGGGTCGGTGATCAAATCAAGTACGCGGAAATCAACATCAAGAGCCGAATATTTCTGCTTATTAAAGGCAATCAAGTCTGGGACGATGTCGCAAGCAATGTAGGTTTTGCAAAATTTTCTCAACTGACTTCCTATTGTGAAATCTCCACAACCTAGGTCTAGAACGGTAGGCAGTTGTGGAAGGCACTGAAGAAAGTCTGAGACGGCCGAAATATAGACTGAAGTGACGGCTTGATTGTGGGATCCAGATCCTGAGAAGTACGGCTGACTGGGGTCGTTACTTTTCCCCCACAGTCCATTTTTGTAAATCGACGAAAATATTTCAGTAGCGGAAAGAGATTGCGCTTCTGTTTCTGTTAATTTTCTATCTGCTAGTCCACGAATGGTTTCAGCAAGTTCGGGGTGCTGCTGAATGACATGATTGACTATCTGCAGGAGTGTTTGATGATTGGTCTTCATTGTGCGGCTAAAGTTGAAAATTAACTGAATATTATCCCAATGCTGGCCAAGGAGCACCTTTGAAATTTACAAAGTGCCATTAAAATCGGCCGACGATGGAAGGTTTGGTTTGGGGGTTCTTCGTGCCTGTCATGTCAGTAAAGATTCCGGCTAAATAGGCTCGGCGGCTTTGTCCAGGTCGACGCTAAATCCTATATCCTACCGATGATGCGATATTCTTGTATTTATGTATTTTCTGAGGGAGGGTCGATGATGAACTACGGATTGGTTGCGATTGATATTATGAGATTAAGTCGTAGAACATTTGATGATGGGCCTCGGCGAAGCTCTTCCATGTATAACCTTCTACAATTTCGCGGGTCCGCATTTTCTGCAAATAAAGGCGACCCAGTAATAGTGACAGTGAGTCGCTGTCGTCCTTTTCATACATATGCAAGCCCTCGTAAAACATCTCACCGAATCCCACGCCCCTGGGAAAGATGACCTCTTTGCCCATGGCCAACGATTCTAGGACGCACATCGGTCCGCCCTCGACTTTACTCAGTACTAAGGTGTAGTCCTGACGGTTATAGAACTCCGGAAGTTTTTCTTCGGGGATCTCGCCTTTGGTGTATTCAATATTCAACCAATCGATGGCGGCCAATTTTATGGCGAGTTCTGGATTCTTGCGGGAGGTGTAGTCATACTCCCTGCCGACTATACCGAGATTCAATTTTAGTTTGAATTTCTCGTCAACCCCTGGAATGATGGTGGCTGATCTCTTGGTAAACTCCTTACATTGATTTTCATATTTTGGCGCATTGAAAATCGCCAGATCCACTGACCGGGCTGCCTTGATAAAATAATCGGCAATGTGCTTATTGTGCGGATCCTCCTCAATATGAGTGAACCAAGCTGCGTCTAAGGCTCGTCTTTTTCCCTTGAATAGAATATAGGTTAAGTAGTAGTTAATTGTGCCTTCCTGATCGAGCGGGCCACCTTCTCGATACAAGTTGGGGTGATTTGCGTAGTAAAGTGTGGATCCACGAAGATGCTTGTGGATCTGCAGGCCCATCTTTTCAATAATCCAGCCATCCTTGGGGCAAATGATGTTGAGCTTGTAGTCGATATCGATCATGGTATTCCTTTGGGATTGCTGGGTCTCGGGCTCTTGGCTGTAAGTTACTATTTATGAACGATATAGTAGTCGCCGTGCATTTCAAACTCTTTGAATTTGCTGGTTAGAGGCTGGCCTTTGAAGTAGGGGATCTTGAACTTCCACAATAGATAGTTGATGGCCATCATGTTGTTGTTCTTGTCGTTGTTGATGACTTCGAACAGGGAGACCAGACCCTCGGTAAAACTCTTCACGTTGGCGTAGCTGCCGCCGTAAACGCCTGCATTGATGTACTCGAAGTCCAAGAAGGATTCGTCCACGCTGATCTTGCCCTGGCTGGCCTCCATCAGGGCCGTCATTTTGTTGAGACACCAGGCGTTATCCCGGATGCGCGGTGTGCGGGCCATGTCACTGCCAAAATACATTTTTCCTGAATCGGCGATGAATTCAAACGGATTCTTCTTGATCAGCAGATCGCTACCATCGGTCATCAATACGCGTCGTAACTCATTTTGTTCAAGTATTTTTTGCAAGGCAATGTATCGCTCGTCATTGAGGGAGTATCTGTCAGGCTCGTGGTAGATAAATTGCAGGTTATCGGATTCATGTTCGGCAATGAATTCATCGCTCAGTCCATCATGAATGACCACTGCATTCAGTCCCAGGTGTCGCACGCTCACATACCACGGGAAGATGTAGCTGATGCTGTTCTTGGGTGCAAAAAGGTTGTCACCAGCCCGATTGGGTTGAGGGTTCTGCTTGCTGAAGAAGTAGGTGGTAAAAATGACATCGTCAGTCGGGGTAAATCGGAGTTTCTGCATATGGGGCACTTGTCGTTGAGACTGAGTCGTCATCAGGCGTAGTCGGCGAGGGCCTGTGCCTGCGGCTTCATGGCCGCTACGAGCATATCGCGGCCCTTGGCGTGGAACAGGGCATTGTGATCAGCCTGCACAATGGCGAAGTTTTCAGCTTGCAAAACACCGGTGAACTCCGGGAGTGTCCAAACATATCGGTGAGTTTCATAATCGAGGCGATCCCATTGATTTCCATAGAACTGGGTTTTCCCCATGTTCATAGGCCCAAGCGGCGTATCCATATGTGGCGCTGCTTTTCCCCTGAGGTACCACTCAATACATTTGTCGAGGTCCGGCATTTCGATGATCAACAGGCCTCCCGGCTTTAATTTGCGATGGAATTGTTTGATCAGACTGATGGACTCCCAGCGGACAAAGTGCTCCATGACATGGATCAACATGATTTCGTCAACCGAGTCGTCGGCTACGTCCAGTGCCCGGATATCCATCTTGATGTCGTACTTGGAGTCGGTTCGGGAGGTGTCGTTGTTCTCGTAGTCAAAGTTGTCGACGTTGATCCATCCAGGCAGGTAGCTTCCGCCGGATCCCAGGTGCAGTTTGAGTGTCGTCAGGTTTCTTTCCTGCGCGAATCGGTTGATGACTGGGGTCATATGCTTCCTCTTTCGTTCTGTCGATGACGGGTCAAGCTGTTTGTCTATCAGATGGGCTACCGAGCCGCGCAGTGGGACGCGGATCTCTTGTTTTGGATGTGGGCTACGGCCAAACACCGCGCTCAGTTCGTGGTCTAAGCGCACGGCTGTGGCCCTTGTCCAAAAAAGACCTGGGCCTATCAAGCAATTGATGTGCCACCGCAATCTGCCGCTGCACTTGCTGGGTTGTGTCACGTATCGGTGGCCCGCAAGCGTGCTGGGCAGTCATGTCGGCCGAATGAAGCCGCTACCGGCTTGAGCCAGCGGCATTGAGCGGCAAGGTCTTGCCGCTGGCCTTTGGGCTGGCCCAGCTGGAGCCCTGAAGGGATTCGGGCGTTCGGGTTCTTACCGCGCCCTGATGGCTTTCAGCTGCGGTGCAATTGCCATAGGGGCGCCTGCCTGGGCGTCAGGACGGGGTCCGGCTTGTGCCCCGTTGCCCTTCAAGTGATGGTGATCGAATGCTCGCCCACAATCTTGTCCATCAGCGCAGCGCCTGCATCGGCTTGGGCAGATGAAATGACGATGTCATTGGCGTCAGAGACCTCTACCTCCAGCACTTTGTCGCCCAGAGCGAGCAGCTGGTCAAATTCCTGGGAGATCGCACTTGCGGTGTCTTTCACCTGCAAGCCGGCCACGCCGCTGATGGAGTTCACCGACGAGGCGTTGGCGGCCGATACATCCTCGATCACCATGGCGTAGTTGCCGTCGATTTTTTCCAGCAAGGCAGCTTGGGTCAGCAGTTGGTGGTGCGTCAGTGTGAGCGCTTGACTGCTGTCACTGAGGGTCATGGTTTGAATTCGGTCTGCCAGAGCTGCCAAATCAGAATAGGCCTCAGAAATCGCGCTGCTGCTGTCACTGATGGACATCAGGTCAACTTCTTCCCGACCTGCGATCGCCGCGATGTCTGCGACCTTCATTCCAGTGACTTCGATCCGGTGCGGCGCGCCGGTCGCCGACTGGAGCAAGTTGAAGGTGTCGTCCAGGGAATCGAGCTGCGCGGGGGTGAACTTTATCGGGCCGTTATCTTGGGTGATGTTGAAACTCTCGAGCTTGCCCATGGCGGCCAGGGAGGTCAAGGCACCGGAAATCGCTGAACTGCTGTCGCTCAGCTCAAACCCGATCACTTTGGAGTCGGCATTGAGACCGCTGGCGTTGGCAACGCTGACCGCACTTAAAGATACCGTGTATGAGTTTTGTATCTTAGCGAGCGTGCTGGAGTACTGCGAGTAATTGTTGGCCGTCAGGCTCAGCGCTTCCAGGGCGCCGGTTTGGGTGATGGCGTTCAGTTTGGAGCTACCGGCCAGCGCAGACAAGTTTTGCGCAATATTTGCGCTGGAGTCGGCCACGCTGATAGTGGCCAGTTTGCTGTTATTGATCAGGCTGGCGAAGTCGGTGATGGAAGCGCCCGAAACCCCCAGGCGATAGCGCCCATCGGTGATTTTCGCCAGGGCCTGGGCGTTTTGGCTGACTTGTTCAGCACTCAGGTTCAAGATGGGAGCGTCGCCGCTGTCGCTGGTGTTGATCGCCGTGAGCTTGGTTCCAAGGGCCTGCAGCGCATCGAGGTTGCGCGCCAGGTTGGCGCCTGAGTCATTGACGGTCATGGAGCTGACCCTGGGTGATGCAGCGACCAGTGCCGCCTGGCTGGCGTTCACGCCGGTGACGGTGATCGAGTGATTTTGTGTGATCTTGCCCAACACCGCCTGATTCGCGGACCATTGCGCGTAGCTCATGGTCAAGGCCGGCGAGTCCTTGATCGCCACCGAGCTCAGGCGCTGAGCCGCCCCCCGCAGGGTGGCTAAGCCCTCCATCAGGTTGCTGGCCGAGTCCGATACGTCCATCGATCTGACGCGGCTGTTGGCAAGCAGGCTCGTGACATCGGAAACCTCTGCGCCGCTGATATTGAGTTGATAGCCGCCCTGGATTTTGTCGAGCACAGCTGCGTTGTCTTTGAACTGAGCGGCAGACAGGTTGATGGGGGAACTCACGTCGCTGAGTTGTATCGATTGCAGCTTTTCATTGGCTGCCAGCGCTTGCAGCTGAGCGGCGATCTGTGCGCCTTTGTCCATCACCGAGATGGCTGCTACCCGGCTGTAGCTGTCACCCAGCAAGGTGGCCGCATCGGTCACAGTGGCTTCCCGGACGGACAGGGTGGCTCCGCTGTCAAGCTTGGACAGGACGCCGGCATGGGTGCTCATCTGTCCCATCGTGATGGAGACCGGACCCGAGTCGGTCTTGTTCAAGCCGCTGATCAGCGGTGACGTCGCTTGCAAGGCATCGAGGTTGCGCGCGATTTCAGCGGCTGTGTCTGCAACGGCGATGGATTGAACCCGCCAGTCGCTGGTCAAGCGCTGAGCCTGGCTCGCCTTGACGTCCGACACGGAGACCCGGGCCCCGCCAGACCATTTGTCCAAAACCGGCTTGTAGGTATTCCAGTCGGCAGCACTCAAGGCAATCATTTCGCCGGCGTTGCTCTGCTTGACGCTACTGAGCCGTCCACCCAGAGCAGCCAGCTTGTCTAAATTTCCGTTCAAATTGGCGGCCTCGTCGGCGACGCCCAGAGCGGTGACCCGGGCGTCGCTGACGATCCCATTGATCTGGTCCAGCTTGGCCCCGGAGACGGACAGTCGCAACGATCCTTTGATGGCCCCGAGGGCGTCAGCGCTGCTGCTGTATTGATCGGCCGTCAAAGCCATGGGAGACAGATCACCCAAGGTTTTGATGGCCCAGGTTTGACTCTGGCTGGCCGTGACCGCCCCTTGCAAGTCTGTGATGCGCGCTGCAATGTTGCGGCTGCTGTCTTCGATCGACACGTCCTTGACCTTGGTATCAGCGGCCAGCGCGGTGGCTTGCGCTGCAGATGCCTTTCTGACCGCCAGGGTGGCATCGTTGCCCAGCTTGTTCAAGGTTGTGGTTTGCGTGGCGTACTGAAGCCCGGTGACGCTCAACGCCGTTCCAGCATCTGACTGCACGATTGCTGTCAACTTGCTGCCCAATTGATGCAGGACATCTAGGCGAGCAGAAATGGACGCAGCGCTGTCCGTCACCGATAGGGTGCTGACGCGGGCGTCGGTCGAGAAGGCCTGTGCTTTATCGGCGGAAACACCATTCAGGTTGATCGCATAGCCGCCGGTGATTTTGGCCAGGGTACCCATATGGCGCGACCAGGTCGCCACCGATAGTTCCAAGGGGGTGCTGGCGTTGCTGACCTCGATGGTCGAGAGCTTTTTACCCAGGGAGCTCAAGTCGGCCAGGGATGAGACGATGTCGCCCCCTTCGCCACTGACCGAGATGGCTGCGACGCGCGCCTGATCCCCCAAGTCCTTGGCCTGGCTGACGCTGGCTCCTGTCACTGACAAGAGGTACTCGCCGCTGATTTTGCTCAAGGCGGCGTTGCCGCTAAGTTTGTCGGCGGCAACCGTGATCAGCCTGGATTTCCCAAGCTGCGATATTTGATCGATTTTTGAGTTGCTGGCCAGCGCTTCCAGGTTGGCAGAAATCGCGGCCGCGGTGTCGGTGACGTTGATTTTGTCGATCCGATCGGTTCCCGACAGGGTCTGTGCCTCAAAGACGCTGGCGCCGTTGATTTGTACTTTGTAATCGTCGTCCTCGACAATCTTCGACAGCACGCCCGAGTAGCTTCTAAATGCCGAGCTGCTCATGGACAGGGCGTTACCGATGTCGGTCACATGAACCGAGGTCAGATCAGAGCCCAGTTTGGCCAAAGTGGCTAGATTGGAAGAGATATTGGCGGCGGTGTCGACCACATCCACCGAGACGATTTTTCGATTGGATGCCAGCGGCGCGGCCTGCTGAAGGGTGGCCTGCGTGACCGCGAGTTCATAGCCCTTGTACAGTTTTCCGATCACCAGGGCGTCGCGCTGCAGCTGATCGGCTGTTAGCTCAATGACCTGGGAGTCGCTGCTTTTGACCTGTTGCAGCTTGGAGCCCAGTTCCCGCAGCTCATCAAGGTTGTCCGAGATGGCGCCGGCCGTATCTACAACGGCGATGCTGCGAACCCGTGTGTCGTCCTTGAGGGCCACGGCCTGGCTGGCCGTCGCCTCATTGATTTTCAAGGCGAAAGGGCTGCCTTGGATCTTTTCCAGCAGCGACGAAAAATCGCTCAGTTGCCCCGAGGTCATTGAGATCAGCGTCTGCGGCGTGCTGACCGTCAACTGGCCGAGCTTGCTGGCCGAGTTCAGTGTCGACAGCTTTGCGCTGATTTCGGTGCTGTTGTCGTAGATTTTGAAGGCGTCAACCTTGGCGTGGGCTTGCAAGGTCGAGGCATAGCTGGCCGTGGCCCTGTTGACGGCGAAGATCGCGCTGCCGCTGAACTTGTCGATCAGCTTGATGTTCTTTTTGAACTGGCTGGCACTGATATCAACTTTTCCGTCTGCGTCGCTGAGTGACACCGAAGTGATGTTCCCGCCGATGCGAGCCAATGCATCGAAGTTGCGCTCGATGTTGTCTGAGCTGTCGCTGATGCTGATCTTGGACCTGGGGCTGGATCGAATCGCAACCAATGCTTCGGCCACACCCATGGTGGCCGGCTGTGAGGCAGGCGCAAATGCGAGTCCAGAAGCATTGACGGCGAAAACATTCATCACCCTTGTGCATCGGCACGGGCGGGCCGATCTTGAGCCGTCTGGGCAGATATGGCCGGCGCGAGGCACGCACGGGCCACGCTCCATGCCGCCGGGCCTGGCGGCGTCCTGCAGCCCGCTGATGGTTCACCGGCAATGCGCTGGGCCATCAGCGCTGGGCCCGCATTCAGGCCACCGCTGCAGCAGTGGCCTTGTAGTACTTAATGGCTTCAATGGCTTTGGCGGTCACAACCACCCCGTTGGCGGTATTGGTATAGGTTTTGGCCCCGCCTTGTCCGTCGGCCACATTCCAATTGCTGGCGTCGCCGAGCAGGTACAAGGTGTCGCTGCCGTCGCTGCCGTCTATGGTCGTTGAATAGCTGCTGGCGTAGAAAGAGTCATTGGCTTTACCACCCACGAGCTCGGTGTATTTGCTTCCCCAGCTCAGGCCCAGGGTGCTCTTGCCGTTAAAGAGTTGGCCCGTCAGTGCTTTGGTGTTTTTCACCAGTTGTGTGGCATAGGTCAATGCCCTGCTGTCCGAGATGCCTTGATCCTGGAAGCTGCTCTTGACCGACTGGATTTGATCGTCTGCAGTCCGTATGGCGATGGAGCTGTAGTAGCCGGCCCGCATGTCAAACACATTCGATCGTGTCGTGGCCGACGCATCAACTTTCAAACCCTTGGGCGCCCAGACGGCGCTGTAGCTTTGATAGCTGTCGCTCACGGTCAGGTCGCTTGCGTCTGTATTTTTGTTCGAGCCGTAGAGATACTGCAGGGCGGCGATGTCCAACACCTTGTAGGAGCTGGGGCTGATGCCGCTCGAGGAGTAGGTGTAGCCGTTGGAGCTTGCAGAGACGTTCAGTTTTTTGGAGCCCGCGGCATCGTTGTAGGACATCACGGTGGTTCCCCGGTTGTCGCTGGCTGCGGGCAGATAGGGGCCTGGCGTCGTGCCGCCGCCGGCGTTGTAGGCACCAGGATGCTTGAGCCCCATGGCGTGGCCGAGCTCATGGATCAAGGTGTACCAGGCATAGGAGCTGTGATCGTTGAGCTGCGCGCCGGTATTGGTGGCGACTCCTTTGCTGTCTGCCTTGTCCAGCATCAAGACGGAGGCGCCCAGGCCGTTGCCATTGGGGTATTTGGCGTACCCTGCGCTGCTGGTCTGCTGATTGGTGCCAAAGGTGATGTTGGCCTTGCTCTCATCCTTTATAAATTCAACATTGATGAGGGAGGAAAGATAGCTCAAGGCGTCGCCCACGGCAGATTGTTGATCCGTGTCCATGGCCGCAAAGCCTGCCTTGTCGTCCTTGGACAGGTAATTCTCCTGTCCAGTCAAAAAACCGTAGTAGAGCTTGGTCTTCGCACCGCTGATCTGATTGACCGTTGGAGTGATGGCGGTGGCGCTGGCCTTGGCCACCTCACCCTCATCGTGCCACCAGTAGTTTTTGCCGGCCAATATGGCATCCACGGCTGTATTGCCGCTGGAGCTGGGCAGGCTTGAAAGCTGCTGGTAGGCATTGAGCGTATAGCTGTTCAGCCATGCCGAGCCGCCCTTGCCGGGCGTGGCTTTCAATGTGAGAGTGAAGTCGCCGTTGGCGAGCTTGCCTGTTTCGGCGGCGGAAAGACTCAGGCTGCCCGAGGTCGACGTTTTGATCACCTTGCCGGTCGAGTCGGCCACCGACAGCGCAAAAGCCGGCTTTTGCCCGCTGTAGCTGTAGCTATAGGCGCTGTTGAAGGTGTAGGCCGCACCGCTTTTCAAGGAGACCTTCATCTGGGCGGTGGTGGTGGTCTTGTCGCCTGTGGTCACCGCGCCTGTGGTCGCGGCCTTCTCGTAGGAGGGGCGCCCCGAGGTCCATTGCGTCGCTGCCAAATCGCCCTGGGCACTGAGGGCGGGTGCCTGCAGCGCCGTAAGCAGGTCGCGGCTGGGCTTGGGAGTAAATTCGCCATGCTTGACGACGGGGGCAGGGCGGCTGGCTTGTAGCGGATAGGCTGATCTTGCCGCAGACACAGGGTGGGCGCTCATCACGGACTCCAAGACGCATTAGATGAGCTTCGTTGATCGGCACAGAGCGTTAAAACTTGAACGTTTTTTTAAGGCCTGCAAAAAATCGGGGTCAGATACCGATTTTCTGAGTCCGCGTCACCGGGCTCTCACCCGACCCATGGTTTGATCACCTCAACGCCCAGCCCTTCACCATCGCGGGTCTTGGGCTTGAGCAGTCGCACGCCGTGCTGTGCTGCGGCGGCGGCCAGCAGGCTGCCGAAGCCGGGCCGCAGGCCATGCCGGCGCCATCCCCCAGGTCCTGGTCCTGGGCCTGGGGGGGTGACGGCCTGGCAGGCCATGCTGCGCTCGCACTGTCGGATTTCGACCCGGGAAGTCGGTCTGGCCACCCTGGCAATCAGGGCCTTCACCCGCTGTCAGCGCCTGCGGCAAGCGCTTGCCGCGCCTGGC
>JBAXEN010000126.1:0-10716 GCA_037140415.1 Betaproteobacteria bacterium | reverse complement strand
TGACCCCGGCCGAGCAGGCCGACAACAAGGTGATGATGGTGTGCGTCTCCGGCTGCAAGAGCGAGCGGCTGGTGCTCGACCTCTGAGACCGATCGCGCCGAGGGCGGCGCTCCCACAAAGTCCCCGCGCACCTGATTGGAAGGGGGTAGGAGCTGCGCCCTCGCAGCGATGCGGCGGCGGATCAAAAGCCGCATCGCGCCGAGGGCGGCGCTCCCACAAGGCGGCGCTCACCCAAAAATCATCCAGCTTTTTTCATCGCGCTTTTGCCGGGGAAGGTGTAGGAGCTGCGCCCTCGCAGCGATGCAGCGGTGGATCGAAAGCCGTATCGCGCCGAGGGCGGCGCTCCCACAAGGCGGCGCTTACACAGGACAGCGCTCGTCTCAGGCCGATGCGCTGGGATAGGGGCTATCGTCACTGGCGGCGAGCATGGCCCGCAGCAGTTGTTCGCTCAGTTCACCGCGCAAATTTCTGGCCGCCGGATCAGACCATAAATTGCGCAACTCCAGAGGGTCGGCGGCCAAATCGTAGAGCTCGCCCCAGCTCTGGCCGTCGTAGAGCGTCAGGCGGTAGCGGTCTGTGCGCCAGGTGCGCATGCGCAGCCGCCGGTCCAGACCGAAATCTGCGCGCTGGCTTTCTTCTTCAATCAGCAGACCGGCGCGCTCAGCATCTGGGTTAAGGAGGCTGCGGCCCTGCATGCCATTGGCCGGCGCCAGACCGGCGCGCGCAAGGATGGTCGGTGCGATGTCGATGGTCTGGGCCAGATCCTGCCGCACCTGCGCTTGGCGCGCCTCGGTGGTATCGCGCCAAATCAGAGGAACGCGGGTGATGCTGCTGTAGTGCAGACCCCCCTTGAACAGCAGGCCGCGGTCGCCCAGCAGATCGCCATGGTCGCTGGTCAGCAGCACCACGGTGTTGTCGGCCAGGCCCAGGCCATCGAGCGTGGCCAGCACCCGGCCGATGGCCGCGTCGATGAAGGCGATGCTGCCGTAATTGAGCGCCAGCGCCTCACGCAATTCCTGTTCGGAGGCGGCAAACGCCGCATAGCCCGGCCGAAACTGCGGTGCCAGCCAGCGCTGCTCACGCAAGGCGGCGATGGCAGGCGGCGCATCGTGCAGCGCCGCGCCAAAACTGGCCGGCAGCTGCACATCGGCCGGCTGGTACATGTCCCAATAGCGACCCGGTGGCGTGAAAGGATGGTGCGGATCCGGAAAAGAGCACTGCATGAAAAAACGCTCACCGCTGCGGGCGTAGCCCTCCAGCAGCTCACAGCTCTGGTCGGCAATCCAGCCTGTGGGATGCAGCTCTTCAGGCAGACAGGTGCGCCAGGCCTGCCCCAGGCGGCCCAAGGCCAGATCGGGCGTAGGCAGCGCATGGGCCGGGCCGATCAGCTGGTCGGCATTGGGGCTCATCTTGCGCAGCCAGCGCCGCCAGTGGCCTTGCTGGTCGTCACCATGCCCTATGGTCAGCCTCACCTGCTCAAAGCCGTAGTAGGGCAGATCCAGCTCGAAGGAGTCGTCCTCGGCCCAGGAGCGGGCGACCTCCTGCCCATAGCGACCCGGGTAAAGACCCCGGGCGTCCGAGGGCCTGCGACCGGCCGCCGGCGGCCAGGACGGTGGCGCGGCGGTGATGTTCTGCAGATGCGCCTTGCCGACCAGGGCGGTGCGCCAACCCGCCTGCCTGAGCATCTGCACAAAGGTGTTCTCGCCCAGCGACAGCTCGCGCCCGTTCATGGTCACGCCATGGGCACTGGGCAGCCGCCCGGTCATCAGGCTGGCCCGGTTGGGCTGACAGATCGGGGTGGCGGTATGGCACTGCTCAAAGCGCAGACCCTGCTGAGCCAGCGCATCCATGTTCGGCGTGCTCAGCACCGCATTGCCGTAGCAGCCCAAGTGGTCGGCCCGCTGTTGGTCGGTGACGAACAGCAGGAAATTGGGTACACGGGCCGTCATCGTCCGGCCTGCGCCCGGTCCGGGCCGGCCAGCGTGATGCTGATCAAGATCAATCGGCCTTGATATTGAGCTCGCGGGCCAACTGCCCGTAGCGCTGGGTATCGGCCTTCATGAAGTCAGCCAGCACCTGCGGCCCACCGCCCAGGGGCTCGACACCGGCGCCCAGCAGCCGCTCACGCACGTCGGGCAGCTTGATGACCGCATTGATCTCCTGATTAATCCGCTGCACCACCGCTGCCGGCGTGCCCACCGGCGCAAACACACCGTACCAGGCATTGACCTCGACCTGAGCGACACCCTGCTCAGTGGCGGTGGCTACATCGGGCAGCAGGGTCGAGCGCGATTTTTCAGTCAGCGCCAGCGGCACCAATTTGCCTGCCTTGATGTGCTGCAAGGCGCCGCCGACACCGGTGTAGAGCAGCTTGACCTCGCCGGCCAGGGCCGCATTGAGTGACGGTGCCACCCCGCGGTAGGGCACGTGCAGCAAGTCGATGCTGGCCGAGCGCTTGAACATCTCGCCGGCAAAATGCATGGGCGAGCCATTGCCCGGGCTGCCGTAGGCCAGGCCAGGCTGCTTGCGCGCCAATTCCTGCAAGCCCTTGAGGTTGCTTACGCCCAGTTGCGGGCTGGCCACCAGCACCAGGGGTGTGATGGCCGGCGCGATCACCGGCAGCAGGTCTTTGTTGACATCAATGCCACCGCCGGCGCCTGGCGGCAGCACATGCGGGGAGATCGCCATGGTGTTGGGGGTCAGCAGCAGGGTATGACCGTCGGGCGCCGACTTGGCCACAAAGCTGGCCCCCAGCATGGCTCCAGCGCCGGGTTTGTTGTCCACCACCACCGGCTGTCCCAGGCGCGGGGCCAGCTTCTCGGCGATGACACGGGCGGCCACATCGGGGCCGCCGCCCGGCGGGAAGGGCACCACCAAAGTCACCTGCTTGCTCGGGAAGGCCTGGGCCCAGGCGCCGCCCAGTCCAAACAGCCCACCCACAGCCAGCGCCGCCATGCTCAAGACCCAGCGCCGGCCAGACCACGACAGCCCTACCATTGAGTGCATGTATATCTCCAGAAGATCAGATGAGCCCGCGATTGCGAGCGGGCCGATGATAGCTGCGCGCTTGGAGCGCAGACAGCCGGGTTTTCGTGCATGCCGGCGAGCCGATGCTCAGGCGCCCGGCGGCGACTGGCAAAGGCAGCCGACCGATCTAGGCCGCCATTACCCCAGCACCCCCCCGGGCGGCAGCAGCCGCGCAGCCAGGGCGCGCTCGCCGATCAGCTTGGCAGCATCACGCAGGGCGCTCAGGTGGTGCGCGACGATATGTGCCTCGGTGGTAACGCTGGGCAGCCAGGAGCAACTCAGGCAGGCCAGCAGGCGGTGGTCTGCAAACACTGGCACGGAAATGGCGCCAAAGCGCTCGGGCGACTCCGATCCCAGCTCTGAGGGATCCCGACTGCAGTAGCCACGCGCGCGCCCGGAGGTGACCAATCTCTGCAAGGTATCTTCGCGCAGCGCTGCCCGATGCAGGGGGTCGGGCGAGCGAGACAGCCTGGCCACGATGTCGCGTCGCTCTTCCTCGGGGCAAAAGGCCAGATAGCAACGCCCCAGCGAGGAAATCAACATGGCAGGCCGAAAACCCAGGACCCGGTAGTTGACCGCCAGACCGTTAATGGGTCGGTGCGCGTCGAGGATAAGCATGGTCGGGCCATCGCGCACCGCCAGATCGGTCGGCCAGGGGACGCGCTTTTCCAGGCTGGCGCGAATCGGAGCTGCCAGCGCAGACAGACTTGCTCGCCACTGCGCGGCGGGACCGGCATCGCCGGGAGCAGCTGCCGGCACATAGCGGCGCTCGAGTTCATTGCGAACCACCCAGCCCGATTCGATCAGGGTCTTGAGGATGCGCAAGAGCGAAGCCTTGGGAATGCCGGTCTGCAGATGCAGCTGAGCCAGGGTCACGGCCGACGATTCTTCAATCGCATGCATCACAACCAGCCCTCGCCCAAGGGCTTCGATCGACTTCACGCCAGCTTGTGTACCCATCGGGGAAAACCCTGAAAAAATTTCACCGAGTGAAATTATCTCTGTTCTGCCCCGCCGCGCTCACCTAGATTCACATGCATCCGCCACAACTCGACCACCAAAGGGGACATTGCCATGAACTACAACCGTCGCAAGCTGATTCTTGCATCTGTCGGCGCCGCAGCAGCGGGTGCAAGCTCTTTGGGCTGGGCCCAAAGTTATCCCGACCGTCCCATCAGCCTGATCGTTTCCTACCCGCCTGGCGGCGACACCGACGCGATGGCCAGGCTCTATGCCGAAAAGCTCAGCACCCGGCTCAAGCAATCGGTGATCGTGGACAACAAACCCGGTGCAGGCGGCACCGTGGGCAACACCCTGGCCCTGCGCGCCCGCCCCGATGGATACACCCTGCTGTTCACACCGAACCCCTTCACCACCGCCCCGGCCCTGCTGCGCCTGACGCCGGCCAACAGCTACGACCCGGTCAATGGTTTTGACCCAGTGATCCAAACGGGATGGCAGTCGGTACTCATGGTCGCCCACCCCGACACCGGCATCCGCACCGTCCGCGATCTGGTCAGCCAGGCCAAGGGCGGAAAGGCGCTGAACTACGGCAGCCCCGGCGCGGGCTCGCCCATGCACATCGCGGCTGAACTGCTCAACCGCGCCGCGGGCATCAATGTGCAGCACATACCCTACCGCGGTATCGGTCCGATGATTCCCGAGCTGCTGACCGGCCGGCTGCAGCTGGGCTACACCACCTTCGGGCCGGTGGCGCAACACATCGCCGCGGGCAAGCTGGTGGCAGTGGCCCTGACCGATCCCGAGCGCACAACGCTGATTCCCGGCGTGTCGACTGTCGCCGAACAGGGCTACCCCACGGTCAAGGAAGGCGCCTGGCACGGGATCATGGCGCCCAAAGGCACGCCGCCTGCGGTCATCGCCCTGCTCAACGGGCATCTCAATGAGATCCTGAAGATGCCCGATGTGATCGAAAAAATGGCGGTCTTCGGTGCCCGCCCGGCCGGCGGTGCGCCCGAGCAGCTCTTCAGGGTCAATGCAGACGACCACACGCGGCTGATCAAGACGATCAACGACCTGAAGATCACCGCAGACTAAGCGGGCGAATATGCCAGCACCCATGGCCTTCGACTGAGGCGCAAAGGACTGCTCGATGACTGTACGCGAAGTGGTGGTGATCGGTGCGGGCGTGATCGGAGTCACAACAGCCCACGCCCTGCGCGAGGATGGCCATCAGGTCACCTTACTGGAGGCCGAGCCGGCCGCGGGCCGCGGGACCAGCCATGCCAACGGCGGCTTTTTATCGGCCGGGTTCTGCGCCCCATGGGCCATGCCGGGCCTGCCGCGGCAGATTTTGTCGGCCGGCCTGAGCCGCCAGGGGCCGATGCGCTGGCGGCCAGACTTCAGCACCAGCCAGCTTCGTTGGCTACGGGACCTGTTTGCGCAGTGCACGCCCAGCGAGTTTGCCGACCACCGGGGACGCATGGTCAGGCTCGCCCTGCTCAGCCGGGCTTGCCTGCGCCGCCTGATCGACCGGACCCAGGTCGAGTTTGACTTTCAGTCCGCGGGGGTCATGCAGATCATGCGGCAGCAGCCCGCCCCCTCTGTGCTAAGTCGCCGTCTGGACGAGCTGCGCGCGCTCGGGATGGACGCCCAGTGGTGCGATGCCGAGCAGGTGCGCGCGCTCGAACCCGGCCTGAGCCGGTCAGCGCCGCTGGCCGGGGGACTGCAGGTGGGCGACGATGCCAGCGGCGACTGCGAACAATTCGTGCAGCAATTGCTGGCCTGGAATTGTCAACGCGGACTCAATTTTGTGCCGGGTGTGCGCGTCGATGCGCTCGAGATGGACCGCAGCGGGCAACGTTTGCGAGCGGTGCGCAGCGGCGGCCGGCGTTGGGACGCACAGGCTTTTGTCTTCGCCACCGGAGTCGACAGCGCCCATCTCTTGGGAGCCACACTGCGAGTGCCGGTGGTTCCGGTCAAAGGCTACAGCGTGACCCTGAACCTGCCAGCGGGTCAAGGCCCGCATGCTGCGGTCATCGACGATGCCAGCAAGCTGGCCATCGCGCGCATGGGCAGCCGGGTCAGACTGGCGGGCATGGCCGAACTGGTGGGCTACCGGCGCGATGTGGATCCCCGACGCTGCGAACAGCTGATCGCTCAGTACGAGGCGCTCTACGGCCCAGTGGATAGGGCCCATGCCAGCTTGTGGGCCGGCCTGCGGCCGATGACCGCCGATGGCACCCCGATCATCGGGTCCACGCACATCCAAGGCCTGTACCTCAACACCGGGCACGGCACCTACGGCTGGACCTTGGCCTGTGGCAGCGCGCAGCTGCTGGCCGACCTGATCGCCAATCGGCCCGCCGCCCTGGAGCCGAGCGACTACACACCACAGCGACTGAGCCGAAACCAGGCCCAGACATTGGCCAGCCCAAGCACACCCACCGCGCCCCCAGGAGACCTGCATGCCCATCGTTCGCATTGAAATGCTCACTGGCCGCAGCCCGCAGGTCAAGCAGCAACTGGCCCAGGAAATGACGCAGACCATGGCGCGCCTGTGTCAGTGCGATCCGGCCCATGTGTACGTGATGTTCAACGAGGTCCGCCACGAGGACTGGGCGGTGGCCGGGCAGTTGTTCGCCCCGCCAACTTCTGGCGGCGGCGGCGGGGTGACATCGGCATGAGCCATCCTCGCAAACGCATCTTGCTGGTCGGTGCCCGGGGTGTGGTGGGCCGGTGGGTCCACCAGGCTTTGCAGGGCCAGCATGAGGTCGTGCTCGCCGGTCTGGAGCCACCCCAAGCGGCCAACGAGATCCAGCTCGACCTGACCGATGCGGCTGCGGTCGTCCAAGCGATGCGCCAGCTCGGCCCGCTGGACGCGGTGGTCTCGGCAGCCGGACGCGCTCATTTTCGGGCTCTGGCCGAAGTGACACCCGCCGGCCTGGAAGACTCGACCTATGGGCTGGGGCTGCGTGACAAGCTGATGGGCCAGGTCAATCTGGCGCTGGCAGCGCGCGAGGTCTTGAGGCCTGGCGGGTCCATCACCCTGACGTCGGGCACCACCAGCGCCGAGCCCATCCTTGGCGGCAGCGCGCTGAGCATGGTCAATGGCGCGTTGGAGAGCTGGGCGCGTGCGGCCGCCACCGAGCTGCCCCAGGGCTGGCGCATCAATGTGGTCAGCCCCAGCCTGGTGGAGGGCACGCCGGCGGCCGCCTGTGCGGCCTTCCCGGGTTTTGAATGCGTCAGCGGAACGCGGATGGCCCTGGCCTATCTGCGGTGCCTGTTCAGCGGCATCACCGGCCAGGTGATCCGCGTCTGAGCGCGCCGCTCCTAAGAAAGACACAAGGAACATCCCCCCCATGAGCCACTCGACCCTGGGTCACAACACCGCGCAGATCGGCGCCCGCGCCAAGGTGATGGGGCGCGCGCAGTACGCCGGCGACCTGAAATGGCCCGGCATGCTGCATGGCAAGGTGCTGCGCAGCCCCTACCCGCATGCGCGCATCGTGCGCATCGATACCCGTGCCGCCCAGGCTCTGCCCGGCGTGCGCGCGGTGCTCACCGGTGCCAACAGCTCGCCCATCCCCTGGGGCGTGCACCACAAGGAGCGCCGCACCCTGGCGCTCGATCAAGTGCGCTTTGCTGGCGAGGAGGTGGCGGCGGTGGCCGCCATCAGCGAAGACATTGCCCGTGATGCGCTCGATCTGATCGAGGTCGAGTATGAAGAACTGCCGGCCCTGCTCAGCCCCGAACTGGCACTGCTCGAAGGCGCACCCGGCCTGCACCCGGGGCGTGACAACCTGGCCCACCTGATCGAATTTCAGCGTGGCGACCCGGACGCCGCCTTCGCCGCCGCCCATCTGGTGCATGAAGAGGTCTACCAGACACACGCCCAGTATCCGGGCTATATGGAGCCCATGGCCACGGTGGCCAGCGTTGATGCCGACGGCCGCCTGCAGGTCTGGACCTCCACCCAATCGGCCTTCCTGGTCCGGGCTCGGCTAGCGGCGGTGCTGCAGATGCCGGCCTCTCGCATACGGGTGGTGCAAACCACCACCGGCGGCGGCTTTGGCGGCAAGATGATCGAAGACGCCAACAACCTGCTGGCCGCCATGCTGGCCCAAGCCACCGGGCAGCCGGTGCGCCTGGTCAACAACCGCATCGAGGATTTTCTGGCCGCCACCACCAGCCTACCCGAGCGCATACGCCTGCGCCTGGGCATGGATGCGCAGGGCATGATCGTGGCCAAGGAGGTCGACATCCTGGCCGACTGCGGCGCCTACTGCGGCCTGTCGGCCGAGGTCATGCATGTCAGCGCCATGCGCAGCGACAACATGCACAAGCTCAGCCATGTGCGCAGCCGGGCGCGCCTGGCTTATACCCACACCCCACCGCACGGCGCCTTTCGCGGCTTTGGGGGCACGCAGATGCAGTTCGCGCTCAACAGCCACATCGACACCATGGCGCGCCGGCTCGGGCTCGATCCGGTGCAGGTGCACCGCATGAATGCCATCGGCGTCGGCCAGACCTCGGTCCATGGCTGGCAGATCAGCAGCAGCGGGCTGCAGGAATGCCTGGACCAATGCACCGCCGCACTGCAATGGGACAGCAAACGTCAAAGCCCAAGCCCAGACGGGCCGCGGCGCCGAGGCCTGGGCTTGGCTGCTGCCATGCACGTCAGCGGCAACCGCACCATCGGCAACTGGGACGGCTCGACGGTGGTCATCAAAATGGCCGAAGACGGGCGGGCCATCGTCCACAGCGCCGAAGCCGATATGGGCCAAGGCGCCATGACCATGCTGGCGCAAATCGTGGCCCATGAGCTGCACCTGCCGCTGGCCCATGTGCATGTGGTGGCGCCCGACACCGACAGCGCGCCCTTTGCCATCGGCTCGCTGGCCTCGCGGGTGACCATCGTCGCGGGTAACGCGGCCATCGTGGCGGCGCGCCTGGTGCGCGACAAGCTGCTGGCCCTGGCCGCCGACAAATTGCAACTGCCCACCGATGCGCTGGAGCTGTTTGAAGGCGGCGTGCGGGTAATAACCGAGCCCGCCCGCACCCTGCCTCTCGCAGGCCTCGCGCGCGAACACATCTGGCGCCATGGCGGCCATGAAATCATGGTCACCGGCACCTGGGATGCCAAAACGCAGATGCATGCCGACGACCTGAGCGGCAATGTGGCGCCCGGCTATTCCTTCGCCGCGCAGGCGGTAGAAGTGGAAGTCGATACCGAAACCGGCCGGGTGCAGGTGATTAACAGCTTTGTGGCCGACGACTGCGGCAAGGCGCTCAACCCGCTGGCGGTGCACGGTCAGAGCAATGGCGCGGTGGCCCAATCCATAGGCTGGACGCTGTATGAACAGTTGCAGCTCGAAGACGGGCGCATTGCCAATGGCAACTTTGCCGACTACACCATGCCCACCGCCGACGCCCTGCCCGAGCTGCGCAGCGGCATCGTCGAGTCGAATGAGCCCAACGGCCCCTATGGCGCCAAAGGCGCCAGCGAGACCGCCATCCTCACCGGCGCACCAGCCATCGCCAATGCGATTTTTGATGCAGTTGGCGTGCGCATCACCAGCCTGCCCATCACCCCTGAAAAGGTGCTGGCCGCGCTGCGCGCCCAAAAGGAGCAGGCGCATGCGTGAGTTTGAATTCCTGCAGCCGGCGAGCGTCGCCGAAGCCAGCCGCATGCTGGCCGACCTGGGCGAGGACTGCCGGGTCATGGCCGGCGGCACCGCGCTCATGCTGGTCATGCGCCAGCGCATGCTCAACCCCTCGCACATCATCTCGGTCCAGCGCATCGCCGAGCTGCAGGGCATTCGTGTCGATGACCAGGGCGTGTTGCACATCGGCGCCTCAACCCGCCACGCCGAGCTGGCGGCCAGCGACCTGGTTCAGCGTCACCACCCCATGCTGGCCGCCATGGCCAGCCAGGTGGCCAACCCGCAGGTGCGCAACCAGGGCAGCTTGGGCGGCAACCTCTGCTATGGCGATCCGTCCACCGACCCGCCAGGCTGCCTGATGGCGCTGGGCGCGCAGGTGGTGCTGGGCAGCGCGCGCGGGCAGCGGGTGCTGGCCATCGACGAATTTTTGCTGGACTACTTTGCCACCGCCATCGAAAGCGATGAAATCGTCACCGAGGTGCGGGTACCGCCTCTGGCGGCGCACAGCCGGGCCCGCTACACCCGCTACAAGCGCACCGCCGCCGAACACCGGCCTTTGGTGAGCTTTGCGGCGGTGGTGCAAATTCAAAGCGGCATCTGCCGCGACGCGCGACTGGTGGTCGGCGCTTCGGTCGCAGTGCCCCAGCGCATGCGCGAGGCCGAGGCCTTTCTCACCGGTCGCCAGCTCGACGCAGCGGTGGTCGAAGAAGCGGCCGACCGGGTGGCTGCGGCGATAGCGCCCATCTCCGACCTGCGCGGCTCGGCCGACTACAGGCGCGAGATGGTGCGCGTCAACGCGCGCCGCACCCTGCAAGGCCTTGCCTCCAACCTCAGCGCCCAGGAGAGCCCATGAGTCAACACATGATCAGCCTGGAGGTCAACGGTCAGACGGTCCAGGCCCAGGTCCCTGCCCGGCGCCTGCTCAGCGACTTCCTGCGCGACGATCTGCACCTGACCGGCACCAAGCGCGGCTGCGAGACTGGCACCTGCGGCGCCTGTTCGGTCAAGCTGGACGGCCGGCTGGTCAAGTCCTGCCTGAGCCTGGCGGTACAGGCCGACGGTA